>SBHI01000082.1 GCA_006226225.1 Alphaproteobacteria bacterium
GATTACGATATCGAGGAGATTTTTACCCATCTTGGTCTACAGCAGCATCTCAGCGTCAACCGCCGCAACGGTTTTTACGCGATGGTCGGACGGCTGCAACAGGCACTTTCTGCACAAGAAAGCGTATAAAATGCTGGACAGTCTGGCTTTTTATCTTTAACGTCAGCGCATTCCTGTCGGGGTGTGGCGCAGCTTGGTAGCGCGCCTGTTTTGGGAACAGGAGGCCGGAGGTTCGAATCCTCTCACCCCGACCATTTTTCTTCGCACTTTCCTCTATACAAAATCTTAACCCTTCCGGTGTTATGATAAACGCGATACTTATCTACAACATGAAGGGGAAAATCCGATGAAACGTCACGGTATTGTTGTCAAACCCGAAGGTGATCTGGGTGCAACCTTTAATCCGGCTGCCGTCGAAGATCAACCCGGGCATTTCCTGATGCTGGTACGCTCTGTCCCCAAAGGTTACGAGAAAATCGGTGCGGTGAATGCCTTTGACGACAACTACACTTCTCACCTAAGTCTGTGGGAAGGCAAATGCCCCGACAGTTTTCAATTAAAGACCGAACGCGCCCTCGCCCCCGGCGAGACTTACGATAAATTCGGTGTTGAAGATCCGCGCATCACAAAAGTCGGCGACAAATTCTATATTTGCTATACCTCGCTGGCCAAAGGTCTGGGACAGCCTGATGCGGGCGACGGTATCCGCATTGCGCTTGCATCGACCAAAGATTTCAAAACTTTTGAAAAACACGGCGTTATCGGCCCTGACCGCCGCTGCAAAGCAGGCATTCTGTTTGAAAGCGGCGGCAAAAACTGGTTCATGTGGAAGGATGAGGAAAGCGTAGAACGCACCATGATGTCCCCCGCCCCTGATAATCCCGAAGACATGGAGGCATGGAAAAGCTTTTGGCAAACACATGATATCGAAGAAGACGAGCTGATGGGCCCGCAGGAGGGCAATTACGAAGATCTTGGTATCGAACCGGGCGCGCCGCCGATCGAGATTGATGAAGGGTTGCTGCTGGTTTATTCCAGTATCTCATCGGATTTCAAATGGACGATCAGCCTGATGCTGCTGGACAAAGACGATCCGACGCGAATTATCAGCAAAACCGAAGCCCCCTCCCTCGCGCCCGAAGCGGATTACGAGCTGGAAGGCGATGTGAATAACGTTGTTTTCCCCTGCGGCGCATTGGTGCAGGATGACAAGCTTTACGTCTATTACGGTGCGGCGGATACGATCTGCGCCGTCGCCAGCGAAGAGATGGCGGATGTCAGAAAATCCCTGAAAAATTTTGAAAACCGGCCCGTGCGCAAACCGCATCACCCGCAAAGCGGCACAGGCATGCAAAGCCGCTAATAATAAACGGTTTGCGTGCGGTGACGCGGCTTTGACTGGTATTCGGGGCGGTGGCTGTGATCCCAGATATAATGGTCAAGATTCATTGCCATCACGCCGATCTGCCCCAAGCCGTGTAATGCCTCTACGATCAGATCACCCGCATGGATCGCGGCGGCGCGCAGTTCGACTTCCTCTTCCGATCCGGCCTCCAGTAATTCCTCCGCATCAATCTTTGCCGCCAGCGTGTCGGAATATTCCAGCACGCCTTCCATGCGCAGCACATGCGGCACGGCGTTATCGGCAAAGATCGTCAGTTTTTCAAGATCAGACAGCGCCCCTGCCCGCTGGCCTTCAAAAGCCAGATAAATATCCGCCGCCGCGATTTGGGCACGTTTATAAAACGGCACGGCAAAGCCGTGATAATGCGCAACATCTGCATATTGCGGGAATTTGGCAAGCCGTGCGGCAATCCCCACGGCAGAGTAATCGGCAGATGTCACCAAATTAAGGAACCGTCCGTCATAATGTTCCAGAATTTGCCGACCGGCTTCGCTCATCGCTTTGGCAAAACGCTCCATCAGCTCCAGCATCTCGGGATTGGAAATATCCTGATGAAAAATATCCGCACACAGCTTTGCCGACATGTTCTTCAAATCATGTGGCGTTAACGGTTGTTCCTGAAAACGGTCGGTCAGCCATGAGGCAATCGTGGCATAGCCTGACATGCCCTCACGTTTTTCCAGTGCCGAAAAATAACCTGATCCGAAATTGACACTGTCCAGCGTCAGGACATAGGCCGCCAGTGCTTCGTCACTATTGCTGCGGAAATGCCAGCCCGCCGAATGCCACAAATTCTCGTAAGGAAAATAGCTGCTGATACGTTCCGCATAGGCGGGAATTTGCGCGGTGCGAATATGCACATGCCGCGCCTGTTCCATAACGCGGGCACAGGCGGTACGCACGGATTGTGTCAAATCCGTCCCAATATCATGCGTATATTCCGCTGTTTTTTCCGCAGTCATAGCCTTTCACCTTGGCCATTGCTTGTTTATACCGCCGTCTTATAACATAACCATACCGCCGACGGCGAGAAAAAAGCGTCTTTTCAGGCTTTTTGTGCCGTTATTTTCCCTTTGAATTCCAGCGACTCAATCACCGTGTTCTGCGCCTGTAATGTTTTATGCACCGGACATTTATCGGCAATCTCGATCAGCCTTGCACGCTGCTCAGCGCTCAAGCCGTCACCATGCAGACAAATCTGGCAATGAAACACATCCTGCTTGCCGTCCGCGTCACCGATTTTTTCATGCGTAACACAAATATCCACCCCGTCCAAAGGCCAGCCTTTATGGTCGGCATACATGCGCAGCGTCATGGATTTACATGCCCCCAATGCCGCCTGCAGCAAATCATAAGGCGCAAGCCCCGTATCATCGCCGCCAAGCTTTGCAGGTTCATCCGCCGTCAATTCATGTTTTCCGGCCGTAATATGGTGCTGAAACTTGCCCTTGCCCGTCGACCGGACGACAATACTGCCGCTTTTATCTTCCGCCATATTTTTTTCCTCCTGCTTTTTCTTTCACGGTAGACTATCCTGCATAAGATAGACAAGCATGAATGGATAGCGGCAATGGCCCAAGAAAAAGACATACCTGCAGCAGGTGAAGATATCGCCCCCGCTCTGGAAAAACTGGACGCTTTCCGGCGTGAAAAATATGCGTCCTATCAAAAACATAAGAAAACGGCGGCACTGCTGGCGCTCGTGCTTGTACCGGCGGCTTTGCTGATTGATGCCAATATGCTGCCTGATACGGATTTTCCTATCGCCGCAATTTGTAGCCTGCTGCTATTGACGGTTTGGGCAATTGCGCCAAGGCTGACTTACGCCGCCGCCTATAAAAAACATGCACTGCCTGCTCTTGCCGCCCTGCTTGGCGATTTCACCTATCAAGAAGACGGCAAAATTCCTGCGGAGGATATGCGCCCCTCAAAAATTCTGCCACATTACGACCGCATCACAAGTGAGGATTATTTTAAAGGCCGCTATAAAAACACAGATGTCTGCTTTGCGGAAATCAAGCTGGAAGAAGAACAGCGCACAATGAAATACGAGCGCGGCAAATATGTTGAGAAAAAAGAATTTGTCGCGGTCTTTCAGGGAATCGCTGTGCTGGTGACAATGCCGGAAAACAAGTTTTTCGGCCATACCATTGCTGTGCGGAACCGCGGCAGTATTGCCGAATACCTGCATGAAAAAGCCACAGGGCTGAAACGCGCCGACCTCGTCTCTCCCGCTTTCGAAAAAGACTATGATGTCTATACCAGCGACCAGGTCGAGGCGCGCTATCTGATTGACCCGCTGATGATTGAACGTATTCAGGCATTAAAAGGATTCTACGATACGGAGGGTATCTCGCTGGCTTATTACGATAACCGTTTTTTAGCACTGATCCCGTCTGAAAAGAATCTGTTTGAACCGCCGAAGATAGATATCAGGACGCTGCATCCCGAAATATTGCTGGCTTTGAAACAGGAGATTGAAAATGTGCTGCACATCGTTGATCAGCTAAGACTGTACGACCCGCGCAAGCATCGCGATTAACGCATACCGCCCTGACGCGCTTGCGGTTTTGTGATGATCTTCGGCTGTGCGGCCTGCGGCTGTTTGACCTTGGCCAGTTCGCACAACACATCCAACACCGCACGGCTTTCGTCTTTCCGCATAATCCACAGCACATACATGGATTCGACACTGACGAAAATATTGCCTTTTTGTACCATATCCCGCTGCATCATATCTGTTTGCGCATCCCAAAGATCACGTTCCTTGCCGTATAACGCACGGAATACCTCCAGATAATCCGCCGCATCGCGCATCAGCTTGTTATTACCGAAGATATCCTCATCCGTTTGCGGCTTGGTGATATCCTCCAAATTGACGATAAACTCTTCCTT
>SBHI01000212.1 GCA_006226225.1 Alphaproteobacteria bacterium
CCCCAGCCGGACGGCCGGACGGTTGCGGCGCATCTTTGATGCGTCGAGGAAAGTCCGGGCTCCACGGAAATACGGCGCCGGCTAACGGCCGGGGGGCGCAAGCCTACGGATTAGTGCAACAGAAAGATACCGCCTGACTTCGGTCAGGTAAGGGTGAAATGGTGCGGTAAGAGCGCACCGCGTCTCCGGTAACGGCAGACGGCAAGGTAAACCCCGCCGGGAGCAAGATCAAATAGGGGCGGCATATGGCGCATTTCCGCGCCCGTCGCCCGGGTAGATTGCTAGAGGCGCATGGTAACATGCGTCCCAGATGAATAACCGTCCTCGACAGAACCCGGCTTACAGGCCGTCCGGCTTTTTTTTTCTGATGTAGTTAATGACTGCAAAACCTATTCGATTTGCCGGTAGAACTCATTTACTTTCGAAGATTGCTCAAGTGCTTTCTCCAAAATATACATACAAGATTTGAGCAACTGCCCATCTCTTTCAGGGGTTTGGACTGGGCCTTCAGGATATTTCCCGCCATGAAATAAATTATTTCTAACTCGGCGCACATAAACAAAAAGTGTTTGATTATCATTAGGCGAAGCAGGGCATTCATTTCCCTCTGGTTTCCATCCCGCATTACCGTTTCGCACAACCATTTTTTTCGGAGGATTCTTAAAAATAGCCGTGCATTCTTCTGCGGCTCCCAATTTTTGAACAAAATCAGAATTCAAGCTATTGGCAAACTTATCCCATGCAACTTCAATTTTGTCTTCATCTCCCTTATGGAAGCCCGCTCTTTTCAAAGCACATTCAAATTTTGAGAATTTTTCAAAGAATGAAAAAATAAGTGTTTTATCTAAATGTTCTATCCTTTTTATACCCCAATCGTTTCTAGGCTTTTTTCCGCGCTTTTTTCGGCGGCGTTTCCGCATCGTCATCATCCGCTTCATTGGCGGGCGCATCATCGGGAAGCGTGGTTTTGATATCCTCGCTGAGCAGCGGACGCGGGCTTTGATCCAGCGGATCAAGATCGGGAAGCTGGGTCTGGTCGGTCGTGACCTCCAGCGCGTCGAATTTGCGCGCGGCGGAAAAGACATTGCGCTCCAGCGAGCCGACAGCCTGGTTATAGCTGCTCATCGCGCCGGCAATGCCTTTGCCGACCTTGTGCATATGGGTGCCGAAAACGGCAAGACGTTTGTACAGGTCTTTGCCAAGTGCGGAGATTTCTTGCGCATTCTGGGCGAGCTTTTCCTGACGCCAACCATAGCTGACCGCCTTCAGGAGCGAGATCAAGGTTGTCGGCGATGCAGGCAGGACGCGGTGGTCAATCCCTGCCTCCAGCAAGGACGGGTCGCGTTCCAGCGCCGCGCTGAAATAGCTTTCCCCCGGCAGGAACATCACGACAAATTCCGGCGTGTCGAATTGCTCCCAATAGGCTTTGCTGCTGAGTTCCTTGATACGGGCACGGACATGCGCGGCATGGCGGTCAAGAGCGCGGATGCGCTCCTCCTCCGAAATACCGTCTTTCAGGGAATCCAGATAGGCATCCAGCGGTACTTTCGCATCAATGACGATGGACTGGCCGCCCGGCATTTTTACGACAACATCGGGGCGCTGGTGCAGCCCGTCGCCTTTGACGGTGACTTGTTCCTCATAATGTACGCCTTTGACCAGTCCGGCCATTTCCAGCGTGCGTTTCAGCTGTAATTCACCCCATTGGCCGCGCTGCGAGGGTGAACGCAATGCCTGTACCAGCGAGGCGGTTTCACCGCGCAGTTTTTCCTGATCGCTTTTCATGGTTGCCAGATATTGCTTCAGCTCGCCATAAGCGTTCTGGCGTTCTTTTTCCAGCACGCCGATTTTCTGATCCATTTTCTCCAAACTGTCGCTGACCGGCTTCACCAGTTCCTGAATGGCTTTGTGGCGTTTATCCAGATCATGCAGCGCGTCATCCTGCGATTGTTTCAGCTTTTCCTTTGCCAGTGCCAGAAAGGTCTCGCGATTGGCGTTCAAGGCCTCCTGACTCATAGCCTTGAAGCTATCGCCCATTTTTTCCTGCATCTGCTCGACGAATTTCTGCTTTTCCTCGGCCAGTTTTGCGTGATGTTCTTCCGCCAGTTCCAGCTTGGTGCGCAAAACCGCGGCTTCCTCACCCGAAAGCCGTTTGCGGAAGGCAAGCCAAAAGACCGCCGCCCCCAAAGCCGCGCCGCAACCGAAAAACATCAGTTCTGTCAGCATTTTTTATCCTTCCCTTCGTATATCCTCATCATAGCGCGTTTCCCCGCGCCGCGCATAGGTTTTTCCCGTCTTTTGCTTGACTTTTTATATTATTATGTTAATATGATCCGCGAATAATTGTACCAAAACGAGGATGTGTTATGAGTGCGGAAAATCTGAAATATCAGGCAAAAAATATCGGTTATCACGTTGTGGATAAAACCAACAACGACTTTGCCCATTGGGTCGTCGGTTTGACAGCCGCCGCTGTCCTGCCCTTTATGGCGATCACAGGCAATATCGGCCATGAAGATATGGATACGCAAGGCCTTGCCAATAGCGAAACCGTCATGGCGGAGCTGCAGGAGCAGAAAGCCGATTTGCTGACGCAAGTCACCACCTATAACAAGCTGAAAGGCGATCAGGCCGCCTATGAACAGCTGGGGCAACGGGATAAAGTTCTGGAACTGGCCGATGACGTTATGGCCACGGAATACAGTATCAAAGATGCAGCGCAAGCCTTTTTCGGCAGTCTTTACACTAATGGTGGCACGGACGGATTGGCTATTTCGGAAACAGATTTCAAAAACATGCTGACAGACCTGGATGCAAAAGACGGTGATTTTGACTGGTCATCCGTTGATGAATCGCTGCCGAATATGATCAACACCGCAGCGGTTGCCGAACATCTGGACGAAGCCCGCAGCACTGTCAGCGTTCCCGATAACGCCGATATGCAGACACGTTTTTCCAAAGCGGCGGAGATTAGCCAAACAGCCATTTCCGATGATGATTCAGGGCAGAACAAAATCGGACTGTCTCTTCTGTTCGGATCGTGGATACCCGGCCTGCTGATGGCCTTTTTGTTCGCTTTTTACCGCGATGAATATGCGGATTATGCGCGCAAACCGCAAAAGCCGAAGCCGAAAGCGTCACATTAATGACAAAATAACATCCGCAGCTGTGGCAGAGGGGGAAAGCCCTTCAAATTTCTGCCGCATTTCCGTGAAAGCCTTGCGCTGCGTGGTTGCGGCCGCATCATCTGTCAGCAATTTACCGACCTCCCGCGTCAGATTATCCACCGTGCAGTTTTCCAGCAGCAGCTCCGGCAAGACGGGCGCATCCAGAATGATATTGGGCAGGCTGGCATATTTCGCCTTGACCAGCAATTTTGCGAGAAACCCGTTCAACGCGCTCATACGGTAGCCGATCACCGACGGCGTACCGACCGCCGCCAGCTCCAGCGCCACGGTTCCCGATGTAGCCAAAGCGGCATCCGCCGCGGCAAAGGCATCATATTTATCCGTTGTCGTGATCATCACATTGAGGCCGTCAAAGGCTTTTGCAATCACATCGTGCAAATGCGGAAAAGTAACTGTGACAAAACGCAGCCCTTTATGATTGGCCTTCAGTGTTTCAAGCGTCTGCCGAAAAACCGGCAGCATCCGCGTCAGTTCCGAATGGCGGCTGCCCGGCAGCACACACAGCAAAGCCTCATTGGCGGCAATGCCGTTCTCCGCACGAAAACGCGCACCATCCGCCTCTATCAATGCCTCGTTTTCCATGACCGGATGTCCTGTAAAGGTGCAGGCCAGCCCTTCTTTTTCAAAATAGGGTGGCTCGAATGGCAGCAAGGCCAGCAAATGGTCCAGAAATTGCGCGACTTTCTTCGCCCGCCCCGGCCGCCAAGCCCAGACGCTGGGCGCAACATCATGCACAATAGGCATTTTTGCCTTGCCGCGTTGTTTCACGGATTTTGCCACGCGGAAACAAAAATCCGGTGAATCGATCGTCACCAGAATATCCGGCTGTTTTTCTTCAATATCGCGCACGGTCTGTTTGATGCGCGCCAACAGATCAGGGATGCGCGGCAAAACCTCCCATACCCCCATCACCGACAGGGTTTCCATCGGAAACAGCGAACTCAGTCCCTCTGCCGCCATCAGCTCCCCACCGATACCGGAAAAGCGGAGATCGCCCTCCGCCTTTTCCCGCAACTGTTTCATGATACCCGCGCCGAGAAT
>SBHI01000194.1 GCA_006226225.1 Alphaproteobacteria bacterium
GCTTTCTTTGGCAATGTTTTTTGCGCTTGCCGTGATGTTGACAGCAATGTTGACGGTAGACAGCCGTACGGCATCTGCGGAAAAAGCCGCAGTGATGGATCGTGCCGCAGTCGAGGCAATCGTGCTGGATGTGATCAAGGATAACCCGCAGGTAATTTTGGAAACAGTAAACGCTTATCTGCAAAAGCAGCAAGGAGAGCGCCAGCAGGTTGCGTTGGAGGAACATGCAAGCCGGCTTTTTAAAGACTCTCCGGTTGCCGGTAACCCTGACGGAGATATAACAGTGGTGGAGTTTTTTGATTACCGCTGCGGCTATTGCAAACGCGCATGGGAAACGGTGGATCGCCTGATGAAAGAAGATAAAAATCTGCGTGTTGTCTTTAAAGACTTCCCTATTCTTGGCCCGGAATCCGAAACGGCGGCGCGCTGGGCGCTGGCTGCCGAGAAACAGGGAAAATATCTTGAGTTTCACCATGCATTGATGACTCATCGCGGTGCTTTCGATGCGGATACGCTGTCGGCTTTGGCTGAAAAAACTGGCCTGAATGCGGGACGGATGCGTCAGGACGCGCAAAGTGCCGATGTATCGAAAGCCATCCAGATGAACCGTGCTTTGGCGAATGACCTCGGTATTACGGGTACGCCGGGCTTCATTGTTGAAGATCAGCTGATTTCCGGTGCTGTTCCTTATGAAGCTATGGTGGAGGCGATCGCGCAAAAAAGAAAAAATAAAAAGCTTTAAGTTTTTCTTTTTAAATGAAATTTTACGTTATTTATCACGCTGTCCGGAGCCTGCTTCGGACAGCGTCGGTATATTACGGATCTTTCTGTTATCATCCAGCGATTGCAGTATCTCCTGATACAAATCCGTGCATCTCTCCCATGTGCCTTCACCGCCATTCTGCTCTTCATAAGCCGCGATGATTTTCAGCAAGGCATCGTCCAGTACGGGGACAAGGTCGCTCATTCCTTCGCGGTCGGCTTCGGCCAACGCATAAAGGATCAAAGACAAAATATGTTCGGTAACGTTTTTCTTTATGTGATCGCTCATTCCATACACACCTTTTTTTTCGTGGTTTCAATTTCGTTAAACGGAGCTGTTAGCAGCACCGGATGAAGAATTCCCGTCTTTTCTCTGACCTGCTTGAGAGCTGTTGCGGAAACATGCATCTGTCCTGCGATATTTTTGCGCCCGCCGCCGTAATGTCCGGATTTGCCCAGAAATTCGACATCCCATCCCGCATTGATGAAAACCGACCGCCAGATCAGCGGCGGCATAATGCCGATAATGGCGGTAATATTTTGGGCAAGCGCGAATTCCAGATAAGCACAGACAATTTCCTCCGTAATACGGCGGCGCAGAAATTGCGGCAATTTACGATCGATGCAAAAGCGCGATCCCTCCCAGATGCTGGCAGAGGAGGGCAAGGCGATATTTTCAACGCTTTCCGGCCAAAGATCTTTCAGCATATAAGGACGGTCTGTCGGCATCAGGCGCGACGCGCCGCGCACCTCACCGTTTTCATCCTGCCAGACAAGATAGCTGGTGGCAGGTGTGTCATAACAGTCATATTCCATGCCGCGAAAGCTGGAAAGCTCCCAATCCTGCCGATCGACAAAGGAGCGGTAGCGCAGACGGTATTGTGATGAAAGTGCCTTGCCGAAATACTGTGCCGTTTCGCAGTTCACACAGTTAATCATTGATGGAATCTCTCCTTTTAAGGCGGGGTGTTCTAAAAGGTGGGGCTCAAGGAACGGACGGTAGGATGAAGAGTCCTGCCCCGTTTAAAATGACAGCAAATTGCGGTGGTTTTCGAAACTGCAAAACTTTGCAGTTGCATCGACGGATATTTTCCTGTATGTCTTACTTATGAATAATCGCAAGAAAAAGCAGGACGATATCAAGCACATCACGGATTATATGCTGGTAGAAACAGCATTGCGTCCGGCGGATCTCTGCTTTGTTTTTGGCGGGCAGAATGCCGATTATCTGGCTGATCATGCCGCCAAGCTGTATCATCGGGGGCTTTTCAAACATATCATTGTCTCGGGCGGCGTTGCCACCGATGACGGGCGGCTGGAATGTGACCGCATGCGTGACCGTCTGGTGGAAAAAGGCGTGCCGGAGGACTGTATTCTGGTAGAAAATCAGGCAACCAATACCGGTGAAAATGTCACATATGGTATGCAACTGCTTGAAAAGAAAATCGGCCTTGATAATATCGGCTCGGTTATCGGTATCGGGCAGATACATGCCTCGCGTCGTTTTTTGATGACGCTGGAAAAACACTGGCCTGATGTCGTGAAAATGTTTTCAACGCCCAATTATTATCCCGTAGAGAAAAAAGACTGGCACAAGGATAAAAAATTCCGCGGTGATGTGATGCGGGAATTTAACAAGGTTGCACCTTATAAGAAAAAGGGCTTTATCACCGAAATTGATCTGGATGAGATTGCCGAGAAAATTGAAAAACTTCCCGAAACACCGCCTGCGCGCCGCCGTATTAAAAAACATCACCCCCGCCGTTAAAAAAAAGAGCGCCCCTGTCGAAACAGGAGCGCGTCTTCATTAATTCATATGTGATGTTTTATTATTCGGCCTCATGATCCATGCCGTCATCGGAGCCGCCGCTGTCGCTGTCACCGCTATCTTCGGGCATATCCATGTCATCACTGTCGTCGCCGTCATCCATATCGTCCATATCATCCACACTGTCCTCATCGGCTTCTTCACCGGGGCAGGGCGCGAATTCGCAGTTCGGTCCCGTGCGCCCGACGGAGCTGCCGTCAGGACAGAGTTTGGCATCCATGGTACACATCACGCTTTCAGCCTGTGCCGTCTGCGGAACGCCAAAAGATACGAATGAAGCAAGTGCCGTTGTCAGAATAAGAGAACGAATCGTCATGTTGTTTTACCTCCTTGGTATCTTCAGTTTACCAAAAATCATTTAAAAATTATGTATGAAGAGGAGGCCGGAATGAAAAATATTTTCTTTGTTAATTCAGTTTGTTATTGCAGGCATCGTGAAGATATTTCCAGGCTTTTCCGGCATCTTTTTCATCAAAATATTCCAGATCGGACGGCGTGATCCAATCGGTAAATTCCGTTGCCAATTGCATCCATTTTTCATCGCCGACAACAACGACATAGGTGAAGTTCCAGTAATATTTCAGGCTGGTCAGGAAATCATCCAGCATGGCGTGCGGGGTCATGCCTTCGAATGCGGTAATATCAATGTAAAGACCGATATGGCTTTCGGTATTGATGGTCGCATCCAGCAGCGGCAGAAAATGCTCGTAATCCTCATGCGTCAGAATACCGGAGGCTTTCACAGCCAGAATTTTATCGGTGGTTTTTTCGAGGATTTCGATCATCGTGTTTGTTCCTTATCTAGCGCTGTATTTCTTTTTGTTTAACGGCTTGCTGCGTTGTTGTCCAGTTCTTTCAAAATAGCGGGCAGGTATTCGGCAATGTCCTCGGCAACAAGGCCGCGGCCGCATTTTTGCGCGGCGGCGCCATGCAGCCATGCACCGGCGGCGGCGGCCTCGAATGCGGGCATATGCTGTGCCAACAATCCTGTGATAATACCCGCCAGCACATCACCTGCGCCTGCTGTGGCAAGGAAGGCAGGGGCGTTGGTATTGATGACGGCGCGTCCGTCGGGAGCGGCAATCACCGTATCTGCGCCTTTCAGCAACACAACGGCGCCGGCTTTTGCAGCGGCTTGACGCGTGCGGGTTATTTTATCGCCGTCTGTTGTGCCGAACAGCCGCGCGAATTCACCATCATGCGGTGTTAAAACGCAGTTTTCATGGGGTGCCGCAAACAATGTTGCGGGATCATCCTGAAAAACGCTCAGCGCATCGGCATCAAGGCAGAGGGCTTTGTCTTTTTGCGCCAGAGTCGCCAGCACAATCGCGCGTGTTTCATCCGTAACGCCAAGCCCCGGCCCGATCAGCACGGCGCTTTTGTGCGGATCTTGCAGAAAGGCGTTTTTTTCTTCCGTTGTCGACAGGGGTTCGACCAGCAGATGCGCTTTATATTCCGCATAAATCTCGAAGCTTTCGGGCGGGCATAAAATTGTGGCCAGCCCTGCGCCGCTGCGCATGGTCGCATGTGCCGCCAGCTTCGCGGCGCCGGTCATTTTTGCGCCGCCGAAAATAACGGCATGGCCGTGGCTGTATTTATTGTCGCCTGTTTTCGGCT
>SBHI01000002.1 GCA_006226225.1 Alphaproteobacteria bacterium
GCGGCATGTTACGCGGTTCTTATGTGAGCGTTTTGCGGGTTGTCATGATTGCTTCGGGCATGACAAGGTACTTCTAATCTGCTAATATCCCGTCACTATGAGATATAATTACAGGAACAAAAAACTCCGTCCTAAAAACAGGCGGATGAATCTAAACAATCTGCGGCAGAAATTTCTCAGCGCGGCAAGCGCAGGCAATACCCGCATCGTTGAGAATTATCTCAAAAAACCGCAGATCAAGGGTAATAGCTATGGCAATCTTGCCCTATGTCAGGCGGCAAGAGGCGGGCATCTTGAAACGGTCAAAATGCTGATGAAGCATGGCGCCGATCAGAAAGACAGCCGCGCCATCCAATGGGCGGCGCAAAACAACCATCAGGAAACGGTGCTTTTTCTTGTTGAAAACGGTGCGGATGTCAAAGCTATCCCGCAACATTTGCGCGACAGATTTACCAAAGTGATTGAACAGCATAAACAGCAAAAAATTGCCGCGCAGGAAAAGCATGAACGTGCAGAGCGAGCTGTGCGCCAACGCGGTAATCATCACAATATTCGTCACTTCATAAAAAATAACAGAAACAAATAACGAAATGTGCCTTCCTCTCCCTAAAAAATGAAGACATTCAAGTTATTGATTTTTAATTCTTAAACGCGCCTAATATTGACATAATAAAAAATCTGTAATAACCTTATTCCTGAAGGACAGCTCATTTAGTCCTGCCTTAGGGT
Organism: Alphaproteobacteria bacterium; assembly: GCA_006226225.1. GTDB lineage: Bacteria > Pseudomonadota > Alphaproteobacteria > Micavibrionales > CSBR16-224 > CSBR16-224. Next base: position 730 of record SBHI01000002.1, read on the forward strand.
TTTAACGGTATGTTGTTTCCCCTATCGGCTTAATCGGCGAGCTGCCAAAACAACCACAGACGAATTGTTTGGGGTTGTTTTTTTATCCCTATGATTCAGATCTGATTTGGTATGCGTGTTGATTGCGACATGAATTTTTGTATAGGCATAGTGAAAGGGAATTTGTTATGCAGAAAAGTAATAAAGGCTTTTGGGGCAATGTCTTTGAATTGGCAGGACAGCAAAAGCGGGACATGAAAAATAATGCCAAGGCCAATGGTGATGATCAGGCTTTGGCAGTGATCGGTGTCGGTCTTGGTATTATCGGTGCGATTGCCGGAGCAATTGCGATGCCGTGGCTCTATGCCGTCAATTTTGGTGTCGGTATTGTTCTCGCAGGTACGGGCCTTGTCGGTGGTGGCATTGCCGGCTTTGCAGTGCCGCACGCCATCAATAAAGTGGTGGAGGCAATTCCCTGGGGTATCTTTAAGCCAAGCAACTACAAAACAGCGTGGGAGACGTCCAAAGCCGCGATAGCGGAGGCTGAATCTAAAGGTGCAAAACGTAAAAAGGCTGTGACGACAAAATCCAAGCTTGATGATGCCACATCAGCGCGCACCGCATTGAACAGCGCAGCAAATAAAAATGAACAAGAGCAGGGCACCGTTAAGTCTCCCACAACCACGCCGAAAGCAGGGGTGAAAAGATAGCGCCTTCGCCGTATGGCCGATTGCCCTGTTGGGAAGAAAAAATCTCCGGAAGCGTAGTCAACGGATAAGTTTTCTCATAGACTGGGCGCTATGAAGTATTTGCTTATCATTGGTTTGTTCCTGTGTTTCGTTGTTGCCGGGTGTAATGACGCGCAGGATGCTTATCCTCAGTTCCCTGAAAAAGCCGCCGTTGTCAGTTCACACCCTCTTGCCACCAAGGCCGGTGAAGATATTTTAGCGCGCGGCGGCAACGCCTTTGACGCGGCCGTGGCTGTCAGTGCGATGCTTGCGGTGGTGGAACCCTTTGGTTCGGGGCTTGGCGGTGGCGGATTTTGGCTGATTTATGACGCAAAGACAAACAGCTATAATATGCTTGATGCGCGGGAAGTGGCACCAGAGGCTGCGACAGCCGATATGTATCTGGATCAGCAGGGTAATCCTGTTCCCGGTCTCTCCACGGACGGCCCGTTATCTGCAGGTATTCCCGGCTTGCCCGCCGCGCTGGTGACGGTGGCGGAAAAATACGGTTCCTTTGAGCGCGGCACGCTGCTGCAAGCTGCAATTCACGCTGCGTCTGACGGGTTTGGCGTGGATCAGCGCTATATAATTGGTGCGGAATACAAACTTGATTTATTGCGTCAAAATTCCGAGGCTGCCCGCATTTTTCTCAATAATAACGATCTTCCCGCGTCCGGCTGGGTGCTGAAACAACCGGATTTGGCAAAAACACTGACACTGATTGCGCAAAACGGTATTGCGGGATTCTATGAGGGAGAGCTTGCGGAGCGTCTTGTGCAAGACGTCAAAAAATATGGCGGGATTTGGACGATAGAGGATTTAAAAAACTACCATGTGATAAATCGTCTGCCTGTCACGGGCACTTATAAAGGCACAAAAATTATTGCTGCCGCTCTTCCGTCTTCCGGCGGCATCACCTTCATCAACAGTCTTAATATTCTCTCCCAGTTCGATCTGGACTCTCATAATCCGGCGACGCAAAAACATCTGATTATTGAAGCCTTGCGACGCGCCTATCATGAACGGGCGCAACATCTGGGAGATAGCGATTTTGTTGACGTTCCGACGAAACGTTTATTGAGTGCGGAACATGCGGCAGAGCAAAGCCGCTCCATTCACCTGGATCAGGCAACAAAAAGTGACGCGCTATCGCTATATGCTCCGGAGAAAAATAAAGGGACGGAAACCACGCATTTTGCCGTTATCGATCGCGAGGGTAACCGCGTTGCTGTCACCCAATCGATTAATTTTTGGTTCGGCTCGGGTTTTGTTCCCAAAGGAACGGGCGTGTTGCTCAATAATCAAATGGATGATTTTGTCATGAAACCCGGTGTTGAAAACGGGTATAGGCTGATCGGCACCAGTGCAAATGCCATTGCGCCGGGGAAGCGGATGCTCTCCAGCATGACGCCAACTTTTCTGGAATCGGATCGCGGCATCGCCATTCTTGGAACGCCCGGAGGATCGCGAATTATCAGTATGGTTCTGCTGGCGGCACTGGACTGGATGCAGGGGGGGGACGGCAAAACAATCGTTGCGCGCCCACGCTTCCATCACCAGTTTTATCCCGATGAAGTATTCTATGAGAGCGGTGCATTCTCGGAAGGGGAAGCGCTGGCTTTGGAGCGCAAAGGCCACCGCCTGACACCGGTCAAAAGGCAGTATGGCAATATGCAGATTATTCTTTGGGATTATGATGGCAATACTGTTGAGACGGCTTCGGATCCGCGCGGCAAGGGTGACGAACATGTTTATTGAGATAGCAGCTTGAAAGCCGCTCTCATTTTGTATTTTTGATTGCTCAATTTATCTTGGTCGATATGAAAGGTTCATTGTAAAGTTAAACATGGAAAAAAAATATTACGCAGCAGCGCCTTGGAGCTTGTCCATAAAAATTGTGACGATCTTGTCCAGCGTCCTTCTTCTTGGTTTACCTCTTTTCCTTCTTGGCCGCGTGCCTTTCAATGCGAGCGTTTTTGTTGCGACCTTTAGTTGGGGAATATGGGTATGTTGTTTATTGACGATGATACGTGGTTTTACCCTTACAACCAATTTGTTAATCATCCATCGTCCCTTGTGGGATAATCGTTTTTCTTTAGAGGCGGGTGCCACCGCTGTCCGCGATCAAAATATGCGCAAAGGCTTTACATTGCGGGTGTTGGGAAATGGCGGGTTGTTTTCAGGATCTGGTTATTACTGGAATAAGCAGACAGGCATTTTTCGCGCTTTCATTAGTAATCAGCACAAAGCTGTGTGGATTAAAACGCCGAACAAAACATTGGTAATATCCCCTGATGATCCGGAAACTTTTGTGCAAGACTTTTCCGGTTCCGTCCTACGCATGTATTAAGCTCCATACAGAGAGTGCCAGTACAAGAATAAAAAATATCATCTTCAGACGTTGATTGTCTGCTTTGACGACCCATGTGCTGCCGATAAATCCGCCTAATCCGGCACCGATAACCATCGCAATGATGAGGGCGATGTCTAAAAAACCGTGCTGCGTATAGCCAATTGTCGCAAAGACGGCAGGTACAAACATCATCACTTTTTTTGCACCGACAGCTTTTTTGATATCAAGCCGTAGGCAGCATAACATGACTAAGGTCGTGATCATTGACATACCACCAACCCCTAGCCCGTAAAGACTGCCGATCACAAAGCTGAAGATGACAGAATACAGTTGCCAGAAACGTGGTGGGGGCTCACTCACATTGCCAATGTTACCACGCCCCAGGGCGATCGCGATAACCCCGGAGATTG
>SBHI01000206.1 GCA_006226225.1 Alphaproteobacteria bacterium
ATGGTGATTGTGGCCGACGGCACGGAAGATGCGGCGCGCCGTCTGGAACGCGTGCTGACGAATGATCCGGCAACGGGCGTGATGCGTCATGCCGATGCCGGTTATGGTATTGCGGTCGCATGCGCGAAAGAGCAGGGCCTGAATCTGCCGATGATTGAGTAGGAACGGACAAGATGGCAAAAGAATTTCTGCTGCAACCGGGGGAGTTGACGCTGGCTGATTTGCGCCGCGTTCTGGAATCGCATCTGCCCGTCAAACTGCCGAAAAGCGCCTATGCGGCGATGGCGAAAAGCGAGAAAGCGGTCGCCGCTGTGATCGCCGAAGGGCGGACGGTTTACGGCATCAATACCGGCTTCGGTGAATTGGCAAAGGTATCGATTTCCACGGAAAAAATCGGCCATCTGCAGCGCAATCTGGTGCTGTCCCATGCCACGGGGGTTGGCAATCCACTCTCCGACGATGTTGTGCGGCTGATACTCTTTATGAAGATTAATGCCCTGGCACAGGGATATTCGGGTATTCGCCGCGATGTCATCGATGCGCTGCTGTTTTTATACAATAACGCAATCTATCCCGTTATTCCCGCGAAGGGCTCGGTCGGCGCCTCCGGTGATCTGGCGCCGCTGGCGCATATGACACTGCCGCTGCTGGGTGTCGGTAAGGTGCGTATCGGCGGCAAGGAACAGGACGCCGCTGCCGCGCTGAAAAAACGCGGCTTCACATTCCTGACTCTTGCCCCGAAAGAAGGTCTGGCACTGCTGAACGGGACGCAGGTTTCAACGGCGCTGGCGCTGGCGGGACTGTTTAAGACGGAAGATTGTTATGCCGCCGCCGTTGTGGCCGGAGCATTGTCGATCGATGCGGCGAAAGGCAGTACCGCACCGTTTTATCCCGAAATCCAGCGCGTGCGCGGACAACAGGGGCAGATCGAAATCGCCGATCAGTACCGCAAGCTGATAAAAGGCAGTGCAATCCGTGAATCGCACCGCGCGGTCGATTCAAAAGTGCAGGATCCTTACTGTCTGCGCTGTATGCCGCAGGTGATGGGGGCCTGTCTTGACCAGATGCGTTATGCAGCGGGTATTTTCGGACGTGAAGCCAATGCCGTCACCGATAATCCGCTGATTTTTGCCGAAGACGGTAATATTTATTCTGGCGGTAATTTCCATGCCGAACCTATTGCGATGGCGGCGGATGCGCTGGCGGTTGCGATTGCCGAAATCGGCGCCATGAGCGAGCGCCGCATTGCCATGCTGATTGATGCCAAGGTCTCCGGCCTGCCATCTTTTCTGGTTAAGGATGCGGGGGTCAATTCCGGCTTTATGATCGCACATGTGACGGCGGCGGCGCTGGCATCGGAAAACAAGATGCTGTCGCATCCCGCTTCGGTCGACAGTCTGCCGACCTCCGCCAATCAGGAGGATCATGTCTCGATGGCGACGCATGGGGCAAAGCGTTTGATTACGATGGCGCGCAACACCTCAGATATTGTGGCGATTGAGCTTTTGGCGGCGGCGCAGGGGGTCGGGTTTCACGCACCGCTGAAAACCTCCGCGCAATTGCAAAAGGCGGTGGCGCTGATCCGTGAAAAAGTCGACCCCTATGAAGAAGATCATTATTTCGCGCCAGATATTGCCTTCGCGGGCGGGCTGGTGCGCGCGGGGCATTTCCGCGGTTTTGTGACGGAAGAGATTCTGCCATCCGGCAATAAAGGAAAGCGGGCGGCATGAAAACGCATAACCTTTATTGCGGTACTTCGCCTTTGCTGATTTCGGTTCCGCATGCGGGCACATTTGTGCCGCCCGATATCAAACGGCGGCTTTCCACCCCCGCGATCAAACTGCCCGATACCGATTGGCATCAGGAGAAAATCTATTACGATATGCATGAGGCGCTGGGCGCATCACTGCTGACGGCGACGCATTCCCGCTATGTCGTGGATTTGAACCGCTCACCGGAAGATGAGGATTTATATCCCGGTCAGGTAAAAACAGGGCTGGTGCCGCTGGAAACATTTGCGGGTGAGAAAATCTATCTGCGGGGGGAAGAACCCGATGCGATTGAACACAGTAACCGCGTCACCGCCTATTGGTACCCTTACCATGATGCGCTGGCGGCAGAGCTGGCACGGATTAAGGCGGAATTCGGTTTTGCGCTGCTGTATGACGGCCATTCCATCTGCTCCGCCGTGCCGCGTTTGTTTGACGGCACATTGCAGGATTTGAATATCGGCACGGCACGCGGCGATAGCTGCGCCCCCGATCTGGCGGCGTGTTTCTACGATGCCTTGCAGGATCAAGGTTATTCCAGTGTGTTGAACGGACGTTTTGTCGGCGGTTTCATTACCCGCAATTACGGCAATCCTGCCGAAGGTGTGCATGCCATCCAGATGGAGCTGACATGGAAGAATTACATGCAGAAAGAAACCGCGCCTTACCATTATGATACTGAAAAAGGCGATGCGCTGGGCAGCGTGCTGCAAAATGCGCTGGCGGAGCTTATCCGCTTTGCGGGTGAACGGTTTGCCCGCCCCGAATTGTCGCTTCACAGGGACTGAAGCCGATATAATAGGACAGCTCTGCCGGATGTGAAATATCCCAGAGCGCGAAATCGGCGGTTTTGCCTTTTTCCAGTGTGCCGCATTCCTCCTGCCAGCCCAGCGCCTTTGCCGCATTGATTGTCGTGCCTTGCAGTGCTTCCAGCGGTGTCATACCAAACAGCATGCAGGCCATATTCATCATCAGCAGAATTGACGCTGAGGGAGAAGAGCCGGGATTGCAATCCGTGGCAATGGCCATCGGCACTTTGTGCTGCCGCATCAGGTCAAGCGGCGGCAGTTTCGTTTCCTTCAGAAAATAAAACGCACCGGGCAGCAGCACGGCAACAGTTCCTGCCTCTGCCATTTTTTTGATACTGTCTTCCGTGGCATATTCCAGATGGTCTGCGGAGAGCGCCTGATATTCCGCCGCCAAAGCGCCGCCGTTTTGGTCGGAGAGCTGGTCGGCATGGAGCTTGACCGGCAATCCGTATTTTTTCGCACGTTCGAAAACGCGGGCAACCTGTTCGGGCGTGAAACCGATTTTTTCACCGAAAGCGTCAACGGCATCGACAAGGCTTTCACGGAAAACGGCAGGCAGCATTTCCTTGCAGACATGTTCGATATAGCCGTCGGGATCTTCCTTGAATTTCGGCGGCAGCGCGTGCGCGCCCAAAAACGTACGCTGTACGCGCAGGCCCGTATCCGTTCCCAGACGGGTGGCGACACGCAGCATTTTTGCTTCGGAGTCCGGTGTCAGCCCGTAGCCGGATTTGATTTCCACACCCGTCACGCCTTCGCCGATTAGCGTATCAAGACGTTTGCGGGCGGAGGCATATAAGGCATCCTCTTCGGCGATATTGGTTGCGGCAACAGTCGAGAGGATACCGCCGCCGGCTGCGGCGATTTCGGCATAGCTGACACCGTTCAGGCGTTTTTCGAATTCTCCTGCGCGGCTGCCGCCATAGACAAGATGGGTATGGCAGTCGATCAGCCCCGGGGTAATCCATTTGCCTTGCACGTCGTGAACCTCTTTGGCGAGCTCCTGCGGTGCGCCGGGTGGTAAGGCTGACATTTCGCCCAGCCAGCGTATTTTGCCGTCAACAACGCCGATGCTGCCGTTTTTGATGATGCCGTAATCTCCCTCCGGCGTCATGGTGGCAAGATGTGCGTTGATCCAGATTGCGTCCCACATGATTTCCCCCTAGACTGCGTTAGTCGTTGCGTTTTTATTGAAGCTTATTATCCGCATCGGGGTAGGGAATGACAACAATTTTTGCAGAAACCGCGCTTTTGCCGACAGGCTGGGCAGAAAACGTGCTGATCGGCATGGATGATGACGGCTGGATTACATCTGTGCAGCCGGGCAGTAATGCGATGCGGGATGCCGTGCATGCAAGCGGGCCTGTTCTTCCCGGTATGCCGAACACGCATTCCCACGCATTTCAACGGGCGATGGCGGGACTGACGGAACGGGTAACGGGTGAAAAAGACAGTTTTTGGACATGGCGCGACATGATGTACCGCTTTGCCGGCAGTATTACCCCCGATGATCTGGAGGCAATTGCTGTGCGTCTTTATATCGAGATGCTGAAGGCGGGCTATACCAATGTTGCCGAATTCCACTATCTTCACCATCAGCCGGACGGCAG
>SBHI01000114.1 GCA_006226225.1 Alphaproteobacteria bacterium
ATAGCGGCGCATGGCGGCCTGTTTGTCGCTGCCGGTTTTGCGGCGTTTTTCATCCTGCCAGTTCTGCATAATTTCATCGATTTTCAAAATCGCATCCACGGCGCCCGGCTGGCTGCAGCCATGCAGGCGATCCATCTGTTCCCGCGTCCAGTTTTTCAATGTCGCGCCTTTGCCCATCATCGCACCGGCAATGCCCGCACGGTTATATTCCATCGCCATCAGTACAGGCGGCGTCTCGTCGCGGTCGGTCAAATTCGGGTCGGCACCATGTTCTAAGATAATCTCGACGGCCTTGTCACTGCCGTGGCGGATGGCTTGCAGCAACGGCGTTTCACCTGTTTTCGGCTTGCGCAAATTCGGATCGCCGCCGCCGGACATCAGCATTTCCAGCCCTTCGTCATCGCGGTGCAAAATCGCCCAGTGAATGGCGGAACCGCCGAAATTGCTGTGCAAATTCGGATCGGCCTTGCGTTCCAGCAGGAATTTCATCGCTTTGTGACATTGTGATCCCGCCATTGCCGACAGGGCGGTACGGTCGGAATGGCCGCGGTCATTGATATCCAGCCCCGCATCCAGCATCGCCTGCGCGCCGTCCCAGTCCTCGTCATACAGCAGCATAATCAGATTTTCAGTATCCTGTCCGGCCATGGCGGCGTGTCTGTCCTTTTAAAGTTGATGTGCGGGAACAGCATAGGAAATGAAGATAAATATGTCAATGGGATATCGTTATTGTTTAAGGGGTGCACATACGACTAACATTCAAGCGGCGCCTTTTACAAGGCTTGTTTTCATGCAGTCTTCTGTGATGAATAAAGAAAAAAGACCCGTTTAGGGTCTTTTTTCTTTGTTCATGGTGGAGCTGATCGGGATCGAACCGACGACCTCTTGCATGCCATGCAAGCGCTCTCCCAGCTGAGCTACAGCCCCGTTATTCGGGAATCTCCAAGTGGCAATCTACAGTTACAGCACGGTGCTGGCAAGCAAAAAATACACCCTAACGGTGGAACAGCCAGCCCTTGCGCTGCGGCTCGCTGCGTGCCAGTTCAACGCGGCGGTCGGCATCATAGGACGGCCATTTCCCCGCAGCGACACTGCGCAGGCTTTCCGGCGTTTTTCCGGTCAGGCGCAGATTGTAAATCCAGTAATTCGCCATCACCTGCTCGGTAAAGACGCGGGTTTCCGCGGCGGGCAGCATGGCAAGGAACAGCAGCGGATCATCGCCAAAACCGGAAACCTTCATCATATTGCCGTGCCAGCGGGCAAGACGTCCCGGCCCCGCATTATAGGAGGCCACCAGCTTCAGCAGACTGTCGCCGACTTGCGAATATTCGGTCAGTCGCTGAATGTAATCCTGCCCCAGCGTCAGATTATAAACAGGGTCCAGCAGCATATCCTGCCCCTCGGATTTCGAGAAGAAGCTGGCGGGCTTTCCGGCGATATAGCTGGCGGTTTTCGGCATCAGCTGCATCAGACCCAGCGCGCCGGAGCGGCTTTCGACATGCGGATGAAAACGCGATTCCTGACGGATAAAGGCATGCGCCAATGCGGGCGAAACGTTAAAGCCGCCTTCGGGCTGCCACGGCGACAGCGGATAAAGGGCGTTGTCATACAGCTTGCCGTTGCTGCGCTTGACCGAGCTGGCAAGCTGCATCGACAAACCCGGCATATCATACAGATTGGCCAGAACGAACAGCGCCTCTTTCAATTGGCTGCCGCTGTTTTGCAGCTGCACGGTTTGCAGCTCTTCGGTGGCCAGCGTGGATTGTCCGGCATCCAGCAGCGCAATGGCGCGGCGGCCTGTGGCGCTTTCCAGCACCGGCAGCACATGCGCGGCCTCATCCTGCACGGGCAGCGACCAGTCGAATTGATGGCTTCTGACCCCCAGCGTCTGCCGTGCGATCAGCCCGTAAAAACTGCGCGGATACTGGCTGGACAGTTTCAGCCATAATCCGGAAACGCGCGGATTGCCTGCGCGCAGGGCGGAACGTGCCGCCCAGTAGGAGGAAGCGGCCTTCATCGCGCGCGAGCTGCGCTGCGATTCCGCCGTGCGAGCAAAATATCCCGTGGCGGCATCATAATCCTGATTCAGCCATGCGGTTAATCCGGCAATCCAGCCCGCCATCGGCGCATTGCGGCCGGAGCGCTCGGCGGCCACGACGGCCAGTGGCGCAGCTTTGTCAAACAGCTGTAGATAGAAATAGGCGGCGGCGATATCAGCCTGCAAAATATCATATTCCGCATTATCCATCAGTGATTTTGCGGGGGTGTTTTCCAGCTTGCGCAAGGCGGCGCTGGGTGCATCGCGTGACAGCAGCGAAGAAATCTGGCGTTTCAAATCGCGCACATCGCGTTCCTGCGCATTGCTGCGTCTTTTTGTGCTTTTATAGGCGCGGGTCGCATAGGCGCTGTCGACAATGACCTGATGCGCCAACGTTTTTTTGCTCTGCGGTTTTTTAAAGCCGCCCGCGCCGAATTTACGACTGGCAAGGCGGTAGATATCGCTTGCAACCGCATAATGCCCATAGGCGTCCAGCCATCCTGCCAGCTCGTCACGGGTGGTGATATAGCGCGGATGCATATAACGCTGATAGGTCAAATAGCCAAGCAGACGCAAATCGCTCAAATGCGCGATCTGCTCATCCGCGTCATCCCAATCGCCGCGCGATTGCAGGTCGAAAACCTTGCGGTACAGCTCTTTATCATGATCGGATAGGCGGATTTTCGGGTCTTTGGGAAGCGGTTTTTGTGCGGGCGGAGCGGTTTCAAAAATATCGGCAAAGCTGATTTCATGCTCATGTACCGTCACATCCTGCGCGTCGTCAGGCTTTTTGGCGGCTGCGGCATTTTCCGGCTTGCGCGCGGGAACGGCCGTCGCTTCCTTGACGCTGTCTGCGACAGGGGCGGGGCGCGGTGCAATCGCCGACCACAGGTTTTGCAGGAAATTGCCGTCTGCATCGCCGTCACCCGCATAGGCGGGGGCGGACAGGAAAAGCACGCATACGGCAAGCGCGGCGGCTTTTTGCAAGGCGGTTGTTTTCATCATCTTTTGAACCGCCGCTCTTTACAGAACAGCGCACTCCTTGGATTTAGAAAAAGAAACAGGCAGCACGATAATACTATCATAAACTGCCTGTTTCAAACTTTAACGCGCGGATATCTCACCTAACGTTTTTGTGACGCATATCGCGCTATTACTTGGCGCCGCCCTGTTTCGGGCCGTTGCCGAATTTGCTCTTATTCGCTTTATCGTTTTTCAGAGCTTTTTCAACAACGTCGCGGACTTCCGTTTTCAGATCGGTATCCGGCGCGGTTTTGTCGTTTGCCAGTTTTTTCTCGACATGTTTGATGCCTGCTTCCAGAACACCGTCAAAAATGTCAGCCAGCGTTTTCGGCGCGGGCAGTTTACCTGTTGCTTGGTGCGTCAGGGATTTGATGGCTTCCGGAGAAACGTTACGTGCCAGCGCTTCGATCATGTCGCCTGCGTCGTTGGTCGGCAGGTCGGAGAAGCTGTCGCGGATTTCCTGCGCCAGTTGCTCTTCATCCATTTGGCTGACGTTTTTCAGAACCGGCTCCAGACCTTTCATCAGCAGTTTTGTTGCAAAACGCTGCGGGCCGGCCATTTTGTCAACGCCGTCTTCCAGTTTTTCCGTCAGGCTGTCCAGCTGACCGGCTTGGTCGAGTTGTTTCAGCATGCGTGCCAGTTGCAGAGACTGTTCTTCGGTTGTGAAACCGGCTGTGAACTGCTCCAGAATCTCGCCGACTTTATCGCCATTGACGTTACGTGCCAAGTCGCTGATTTGTTTTGCGATTTTCGGGTTGTCCAGCAGGGCGTATGTGTTTTGTACAAAACGCTCGATGGTTTCGCCTGAAACTTCGTTTTTCAGCTGCTCAAGACCCGTGCGGGCAGCTTTGGCAACAGCCTGCTTACCTTTTTCGGTACCTTTTTGCGTCATGTCGCCGATATTTTCTTTGATAAACTTTTTAAACTTTTCAAAATCCATTGTGAAACTCTCCTTCTCTCAAATTACAGACGAATGGCGGAAAACAGCTATTATTACTGATTTTTTTCTGCATATCGCCTTTGTCATTTCCGACAGTATGCCAAGGTATAATGGAAAAACCATACCCTGTCAATAAAACATTTATGTAATTTCTTACGCTTGCGCGCCTTTTTT
>SBHI01000100.1 GCA_006226225.1 Alphaproteobacteria bacterium
TATATCCATATCGGGCAACGGGCAACGACGTTGTCGGGCGGTGAGGCACAGCGTGTGAAGCTGGCAAAAGAATTGTCAAAACGCTCGACAGGGAAAACGCTGTATATTCTGGACGAGCCGACCACGGGGCTGCATTTCGAGGATGTGCGCAAATTGCTGGAGGTGCTGCACCGCCTTGTCGATCAGGGCAATACGGTTGTGGTGATCGAGCATAATCTGGATGTGATTAAAACAGCTGACTGGCTGATTGATATCGGCCCCGAGGGTGGTGACAAGGGCGGGCGCGTGATTGCCGAAGCCACACCGGAGGATTTGGTGAAGGTTGCGGAAAGCTATACTGGGCATTATTTAAAACCACTTTTGGGTACGGCGACACAAAAGAAGAGTGCTTAAATATCCGAGCTGAAATAATGTGTTAGGCACGGAATCGAAAAGAGCTAGATCAATGGGATATATCTTGCGCCATTTGCAGTCGGTGTTTTAGAAATTATTCTTTGTCACCGTCCGGTAGAGTTTCACCCTGTGTGTCATCTGGCATAACCTCCGGCTCTTGTGGGGAAGGGGTGGTTTGCTCATCGGTAGCGGTGGTGACGTTCTGGCCAGTGTCTGTGTTCCAATGAACATGAGTGTGGGCGATATCTTCCCATTTTTTCGTTTTCCAACTGCTGAGTGCTTCGTCGGCTTTGGAGCGGTTTTTAATTTCCATCTGCTTGTCGTAGACGTGTTTTGCCAGCTTGTTTGCGGTGCTGCGCATTCTCAGCGGGAGATCAGTGTCTTGTCCTGCGAGGCTGAGCCATTTATATGCCTCTATCAGGTTGGATTGCAGACCGATTTTTTCATCACCTGCAGCCAGTGCCATACCGAGGACAAATTGTGCAACGGAGTGGTCTTGCTCGGCAGCTTTACGGAACCATTCCAGTGCGGCTTTTTTATTGGCCTCTACACCTTGCCCCCCGCTATAGAGGGCGGCAACGGAGACCATAGCTTCGGCGTTACCTTTTTGGGCGGAGCGGAGAAAAAGATCAAATGCTTTGCCGGGGTCTTGGGGAACACCCAGCCCGTCAGCATACATTTTGCCGAATAAAAGCAATGCACCGGCATCACCTTCCTGTGCGAGAGGCAGAAGAAACTGTGCGGCAGCAGACCAGTTTTTTTGATCGAATGCTTCTTTCCCTGCCGTAAAATCGGCACGGGCGGTACCGGCGGATATAAAAACGCATAACGTAAAAGCAAGCAGGAATCTGTACAGCATTTGGAAATCTCCTTTATGTGCAAAGGATAAAGGATTTTTGCACTTCCATCAATTTTTTCTTGGCGAGGGATGAAAACCGCGATAGTAGCAAATGTTTCTTGTAGTGGTAGACTTTGCACAGATAGCCAATAGCTATCTGTGTTTTGTATAGATACCATCTAGGTATTTTTTAATGCAAAATGGTGTTTTATTGATTCTGCGAATCGATTTCAGCTATTGTCGACCTATTCTAAATTATTGAAAATAAACAATAAGTAATTTTTTATTTTGCAAAACACACTGTTTTATGTACAATAGTATAATCAATTCGAATAAGGGACAGTGGATGAAACAATAAAAAGAAGAAAAGAAGGAGCGGCGGATATGGCAGATCAAGATAACACAGTACAGTCGGCATTCGGAACAGTCACCAGCACAACTTCAGCGGTTATGACAGGACTGGATAATGTGGTTTCAGGTAATGAGGATGCTGTTAGTGCTATTCGCTCGACAGTACAAGCGAGTAGCAGTAACAGTAATAGCGCTAAAGCCACAACGGGGAATAGTAATAAATCCTCGACGACAAAATCTCGCCCATCTACGGCGATGTCGGGTAAAGGCAGTGGTGGACGCTAATTTCCTAGAGTTCTAAGGCAGAAATATATGCACCCATATCTGAAACGGTATGGGTGCTTTTTTGTGTTCTGCAAGTAACTTAATTTATAAATGATACACGTGGTGACGTGATGCCGACTGATAAAGGAGCCTACAGATAATTATTTGCATGCTGTTGAGGTGTACGAACAGGTATAAGAATTAAGAGTAATTTAGGCGACCTGACGCACGAGGCGGACGGGTTTTGCGGCGGGTAGAACCTTTTTCAGGCAATCGGCCAGATAGCGCATATCCTCATCCGTATGGAAGGGGGATGGGGTCAGGCGCAGGCGCTCGGTGCCGCGCGGCACGGTCGGGTAATTGATCGGCTGCACATAGATGCCGAAACGCTCCAGCAGAATATCGCTGGTTTGTTTGCAGATGCGCGGGTCACCGATCATGACCGGAACGATATGGGTCTCGGTATCCATGATCTGGATGCCACGTTGCGTCAGGATCTGTTTCAGCATGGCGGCGCGTTCCTGATGCTTTTCGCGCAGATCATTGGCAGTTTTTAAATGGCGGACACTGGCCAAAGCACCACTGAGAATTGCGGGCGGCAGCGCCGTTGTAAAAATAAAGCCCGGCGCGTAGGAACGCACAACATCAACAATCGCCTGACTGGCGGTGATATATCCCCCCATCAAGCCGAAGGCTTTGCCAAGCGTGCCTTCAATCACATCTAGACGGTTCATCAACCCGCGCTGATCGGCAATACCGCCGCCTTTGCTTCCATACATGCCGACGGCATGGACTTCGTCCAGATAGGTCAGCGCGCCGTATTCTTCCGCGATGTCGCAAATTTCTTCAATCGGTGCAATATCGCCATCCATCGAATAGACGGATTCAAAAGCGATCATTTTCGGGCGGCAACGCTCAACAGAATCCAGCAGGCTGCGCAGATGTTTGAGGTCATTGTGGCGGAAGATATATTTCTCACAGCCGCTTTGACGAATGCCCTGAATCATCGAGGCGTGGTTCATTTCATCGGAGAAAATCACGCAGTCGGGCATCAGTTTTGCCAGTGTGCCGATGGCGGATTCATTCGAGACATATCCGGAGGAAAACAGCAGCCCCGCTTCTTTGTCATGCAGATCGGCGAGTTCTTTTTCAAGCGCGATATGGTGGTTGGTTGTGCCGGAAATATTACGCGTTCCGCCTGCGCCTGCACCGTTCTTGCGCACAGCATCACAGACAGCATCAATCACAACGGGGTGGTGCCCCATGCCGAGATAATCATTACTGCACCAGATGGCGATTTCTTTTTCGACCCCGTCTTCCGTCCGGAAGAGTGCCTTGGGGTATTTCCCGACCATACGTTCGATATTCGCGAAAACGCGGTAGCGTCCCTCCTTGTGCAAATCTTCGATGCGTGCCTGAAAAAAACGCTCGTAATATTCTTTGCTTTGGGCTTGGGACATGGCTTTTGAACCCTTTGTAATTCTTTTGATTTTTTTTATTGCTTTGCTTGCTGTTCAAGAGCCTGAAAAACAGTTATATTGAAAAGCGAAGGTAAAGCCGTGACTTTAGGAATATGTAGAAAGATTCCGGACAAATTGCAAGGAAAAACGGTATTTGTAAATTTTCCTTCATGCGCTTAGACTGTTTTTAGTTATTTGTATTCAAGCAACAAGAGACCGTATCCCTGATGAAACAAAAGCCCCTTTTCTCGGTCAAACCCAAATTCATTCCCAAAGTCGTGATGATGCAGTCGCTGTTTTACGGCTTCTTTGGGGCATTATTCTTAACGGTTATTGGCGGTTTGCTGCTGTCGCTTTTGACAATGATGATGGGTTTGTTAGGTAAAATCGCAATCGGAAAAATTTTCTGGGGCTGTTTTCTGCTCGGGATTATCGGTATTCCGATTCTGTACTACGAAATTCGTCGCAAAAACGCGGCGGCAACGCGGTTTGATTTTTTTGAAGACCGTTTGAGCTTTTCCTATTTTTCCGGCCGCTTTCTGAACAGAAAACAGGGCAGGCTTTATTACCGCGATATCGTGGATGTGGTGCAAAACACGAACTTTTTACAGGGGCTGGGAAGTTTGAAAACGATCGAACTGCACGCACCTGCATCCTCTTACTACGAACCCGGGCAAAAATTTGTCGGTATCGCGATTGAAGATGTGCCGATGGGCACCGGCATTGCGGAGAAAATTCTGGAGATTCTGGATACGGTTCATGCCGAATACCGCGATGCTTGGGCGGCTGATATGCAGCGCAC
>SBHI01000118.1 GCA_006226225.1 Alphaproteobacteria bacterium
GCCATGCTGCAACCCGTGCCCGATTCCATGCTGGATGATGCCTGCATCAAGGCCGGTATTACACCGAAAACCAAGCAGGATGTGAAAAAGCCCGCGGCCAATAAAACAACGCAGCGCAAACCGCGCAATCCGCGGCGTTAGGCGTTTCCTTATATTTTTCTGAAATCAGAAAGGGCGGCTTAACCGAACAGGCTGCCCCAGAAGCCTTTTTTCTTTTTCGGCTCCGGTAGTTTCGGGGTGGGGATGTTTTCCTTCTTATAGCGTTTATGCGCCGAAGGTGGCCGCGCCGTATTCATGGTGAAGGAGCTGTATTTGCCGATTTTGTCGAAATGATCTTCCAGGAATTTATCGGCCGCCATATAACCCATATCATGCAGTGTGGTCAGATGTTCGCGGTCGAAACACATCGTCATTTTGTTCGGCATCACCTGTCCCGAATTGATGATATGGGTGTTGATTTTTTTGATGCCCAGTTTTTCCGCGGCTGCGGGGTCACGGTCATAACGTGCGTTATCATACTGAATATACTGAATATCTTTTCGCACTGACGAATTAAACAGCAATTCATAGAGCATATCGTCATCGGCGGCGACATGGTTGTCTTCCGTGCCGCGTTTCAGGAAGGGCAGTGTCTGGATAATGATAATATCATCAGCATCGCATTCCTTCAGCGGGTTGATCGCCGGATTTTCGGTAAAGCCGCCGTCCCAATACAGGCGACCGTTAATGACAACGTCATTAAACAGTTCCGGCAAGGCGCAGGAGGCTTTGACGGCTTTCGCCGAAATATCGGTACGGTCGAAAATGCGCGATTTGTGATTGTGAATATCAGTCGCGGTAATGTAAAACGGCAGGCCGTCCGACTTGTTTTTCATCGCGTCAAAATCGATAACCTTATCAAGATTGTCTTCGAAAAAATCACCTTTGGTGGTGGTCATGGCAATAATGGCGGCCTGAATTTTCGTATGGATATTTTTGACCTTGGTGCCTTTGCCGATTTTTCCCAGTGCGTTAAAAACAGCGCTGAGCCCCTTATTCATGGCTGTGCTTTTTTTGCCCAGCACCGGCATATCTTTGGCGATTTCCTCATAGGTCAGGCGGTGCCAGATTTGGCGCAGCGCATCACGCGCCCCTTCCGGGCCGTTTTCATCCATACCGTAAGCAACCGCCACCGTGTTCAAAGCCCCTGCCGAAGCACCGCTGATGCCGACGATTTCGATGCGGTCATCTTCCAGCAGACGATCCAGCACGCCCCATGTGAATGCGCCATAAGATGCGCCGCCTTGCAGGGCGAGCGTCACCTTTTTCTTCGGCGCTTTTGCAGGCAGCGCTTTCTTCGTCGATTTCGGCGGCAATTTCCCTGACACGCGGGCTCCTTTGTTTCATGTTCCTGAAGTGAGAATTCATTATAAGGAGCAGCGTCAGAATTTCCAGTAAAAAATTACCGTATATATTTGATTTTTGTATTTATCTTGCGGCGCAACAAAAAACGCCCCTCCGCATTAAGGGAGAGGCGTTTTTGTCAATATATGGAAGCCTTCTTTAGGCGTTCGGGCCTTTGTTGCCGCGGTTGCGGAACGGGTTGGCTGTTTTCGGTGCCATGGCTTTCGCTTCATGGGCGGCGGAAACGGCTGCTTTCATCAATGTTGCAGGATCGTTATATTCCGCATCCGTCAGTTCGGAGGCTTTTTCGATCAGTTTCTGTACCAGCGGAGAGGCTTTATCGCCTTTTTCCGTCAGAATTTTATCGGCAATCAGCAGGCAGCCCTGAATCATTTCCGCATCTTCGGCATCCGGCCCTTCACCGACCATTGCGCCCAGTGCCAGCAGCAGCTCCATTTGCTCCTGCGTCGGCAGACCCTCGGTGAAGCCTTCAACGAATTCCGTTTCCAGCGCCTGAATCAGCTCTGCTTTGTCTTTTGCATCATGTAGATCAATTTGTGACAGGCTGGATTGCAGTGAGTTCAGGTCACCCGCCATGGCGATGGCATTAAAAGTTTCCTGAACGCTCGGTTTTTTATCAGACATTAATTTTGCTCCTTAAATATAGAGAGTGGTTGAATGTGATTTATGAATGCGGCCCGCTGCGGCGTTTATCGCGGAACGGATTTTTCAGTGCTGAAACGGCTTCCGGTTTCAAAACAGACAGACACAGTTTCATCACCGCGATGGGATTGTTATAATCCGTGTCGGATAACTCCCCGGCTTTTTTCAGCAGTTCATGCAAACGCGGGTCTGCTTTATCGCCCTTCTCGGCAACGATTTTGTCGGCCAAATGAAAGAAACCGTGTATTGCCTGCGCACCTTCGGTATCAGAAAATTCAGGAGGCAAACCGTTCATGGCCGCCATTGCCGTCATCATTTCCAGCTCTTCCCGTCCCGGCAGACCCTTGGCAAATTTGTCAAAGAAAGCCGTTTCCAGAAGGTCGATCAACTGCTTCTTTTCGTCACCACTATGGAGATCGATTTGCGCCAGCCCTTGTTTTAAATCTTCGAAACTGTGCGCATCAGAAATCGCGTTGAACGTATCCTGAATGCTGGGTTTTGCGTTATCAGACATTTTCCGCTCCTTGATCTTTAGGACGTCGGTCCGCCGAATTTTTTGCCGCGGAACGGGTTGGACGGTTTTTCCGCCGCATCCGTCGTTTGCGACAGATGTTTTTTGGCAACGCCCATGAAGGTTTTTGCCAGCGCGGTCATGCTGTTATATTCCTTATCCGACAGCTGCGCCGCCGCATCCAGAAGGTCGACCAGAACCGGTGCGGTTTTATCGCCTTTTACTTCGTCAACCTTATCAGCCATCAGCAGCAGTGAATGGAAGTCGTAGAGATCATCATCACCAACCGCATCCAGAAGATCATCTCCCAGAATTTCCGCCAGCCCCATCAGACCTTCAACGATTTCCAGATCGCCGCCTTCCATATCGGCGTTGAATTCCTGAATGGTGTATTTTTCCAGCGCTTCGACCAGCGCGGCTTTTGCATCGGCATCATGGCTGTCGATCTGGCGCAGTGCATGTTGCAGAGTCGGAATATCGCTCGCACGGGCAATCGCGTTGAAAGTTTGTTGCGGATTCGGTTGGTTATTGTCAGACATTGGACGTGCCCCTTTTCTTATATTATTGAGAAGGGTGCAAAGTTACATAACAACTTGACAATTGTCAAGCGTCAGGCAGCTTTTTGTACGGCCAATTGCGGTACAGCCGTGAAATTGGCGGCTTTTTCAAGAACGCCTGCGGTACGGAAAACCGTTTCCTCGTCAAAGGGGCGTCCGATAATCTGCAAGCCCAGCGGCAAACCGTCTTTATCGAGTCCCGCGGGAATCGACATGCCGGGCATCCCTGCCAAAGATGCCGGAACCGTGAACACGTCATTCAGATACATGGTGACGGGATCATCCATATTTTCACCGATACCGAAAGCGGCCGACGGCGCGGTAGGTGTCAGCAGCGCATCACATTGCTTGTAGGCCTGATCGAAATCATTCCAGATTTTCTTACGCAAACGGCGCGCCTTATTATAATAGGCATCGTAATAACCGGCGGAGAGAACATAGGTACCGATCATGATACGGCGTTTAACCTCATCGCCGAAGCCTTCGGCGCGGGTCAGCTCATACATATCATCCAGCGATTTACCTTCAACGCGGAGGCCATAGCGCACACCGTCATAACGGGCAAGGTTGGAGGAACATTCCGCAGGCGCGATAATGTAATAGGTCGGCAGCGCATATTTCGTATGCGGCAGGCTGACTTCAACGATTTCCGCACCGGCGTCTTTCGCCCAGTCGATGCCTTTTTGCCAGATATCTTCAACTTCGCTGTTCATGCCGTCAACGCGGTATTCTTTCGGAATACCGAGTTTCAGCCCGCGAATATCACCTGTCAGCGCGGCGGCGTAATCGGGCACATCACGGTTGACGGAGGTGGAATCTTTCGGGTCATAACCTGCCATCGCACGCAGGAAGATCGCGTTATCTTCGACCGTACGGGCAAAACAGCCCGGCTGATCCAGCGAGGAGGCGAACGCAATCACACCCCAGCGTGAACAACGGCCATAGGTCGGTTTAATTCCGGCAATACCACAGAAGGAAGCCGGCTGGCGGAT
>SBHI01000043.1 GCA_006226225.1 Alphaproteobacteria bacterium
TTTCTAAAATTCGGCTTTCCGCTGATGCTGGTGACGATGCTGGTTGCCTCCGTCTATGCGTGGTTTGTCTATTTACACTAAGCTTCCGTGCTTTTAGGATGGGTGCATGAGACGTCTGAAAAAAATACTGATCTTCGTTGTGATCCCCGCCTTTATCATTTTTGCGGGCGTGACGGCATGGGGATATTTCGTGCTGATGCCGAAATACAACGAAGTTATGTGCAACAATACCAGTCCGGATTTTCCTTTGAAAGAGCTGATCGGCTTTGATTTCGATGATAGTGACGAAATCTATGTCGATTCCTCCAAACTGACCGAGTCGGAAAACCATCTGGTTGTTTTGAGCCCTGACGGGCGTGAAACTTATTACCGTGTCGAAGTGGCGGATAATGATGCCCAACGTCGCCGCGGGCTGATGCACCGCCGCCGTCTGGACAGTGATTCCGGTATGTTGTTTTTATTCTGGGATGTAAAGGAACGATCCTTCTGGATGAAGGATACGCATCTGCCGCTGGATATTCTGTTTTTGAACCGTGACGGAACAGTGGCAAAGCTGCATGAAAATGCGGTGCCGCGTTCAACCGCTTCCATCCATTCGGGCTCCCGTGTCTGGGCGGTGCTGGAGCTGAACGGTGGCACGGCGCGTGAACTTGGCCTCGTGCCGGGCGGTGGACGCGTTATTCACGAGGCGTTTGACTCTCCGGAAGAAGACGATCTGTAAGGCTTAATGTTTCGGTTTCAGGCGTCTTTGCGCCATTTTATCCAACCCGCGGGCAAGGTTATAACGCGCATCACTTGCTGCGCCACTGCTTCCGAATATAATGCCTCCGACAAGTGACAGCATGAAAATTGCGACAGAGGTTCCGAAACGCAGGTCTCTCATACCATCAAAATCGCTCATCATTTCACGGATTTCAGTGGCCTGTGCCTGCACATTATCGCCGGATACCGTCATGCGTGCTTCTTCCAGTGTCGGTGCGCCGATCGGCAGGGACACATAGTCGGTTTCGTCAATGGTCAGGTTTCCGCGCAGGGCAGTATAATCCCCTTCCGTCAGTTTACTGTCAGTCAGGACGCGGCTGGCAAAATCCTGTCCCAGCACGCTGAGCTGTGTTTCGCGTTCAACGGCATTATTTTGAAAAGCCAGGGCGGATTCCGGTGTGTTTTGGTTGACGGCAGCCTCGCGCAGCATTTTTGCTTCATCAAACAGCCTTGTGAGTGATTGGCCTTCCTGTGTATAGGCGGAGAGTGCCGCCTGACTGTCCGTATTTGTTGTTTCATTATAGTCGGGGCCAATGGAGGAAATGCCGAAAATCAGGGCAATCGGGGCGGCAACCATGGTGCCGTAATAGGCGATGCCGCCGCCTGTACTACGCAGGAATTTCCCGGATTTTGATTCGTGGTCGTTATACATTGCGTCTCTTTCTTAATGTTTTGGTTTTCGGCGTTTCTGCGCCATATCATCCAATTTGTAGGACAGGCCGCTACGCAGATCTTCCGCCATACCGGATGCGCCGAAGACTGCGGCACCAAAAATCGTTGCGAAAAATGTCAGCATAAGAAGCAGGATGCGGCCTTCGGCCGTGTCACCAGCCTCATCCATATAGGCGCGAATGGCGGCGGTGTTTTGTGCGGCATCCGTCCCTGTGGCGCTGGCGCGTGCCTCGTCCAATGCATTGGATAGCCAGGGCATATCAACATAGTCTGTTTCATCAATCGTGATGCTTTCTTGCAAGGCGCTGTAATCGCTCTCTGTCAGGCGGTTATCTGCCAGAACGCGGTTCGAGAATGCTTCGCCAAGCGTTTGCAGCTGTGCCTCGCGTGTTTTCGCTTCATCATTCATTTCCAGAACGGCTTCAGCGCTGGTTTGGTTTAGTGCGGCATCACGCAAGGTTTGGGCATCTTCCAGCAAAGAAGTCAGGCTGTTGCCTTCGTTGATATATTCAGCAAGTGCAGTCTGACTATCGGTATTCGTGGTTTCATTCAGATCAGGAGCGACATTATGAGCGAGCCCGAAAATCGTTGCGAGCGGAATAGCGGCGAGTGTTGCGTAATAGCTTAAGCCGCCGCCTGTGCTGCGCAGGAATTTACCGGATTTTGACTCGTGATCATTATAACCGTACATGTTTTTATCCTTTAATGCTGCGGTTTACTGCGGCGTTTCTGGCCCGCCCTGATCAAGCCGTTTGCGGCACTTTTGCGCAAATCTTCACTGGCACCGCTGCCGACAAAGCCGCCGATACCGCCGACAACACTGACAAGACCGATCAGAATTGAAAGCATGACAGCACCAAAACGTCCATTATCGTAATCTATCAGGGCTTGCACGATTTGCGGGGCTTTATCCGCAGCATTTTCACCTTGTGCGGCGGTGCGTGCTTCATCCAGATAGCGTTCGCCGGAGGGGAGGGCAACATATTCTGTGCCCTCGATTTCAAGATTCTCATTCAAAAAGCGGTAATCCTGTTCGGTCAATCTGGCATCATTCAAAATTTTTACCTCAAGCGCATCGCCCTGTGTAATCAAATCGCGTTTGATATCGACGATACGGTTCTGGAAGGCAATGACATCATCGGGTGTGTCTTGCTGCGCAGAAGCCTCCTTTAAGGCGGCAATGGAATTATAAAGCCCCATCATACCTTGGCTTTCTGCCGTATATTCGGCAACAGCGGCCTGACTGTCGGCATTTGTGCCATCATTGTAATCGGGCAGGTCATTATTCAAGGCGAAAAGCGCGGAAAGCGGAATCGCGGCCAGCGCCGTATAATAGGCAATACCGCCGCCTGTACTTTTCAGGGCTTTTCCGGCTTTTTCAAGCACCATTCTGCGAGACTCCTTTTGGGAAATATGTTACCGCTCAAGGCATTATTTTTAACATAATCCTGTATTTTTGTCAAGAAAAGCGCATGAAAATCCGCCTGTTTTCAAAGAAAACAGGCGAACTTTTTCTTTGGAGGAAACTGTTTAAGCGTCAGCCGCTATTGGGCGAAAGATAGCAGGGCGTGCAGCGGAACGGTGCCTGATTTTCAAATTCGACCAGCAGGATGGCATTGCGCTCTTTAATGGCGCTGATCACATCTCTGGCAACATTGGGAAAAATGGCGTGGTGGTCTTCGGTTCCGACAATCACGGTGTCATTATCCTGTACGGCGAACAGAAACGGGCCTTTTTCGCGGTTTTCGTCCAGTGCCGGATGGCGCAGCAGGAAGAACGCGACGGCGTTACGGTCGTTGGTGAAAATTTCGTAATCTTCAACAAGAGCTTCATTTGCCATGTTTTTTATCCTTGCGCCTCGTCATTATCGTCAACAACTTCTTCCGCCGCTGCCCCCTCTGCGGGAGCGGCTTCCGCAACCGGTTCCGCCGCGGCGGGCGGGGCTTCGGCTTTTTGTGCGGGCTGCTGTGCGGCTGCGCGGCGTCCGCCGCCACCGCCTGCGCCCGGTGCCGAGGCACCTGCGCCAACCGTTCTCAAAACATTCGGCTGCGGCGGTGCGACTTCGGTTTCCGGCGCCTGTTCCAAAGACCATTCATGGGCTTTGGTAATCCCCGGCGTATTCATATAAAACGCCACAAGATTTTGCGCATCATCACCCTTTAACTGGTTAATGGCGGGGGCGGATAAATCTAACATTTTGCTTTTCCTTTATTTTTCCCGTCATACGGCTTCGTTTTTACACTTTTATTCTAGCCCGAAAAAATTAATTTTTGGTTTTTATTTCGTGCTCCTTAGTATTATTCTATCGCGGTAAGGGAAATCAGGGCAAGTGGGCGTTTCAACTTATTGCCACTTTGTCTTTTAAGGAATTATTTTTTCATGGAAAAATCGCTTTTCGATCACGCGGCAGAGCAGGAAAAAAACGCGCAGGAAAAGACAACCGGCGCGAATGCACCGCAGGAGATTACGGTTAGCCAGCTGAGCAATCTGCTGAAACGGCGTATCGAAGACGAATTCGGCTATGTGCGCGTGCGCGGAGAGCTGTCACGCGTGACAGTGGCAAAATCAGGTCATCTTTACACGTCGCTGAAGGATGAAAATGCCGTGCTTGATTCCATTTGCTGGAAAGGCACATTGGCGCGTTTATCCGTGAGACCGGAGGAAGGACTGGATGTTGTCTGTACAGGGCGGCTGACAACTTATCCCGCACGTTCTAATTACCAGCTGATTATCGAGAGTATGGAACTGGCGGGTGAGGGCGCGCTGTTGAAAATGCTGGAGGAGCGGCGCAAAAAACTTGCGGCGGAAGGCTTGTTTGATGCCTCCCGTAAAAAAGCGCTGCCCTTTCTGCCGCAGGTTATCGGCGTGATTACATCGCCGACAGGGGCGGTGATCCGCGATATTTTGCATCGTTTGGCGGAGCGTTTTCCGCGTCCTGTGTTGCTTTGGCCGGTGATGGTGCAGGGGCAGGGGGCTGCGGAACAAGTTACAAAAGCAATCAACGGCTTTAACGCTTTGCCGGAAAACTCTCCGCACCGTCCTGATGTGTTGATTGTGGCACGCGGCGGCGGGTCGCTGGAAGATTTGATGCCCTTTAATGATGAAGCCGTCGTTCGCGCGGCGGCTGCCAGTAATATTCCGCTCATTTCCGCTGTCGGACATGAAACCGATACGACCTTGATTGATTATGCCGCTGATTTGCGGGCACCGACCCCGACGGCGGCGGCGGAAAAGGCTGTTCCGGTCAAGGCGCAGATTGCCGCGCAGGTGCTGGATTATGAAGGGCGGCTGGTGCAGGTGATGCAGAGCCGTCTAACCTTGTCGCGCCGCCAGTTGGAAGGCTTGGCGCGCGGGCTTGGCAATCCGGCGCGTTTGCTGGAAAATGCGGTGCAGCGGCTGGATCAGGCCGGACTGCGGCTTGATATGGGGTTGAAAAACTGGCTGGCACAGCGGCAGGCGCATTTGCGCGAATTATCGGCACGTTTGACACCGGCGGCTTTGCGGACACAGTTGGTGCATGACGGACGGCAATTACAGAATTTGGCAGAGCGCTTGCAGACGGTCATGCGGCAAAAAACCGAAACAGAAAAAAAACGTCTGGAACATCTATCCGCGATGTTGGAAAGCCTGTCTTTTAAAAAGATATTGGCGCGCGGTTTTGTGCTGGTCACGGATCAGAAAACCGGAAAAACCGTTCATGGCGTGGCAGAACTTTCGAATGAGGATTTTGTCGGCTTGCAATTCCATGACGGAAAGCTTTCTGCTATCATCAAAACGGAATAAATAAGATATTCACCGATAAAGAAAAATTCATTACATGAGCGATCTTGCCGAACTTCTCCAAAAAGACAGTCTGCCCGAGCTGATCGTGGCGGCGGAGCGCGTCGCGATGAATGTGATACAAGGCAGTCACGGCCGCCGTCGTGTGGGTATGGGGGAAAGTTTCTGGCAGTTTCGCAGCTATCTGCCCTCTGATCCCGTGCGCAGCATTGATTGGCGGCAATCGGCAAAACGCGATAATACTTACATTCGCCAGACGGAGTGGGAAGCCGCGCAAACCGTTATTCTATGGCATGATGCATCAGGATCGATGGATTATAGCTCCGACCCCGCAAAATTTCCGACCAAAAAACGTTACGCGATGTTCCTGCTTCTTTCTTTGGCGGGCGCGCTGCTGCGCGGCGGAGAGAATGTGCTGGTGCCGGGGCACCGTCCTTTGCAAGGTTACCCTTCGCTGCCGCATGTCGCGGAATTGTTGATGCAGCAAGGGCGTCCTTTGTCCGATCTGGGAAAACTGCCGCGTGATGCGCATGGCGTTTTCGTGACGGATGGTCTGATTGACCCCGAAGAAATGGCGCAGGATGTGCAGCAGCTGGCCCTGCAGCGGATTGACGGGCATTTTGTGCATATTCTTGATCCTGCGGAGAAATCGCTGCCGTTTTCCGGCCATGCGGTTTTTACCGGGTTGGAAGAAGGGGAAGCACCGCAAAAAATACAGGACGTGCGGACAATCCGCGCAGCCTATCAGGAACAACTGGAACAGCACAGCAAGGCGTTGAAAAATATCGTCAAGGCGGCAGGATGGTTTTTCCATGAAACGGGCACGGAAGACGACGCTGCGGCGGCTGTTCTGCCGATTTATGAAATGCTGATGTTCAGCAAAAGATAAGAGAAGGGCGCTGATGCTGAGTTTGGTGACATTTCTGTTTCCCGCCGTGTTATTCGGTCTTGCATTGCTGCCGATTGTCTGGCTGCTGCTCAGGCTGTTGCCGCCGACGCCGAAGCGGATTCCGTTCCCGGCCATTATGCTGCTGCGTAATCTGAAGGAAACGGAAAAGCCCAGCCAGCATACGCCCTGGTGGCTTTTGCTGCTGCGTGTGACGGCGCTGGGGCTGTTTATTCTGGCGATGGCAGAGCCTGTGACACATACGGCGCAAGAGTTCTATGATTCCGTCTTGAAGAAAGACCGCCCCGTGTTGTTGCTGATCGATAATGACTGGGCAGCGGGACAGAACTGGCAACAGCGGCAGGATATGGCGCAACGCCTTGTCGAACGCGTGCACCGCAGCGGACGCAATATTATCGTCGTGCCGACGGCCTCCCGCGTTTACGAGACCAATATTGTGGCTCCTGAAGCTGCGAAAGGGTTGGTGCGGCAGATTGCGCCGCAGCCCTGGCCTGCGAATTATGATGATATCGCCGAAAAAGTCACGCGGTTGAGCAAAGAGGTGGACACATTCTGGGTCAGCAACGGTTTCCATGCCGGTGTTGCGGGTGCGCAGCAGAGTTATAAGGATTCGGAGACCTATCATCTGATCAATCTTCTGCGGGATATGGGCGAGGTGACACTGGTGGATGTGGGCAACGAGGCTTATTTCCCGACTTTGCTGAAAGTTCTGCCGGGTAAGGATAAGAATACGCTGACGCTGGAGGCGCGGCGCTTGACGGAGACGGAGCAGGCTGTCCCTGCGACGGTGGTCATGTATGGGGAAGGCGGGCGTGTTCTGGGGCAGGAGCGGATGATGATTGCCGCAGGCAGCAGCAAAGAAACCGCGCAGGTCGAAATTGACACAGACCGCCGCAACCAGCTGACACATCTTAAAATTCAGCAAGCAAGCCATGCAGGTGGCAGTTTTATGGTGGATGAAAACTGGCGGTTCCGTCCTGTCGGCATTGCCGCGACAGAAGCAATGCTGAACAATCAGGGTTATTTGAATGACATTTTTTATATGATCCGTGCTTTGGAGCCTTATGCCGATTTGCAGACAGGCACAGTGCATGAGATGTTGGAGGAAACAAAACTGGCGGTAATGATGGTCAGTGATGATTATCCGCTGACATCAGATGAGCGCGGAGAGCTGCGCGACTGGGTCGATAAAGGCGGGATGCTGGTACGTTTTGCAGGGCCGAATATTGCCGCACAGCCGGACAGGGATAATCTGCTGCCGGTGCGTTTGCGTTATGGCGGGCGTGATTTTGAAGGAAGCCTGACATGGGATGTGCCGCAGGAACTGGGTGATTTTGCCGAGACAGGCCCTTTCGCAGGACTGGAAATTCCGGAAGACAGTAAGATTACGGTGTCTAAACAGGTTTTGGCGGAACCGTCTTTGGAGCTGGAGGAGAAAATCTGGGCGCGTCTGACGGATAAAACGCCGCTGGTCACCGGCGGAGCGGAAGGCGCGGGGCATATTGTCCTGTTCCATACCACGGCCAATCCGTTATGGAGCGATATCAGCATTTCCGGTGTTTTTATCGAGATGCTGAAACGGCTGATTGCTCTCAGCGTTGGTGTAACGGGTATTGAAGGGCAGGATATTCGTCTGATGCCTGACAGGCTATTGGACGGTTTCGGGCGTTTGCAGCCTGCGGGCACGCAATTCGAGCCGATTACCAATCAGAAGGATTTTCTGATTAATCCGAAAAATCCTCCCGGCTTTTACGGCGAGGGGGATGCGCTCAAAGCCTTTAACCTGATTGATCATGCCAATCTGCCGACCACGCGCATTACCTATAATCTTCCGGATGAAGTGAAGGTTATGCCTTATGAGAGCGGCAAGGAAACCTCGTTCAAGCCGCATCTGGCCGTGACGGTTTTGCTGCTGCTGCTGGCTGATTTCCTGATTTCGCTTTATATGCGCGGTTTATTGACGCGTCCGGTGCGGGCGGCAATGATGGTTGCGGCGTTTTCTTTATTGGCCTTTTTGCCCGAACCGGCACTGGCGCAGCAGCCCACAGTGAAAGAAAGCGAGGCCATCCGCTATACCAACGAGACATGGATTGCCTATGTCGTAACCGGAGACGGTAATCTTGACAAAGTCAGCCGTCAGGGGCTGGATGCGCTGCGCCGCATGGCAGGGCGGCGGACATCGGTGGATATTCAGGGCGTGGTCGGCGTCAATCCCGAACGAGACGTGCTGACTTATTTCCCCTTTATCTATTGGCCGATTTCTCCGTCCCAGCCGCCTTTGACGCGGCGCGGCCGCGATAATGTGCAGGATTATCTTGAAAACGGCGGGCTGATTTTATTTGATACGCGTGACAGCCAATACGGCATGGATGACGACCGCTCTGATCAGGGGCGCGGTGCGCAATATCTGAAAACTCTGCTGCGCGGTATGCGCATACCGGCGCTGCATCCCGTACCGCAGATGCATGCCCTTAGGCGGTCTTTTTATCTGCTGGATAATTTTCCGGGACGTTATAACGCTGGCAGATTATGGGTGCAGAAAAAACCGGCGCAGGATCATGATAACGTTCCCAGCATGATGATCGGTGGCAATGACTGGGCGGGTGCATGGGCGACAATGGATAACGGCCGCCCGATGTTTCGTATTGATTCCGGCGGAGAAAGGCAGCGCGAGCGTGCTTACCGTTTCGGCATTAACGTCATTATGATGGCATTAACCGGTAATTATAAGGTCGACCAGATCCATACGCAGGAACTTTTGAACAGGATCGGGCGGTAGATGCAGCAATATATGACGCTCAATTTTGTTCCTTTAATGCCCTGGCAGGCGCTTGTGGTGCTGGGTGCGGCGGCTTTTGTGCTGTTTGTACTGGCACTGCTGCGCGGTGCGCGCGGTACATGGTGGCGCGGTCTGGCGCTGGTGCTGGTTTTGCTGGTGCTGTCCAATCCCTCCGTCATGCAGGAACAGCGTGAGCCCATTAAAGATACGGTGTTGGTGGTGACGGATAACACGCCGAGTGAAAAGGTCGGTCAACGTCCCGCATTGGTGGCGGGCGCAATGGACAATATCCGCAAGCAGTTGGAGGCGCTGCCGAATGTTGAACCCGTCTATCTGACGGTGGAAGCGCAGGAAGATGAAACCCGTCTGTGGTCAGCCATGCGTGAAGCGGTGCTGGAACAGGAAGAAAATGCGCTGGCGGGTGTGATACTGGTCACGGACGGGCAGGTTCATGATGCGCCTGCCGCGCCGCTTGAAGAAGAGCGTCTGAAAAATATTCCGATTCATACCGTTTATACCGGTGCAAAGGATGAAAAGGATATTTCGGTGATTGTCACGCAAGCACCGCGTTATGCGCTGACAGGGGATACGGTGACTGTGACGGTGCGTATTGATGCGCAGGGTTATCCGAAAACACAGACGGAGAAATTGCGTCTGGAGGTGATGCAGGACGGCGACCCTGTCGGGGTCTTTCCGGTGGTGATCGGTGAAGAGCGCAAACTCAGCTTTAAAATGGAACATGCCGGTGACACGGTGCTGAGTTTTACGGTTCCCCGACTGGAGGGCGAGTTGACGGCGGCGAATAATACCGCCTTTTCGATTATCCGCGCGGTGCGTGACCGTTTGCGCGTGCTGCTGGTTTCAGGAAAACCGCATGCAGGGGAGCGCACATGGCGGAACCTGTTGAATTCCGATCCGGCGGTTGATCTGGTGCATTTTACCATTCTGCGTTCGCCGGAGGCGAAGGATCCGACCCCGTCACATGAATTGTCATTGATCGCTTTTCCGACACATGAGCTGTTTCAGCGTAAAATCAAGAATTTCGACCTGATCGTTTTTGACCGCTATCATCTGCAAGGAATATTGCAGGGCTTTTATATGCGCAATATCCGCGAATACGTGAAGAACGGCGGTGCGCTTTTGATGGCATCGGGCGATGAATATGGCGGCCAGAGCTCGCTGTATCAAACAGCGGTACGTGATATTCTGCCCGCCCGTCCGCTGGGAGGGACAATCGAGAACGGTTTTATCCCCGAAAAAACGGATCTGGGCGATGTGCATCCCGTTACGGAGAGGCTGACGGATAAACAACAGGCATGGGGACGCTGGTTCCGTCAGGTCAAAGCCGAAGTTGCGCCGACATCGCGCATTCTGATGATGGGCGCGGAAAAATATCCGCTGCTGGTGCTGGATAAGGCTGAAAAAGGCCGTGTCGCATGGCTGGCCAGTGACCACACATGGCTGTGGGCGCGCGGGCTGGAACATGGCGGCCCGCAAAAAGAGCTGTTGCGCCGCCTGGTTCACTGGCTGATGAAAGAGCCGGAGCTTGAAGAAAACCGTCTGGTGGTCAGCGTCAACGGTTTTGATTTGACTGTACGCCGCCGCGCTCTGCTGGATGTGGACAAGAATATTGATATCGCCATGTTTACACCCGAACAGGAGCAAAAGACGCTGACGCTGCGGCGCGAGGATTTGCGCCGCTGGCAGCGCGGGGATGCGCATGTGGAACAATACGGGCTTTACCGTTTTGAAGACCCGACATCGGGACAGAAAGCCTTCGCAGTTGTCGGCCGGATTGATGTTCCTGAAATGCAGCAGGTTATTGCAAGTAATGAAAAACTCTCTCCGCTGACGGCGGCAACAGGCGGTGGAGAAATCTGGTACCGCGAGGCAGGACAGGGCTTTGCACTGCGTCATGGCGCGGGATTTGCCAAATTGAAATATTACGGCGATGACTGGATTGCCGTGAAAAAGAATGACGCCTACCGTGTCACCGGATTAAAGAGCTTCCCGCTGCTGCCGCCGCTTTGGGCGATGCTGGTGATTGCGCTGGTGATGATGATTGCATGGTACCGTGAAGGGCGTTCCGGTACGCCGCAGTCATAAAAATACCTTGATATATAGAGAAAACGCCTCCTGCCGTAAGGAGGCGTTTTTCCTATTTAAGACCAAAAGTCCTTTTGACGTTTCGTCTTCTTTGTTTATCCGTTTAAAGACTATTCGCGTTCGTCTCGTCTTGTTCTTTCGTGGCGCTCGTGGCGTTCCTGCGCTTCCAGGCTGTAAACAGCGATCGGGCGGGCAATCAGACGGGCAACGCCGATCGGCTCTCCTGTTTCTTCACAATAGCCGTAAGTGCCTTGTTCGATTTTTTCCAGCGCTTCGTTGATTTTGCTGATCAGTTTGCGCTCGCGGTCACGGGTGCGCAGTTCCAGCGCGTGATCCGTCTCGGCGGCGGCGCGGTCTGCAATATCCGGTTTTTGCAGGTTGTCCTGCTGCATGGTTTCAATCGTCTCGTTAGAGCCAGCCAGAAGCTCTTCGCGCCACAACAGCAGTCGTTGGCGAAAGAATTCGGCCATAACCGGATTCATAAATTCTTCTTTATCCGTTGGGGTATAATCGGGGGGTAAAATCGCTTTGCGTGCTTCAATAGACATGGACGTGTACCTCAAATATGGATATTGATTATCTGAAATAAGATAACAATACTTCCTTTACAAAAGGTTAATAAGGACGCCACCTTATCCTGTTTTTGAGCCTAATTCAAGCTTTTTTGAGGGCGCTCGCTTACAGTTCGATCCAGTAACGCATCGTGTTGTCATCCTGCCAGTCAAAGCTGACAACGTCTTCAAGGATGCCGCCATTGGCTTCGATAATCTTGCGCGAACCCATATTGCCTTCGGAACAGGTCAGCAATACACGGTCTGTTTTCAGCGTTTTGCGTGCTTCGTCAAGGCAGAGACGCAGCATCAGTGTACCGTAACCCTGATGGCGGAAACTGGGGCGCACACCGTAACCGATATGCCCGCCAAATTTCAGCAGAAACTCGTTCAGTTTGTGGCGCAGGGAAATGCTGCCGATAAAGGCTTCATCCAGCACCAGCCAGTAATCACTCGATGGCACGCGTTCATAGGTATTGCCGTCGGGGCAGAGGATTTGCCCGGTTTTGTCTTTGGTAAGGATATCTTCAAGATAGGCGGGAAAATCATCTGCGATGGCATCGATTTCTTCCGGGCTGCGTTCCGTTTCAATGCCGCGGACAAAGCCTTCGCGTAAGGCTTCGATAAAGCTGTCTTTGAATGCGCCTGAGGGGGTGACAAGTTTTGCCGACATTTTTTATTCCTGAAAGTTTATCTATGTCTGTCTTTAAGTGTAAAGGGTGGAGCCTGTTTGCTCCACCCTTTTCTTAAAGGCGTCTTTATGGCTGCCTTATCAGGCGGCTTTTTTCGTTTTCGCTTTTGCGGATGGTTTGGCTGTGCTTTTTGCAGCAGGTTTTTTTGCTGCTTCATAAATATGCACATCACGCTGCGGGAAGGGAATGCTGATGCCCGCTTTGTCAAATTCCAGTTTAATCGCTTCGATCAGGTCACAACGCGTTGCCCATAAATCGGAGGATTTTACCCAAGGGCGGACAGCGAAATCGACGCTGTTCGCCGCCAGTTCCATCACAGCAATCATCGGGGCCGGGTCATCCAAAACACGTTTATCGGCCTTGACGGTTTTCTCGATAATTTTCTTGGCGGCTTTGATGTCGTCATCATAACCGATGCTGAAAACCAGATCGATGCGGCGGGTATCGCGTGCCGAGAAATTGGTGATGTTGCCGCCCATAATGTTTTTGTTGGGAACGATGACGATTTTATTGTCCGGTGTTTTCAGTGTTGTGGACAAAATATTCAGCCCGTCCACCGTACCGGTTGCGCCTGCGGCTTCAATGAAGTCGCCGACTTTGAAGGGGCGGAACAGGACAATCATGACACCGGAGGCGAAGTTGGACAGTGACCCCTGCAGTGCCAGACCGACAGCCAGACCAGCTGCGGCGATGGCCGCGGCGAAAGAGGTTGTTTCAATCCCCATCTGCCCCATAGCGGCGATAATCGTAAAGCCGAGTAAGGCGTAATACAGCAGATTGCCGACAAAAGAGACGAGTGTTTTGTCCAGCTTGGCCTTTTCCATTCCGGCACGGGCGAATCTTGTGGCAATTTTTGATGCCCAGCGGCCGATAAAGAAGATTGCGACACCGGTCAGCAGCTGTACGCCGTAGACCAGCACCAGTTCGTAAAGTTTTGCAAAGTCGATACTCATATTTTCCATGGTCAGTTCCTTTTTCCCTCTTTCTTCTATATAGGAGTACAGGTGTATTATACGGTTGTGAGCATAGCAAAGGATTCGATAATGTCAAATATGTCTGTCGCAGATATATATAAAGACACAAAAGATATTTTCGCAGCAGCAGAGATCGAGACTGCTGCGCTGGATGCGCGTTTGCTGCTTTTGGATGTTCTGGGGATGACAAGGGAGGAATGGGTTGCGCAAAAAGATATGTGTTTGACGCAGGCACAGGTGCAAAAGATGCAGGACTACCGTACCCGCCGTTTGGCGGGAGAGCCTGTTTCGCGCATTCTGGGACGGCGCGGTTTTTACGGCGCGGAGTTCTTGCTCTCCGGCGGAACGCTGGATCCGCGTCCCGATACCGAAACATTGATCGAAACGGTTTTACAGGAATTGGGCGCGCGTAAAGATGCGCCGTTCCGCCTGCTTGATTTGGGCACGGGCACCGGCTGTATTGCTCTGACGCTTTTAAACCTTTGCCCCAAGGCGGAGGCGGTTGCGGTGGATATTGCGGAAGATGCGGTCAAAACCGCACGGGAAAATGCCCGTCTGCTGAGAATGGAGGAGCGCTGTAATGTGCATGTGCTTGACTGGACGGCGGCGGAGGTAGTTAAAAAACTGGGACGTTTTGACGTTGTTGTCTCGAACCCCCCGTATATCCGCAGCGGAGATATGGACGGCTTATCGCGGGAGGTGCGGGAGTTTGACCCTGTGCAGGCATTGGACGGCGGTGCGGACGGATTGGATTGTTACCGTGATATCTTCAGGCTGCTTCCCGCTATTCTGGCGGAAGAGGGGCTATGCGCTTTTGAAATCGGTTACGATCAGGCTGATGATTTACGAAGGCTTTGTGAAGAGAGCGGATTTTCGGATATCGGCTGTGCAAAAGATTTGGCAGGGCGTGACCGCTGCATTTTTTTTCGCCACGGAAATAAAGAGAAAAAACAGCAAGAAACCGCTTGATTTCGCGGTTCGTACGGCTATTATGTGCGGATACGCGGAGCTTGAGTGTTATTTTCTGTGCAAAAAAGGGCTTTACCCTTTTGCGCAATCCGCGTTATTATGAATGAAGCCCAGATATTTGTTGCGAAGAAAGCTTGCTAACTATATAAAAAGACGCAGAAAATATCAAAAACCGGCGCGAAATAAAAAATGCGCGAAATTTTAAGAACCGGTCAGGGCTTTTTGGGAGCACTAAAAAACATATCGAAGCACGAGATGGAGCAGCAATGAAACACGGTTCGAACCCCCGGCGTTCACGGAACAGCAATGGTAATAACAGAGCTGGCCGTAACAGAACGAACAATCCCCGCACGCAGGTTTTTGACAGCAACGGCCCCGATGTTCGCATCCGCGGCAATGCACAGCAAGTCTATGATAAATATGTTGCCCTGGCGCGTGATGCGGCAGCTGGCAGTGACCATGTGCTGGCCGAAAGCTATTTGCAGCATGCAGAGCATTATCAGCGTTTGATCAATGCGAATGAAGAGAATAAACAGCAGCAACAACCGCAGCAGCGCCGCGCGAATAACAAAGCGGATGATGTTGACGGTAATGTCCAGCAGCCTGTTGTTGACGGTAAAGACGTTTCTTTGGCTGATGAAATCGCGGTTGCCGAAAAACGTAACCGTGCGGCCGAGAAAAATGCACGTACGCCGGAACCCGCTTGAGTCTAGTGTAAACAACGCTCTCTACCCGGTGCAGGAGTGATGTGATGGAACAGCAATGGCGTGACTTCTGGAATGAACGCTATGCGCAAGACGGCGCTTTCTTCGGGGAGGCGCCGCTCGCTTTTCTAAAGGACTCCGTTTCCCTTTTCCCCCCTCAAGGTAAAATTTTGCTGCCCGCCGATGGTGACGGCCGCAACGGTGTGTTTTTAGCACGTCAGGGCTTTGATGTGCACAGTTTTGACGGTTCCAGCGCCGGGGTGCAAAAGGCGCTGGCGGCCGCTCAGCATTACAGCGTTCCGCTACAGGCGGATGTTTCCGCTGTGGAGGAATTCTCATTCACGCCTGACAGCTATGACGGTGTTGTTGTCAGCTATTTTCATCTGATGCCCGATTTGCGGCATGATATTCATGCCAAATATGTCCGCTGCCTGAAAACGGGCGGATTGCTGCTGCTGGAAGGGTTCAGAAAGGAACAGCTGAATTACAGTTCCGGCGGCCCGCAGGAAGAAGAGATGCTGTTCTCCGAAGAAACGCTGCGGGAGGATTTCGGTATGATGGAGATCTTGCGGCTGGAAAACAGCGTCGAAACCCTGAATAGCGGCAGGCATCAGGGGGACGGGGCGATTATTCGCCTCGTTGCGCGGAAAATTTAAAAATCGTCACCGATTTTCAGAAAACGCTCCTGCCGGTCGCGTTTGATGGCATCCGCATCCATATCTTTCAGCTCATCCAGAGATTTTGTAATGGCCTGACCGACATTTTCGATGGTTTTTTGCGGGAAGCGGTGCGCACCGCCAACGGGTTCGGCAATAATATCATCAATAATGCCCAGATCTTTCAAATCCTGCGCCGTCAGCTTCAGTGCTTCCGCCGCATCACGGGCATAGTCGCCGCTGCGCCACAGGATGGAGGCGCAGCCTTCGGGAGAAATGACGCTGTAAACCGCATGTTCCAGCATCAGAACACGGTTGGCTGTGGCAATCGCCACCGCACCGCCGGAGCCGCCTTCGCCGATGACAACAGAGATAATCGGTGTGCTGCAGCGCAGGCAGGATTCAATGGACTTTGCGATAGCTTCGGATTGTCCGCGCTCTTCCGCGCCGACACCGGGATAGGCACCCGCCGTATCGACCAATGTGATAACCGGCAGATTGAAACGCCCTGCCAGTGCCAGCAGACGCTGCGCTTTACGGTAGCCTTCCGGACGCGTCATGCCGAAATTATGATGGATGCGGCTGTCGGTATCATGGCCCTTTTCCTGCCCCATAATAACGCAGGGACGGCCCTGAAAACGGCCGAGCCCGCCTAGCAGCGCGTGGTCATCTCCGAAGAGACGGTCACCGGCCAGCGGCGTGAAATCCGTTACCAGTTTTTTGACGTAATCGACAAAATGCGGGCGCAGCGGATGGCGCGCCACGGCAACTTTCTGCTGCGGTGCCAGATCGGCATAGGTATCTTTGACGATACGGTCGGCTTTTTTGCGCAGACGCGATAATTCGTCACTGATGGAGACATCATTGTCATTGCTCATGCGTTCCAGCTCGGCAATTTTTTTCTCCAGCTCGATCAGCGGCTTTTCAAATTCCAACATCCTCTTTATTCCTTTTTATTTTTGGAAGCACGAGATTAGCAAAAAAAAGGGAGCTTTCAAAGCTCCCTTTTCTTAGAATTCGCTTTTGTAATCAAGCTTACTTTTCAGCAGCCATCGGATGTTTTTCCGTGACCGTGTCGCTTGCTTGATCATCCAGCACTTGCGTGTAGATTTGCGTGGTCGCGATATCCGCGTGACCAAGCATCTTCTGGACAGAGCGCAGATCCGCGCCGTGTTGCAGAAGGTGCGTCGCAAATGCGTGGCGCAATACGTGCGGGCTGACGCGATCCGGATCCAGATCAGCTTGATGCGCCAGCTCTTTCAGAAGCTGTGCAAAACGCTGACGGGTCAGATGACCGGATTCGGACGTGCGGGACGGGAACAGCCATTTTTCAAGCAGTTCCTTACGCTCGTGCGACAGGAAACGCGGGCGGATGCGCATGTAGTTTTCAAGCGCTTTTTGTGCCGGCTCGGACAGCGGCGCCATACGCTCACGTCCACCTTTGGTTTCAACCATGATGAAACGGCAGCCTTCGCCGACAGCCGAAACTTCCAGACCAACCAGTTCGGAAACACGAAGACCCGTCGCATACAGGATCTCAAGCAGAGAGACCAGACGGATGTTTTCCGGCGTGCCGCGGCCTGCGGCTGTTTTGATCAGGATGCTGACTTCTTCTTCCGTCAGAACCTTCGGCAGAGCACGTGTTTGTTTCGGGCTTTCCAGACCTGTGGTCGGATCGTCCTCACGTTTGCTTTCCGTGATCATGAAACCGTAATACTGACGCAGGGCGGAGATGCGGCGTGCAATTGTGCGCGCTGCGGTTTTGCCGCCATTGACGTGTTTGCTTTTGCTTTTTGCGTTGTGACGCTCGGACAGATCCGCAAGATAATCTTTCAAATCATCTGTGGATGCCGTTTCGATGTCTTTGTTCTGCTTGCGCAGGAACGTACAAACATCTGCGAGATCGCGTTCATATGCATGCTTTGTATTCATCGCTGCACCGCGTTCGGAAATCAACATTTCCAAAAAACCTTCGACCGTTACCGGAAGCGGGGCTCTGGGTTGACGGGGACGACCTGGACGTGCCATCTTTCTCTCCTTCTTCTTTCGTTTTCACCATGCGATGCGTTATGGTTATTATCGTCTTTATCGGAGCGCCTTTAAAAAATATTCCTTTAACAGAAAATTTTCAAAAGCGCTTCATAACGCATCTTTTTCAACTGCCTATACGACATAAGGCCGTATTTTGGCAAAAAAAGCAAGTGCAATATATGAAAATTTTTTAATCTTTTCTTTTCAATGTGATAAGGGATTGTTGGCATTTCCCGTACACATGACGCACTTGCCGTTTCAAAGGCCATTCCGAGTTATGCCAAGCTTGTCTTATGGTGATTCGCTATCTTATTAAATTGCTTTTACTTTTCACCACTATTTCCGAAAAAACGCCCGTTATCTACGGTTTTCTCAACATGTTCCTTCGGCTGGGGCATATCCCAGACGGCCAGTGCCCCGAAACCGACGGTCAGACCAATGAGACAACAAAAAAAGAGGATTGTGATAAAGCGCATAGTGACCTGTTTTCTTTTCAGTTTTTTACTCTACGCATTCTATCGTACTCGATTTAATTGTCCACGGTCAAACTTCGTTTGCCGGGGATTTAGGTGCCTTGGTTTGTCACACGACTGGACTTCTGTATGCAAGCTAAGATACCTATTTACCGTACAGCAGAATATCGCATAGCCATACAGTATTGTCAATAAGTTTTTTCATAAAATTAGAAAATTATTTCATGATGATGGAAAATAATACAGCGTCTTGATTCTACGTTATTTTATTATGTTCAGCATGAGTATTTTGTAATATCCGCATTATGTATTTTATTTTGAGGGACGGTTTTATTTATTTATCCCTCTGCGGGGCATTTAAGTTTTGTTATTTTTTCGGGGTGATTCTACAATCATTTCGAGAGGATAGAGAATTTTACATGGGAAAATCGCGCGATCAGAACATTGTTCTTGTCGGATTAATGGGGGCAGGAAAGACAAGGGTCGGCCGTGAAATCGCCAAGCTGCTGCATATGCGCTTTGCCGATGCCGACCGGGAGATCGAAGAGGCCGCAGGCTGCTCGGTGCAGGAAATCTTTGACCTTTACGGGGAAACGGGTTTCCGTGAAGGAGAGGTGCGGGTGATTGAACGCTTGCTCACGGAAGGGCCGCTGGTGCTGGCAACGGGCGGCGGCGCGTTTATGAACGAGGCCACACGCGCGAATATCAAACGTCTGGCGGTGTCTGTCTGGCTCAAAGCCGATCTGGATTTGCTGGTGGAACGCACTGCACGAACATCGCATCGCCCGCTTTTGCAAAATACGGATTCCCGTGCGGTGCTGGAGGCGTTGATGGAAAAACGCTATCCGGTTTATGCGCAGGCGGATGTAACGGTGGAATGTAACGCGGATTTGTCGCCGCGGGCGATGGGGCATAAAGTAAGAGACGCTGTATTGGAGTATCTGGATGGGCATGCATGAAACGGTAATGGTGAAGGCGGCATCGGGCAGTTACCCTGTGCATATCGGCAGCGGGCTTTACGGGCAGCTTGCGGAATTGCTGCCGCCTGCCGCAGGGCAGGGAATCCTGATTACGGATGAGAATGTCGCGGCACTTTATCAGGACAAAGTGCTGGAGGCTCTGAAAGAGGTGGGCTGGGATATGACGGCGGTCTATACAGTCACGCCGGGGGAAGACAGTAAAAGTTTTGCCAATGTGGAAAAAATTGCAACTGACATTTTGACGAAAGCCATTGACCGGCGGACAACGGTCTTTGCGCT
This sequence comes from Alphaproteobacteria bacterium, assembly GCA_006226225.1. GTDB lineage: Bacteria > Pseudomonadota > Alphaproteobacteria > Micavibrionales > CSBR16-224 > CSBR16-224. The sequence continues at coordinate 19,316 of SBHI01000043.1, forward strand.
GGGCGGAGGTGTGATTGGTGATCTGGCGGGATTTATCGCCTCCATTCTGCTGCGCGGTATCGGTTTTGTGCAACTGCCGACAACATTGCTGGCGCAGGTTGACAGCTCCGTCGGCGGCAAGACCGGCATTAATACCGCTTCGGGCAAGAATTTGATTGGTGCCTTTTACCAGCCTGCTGCGGTGGTGATTGATACTGATACGCTGGCAACATTGCCGGAGCGGGAACTGAAAGCCGGTTACGCTGAAACCGCCAAATACGGGCTGATCCATGATTCGGAGTTCTGGGACTGGCTGCAGGAAAACGGCGCACGCGTTCTGGCGGGTGATAAGGATGCCCTTTGTCACGCGGTCGCACGCAGCTGTGCGATCAAGGCGGAGATTGTCGCGCTGGATGAAAGGGAAACCGATGATTTGCGGGCGCTTTTGAACTTTGGCCACACATTCGGCCATGCGCTTGAGCGTGCGGCAGGATATGACGACCGTATCCGTCATGGTGAGGCGGTTGCCATCGGCATGGTGATGGCGGCGGAACTCTCCGAAATTATGGGATTATGCCCGACCGGAACGGCGGAAGACATTATCAACCATTTTGAAATACTCGGAATTCCCGTGCGTCCGCCGTTTTCTGTTGCGGCGGCGGAGATGATGGATTATATGCGTTATGATAAAAAGAACAGGGACGGAAAAATGCGTTTCATCCTGCTCATGGAAATCGGGCGCGCCTT
>SBHI01000132.1 GCA_006226225.1 Alphaproteobacteria bacterium
ATTGGCAAAGCTGAAGCTTTCGGCGCGGACTTCATGTCCGTCCAGCAGATAATGGCTCCAGTAATAAAGCAGGATTTCAAGATCGTTTTTTGTCAGCAGATGGCGTTTCAACTCACCCGTCAGCGTGTCGGCAAGGTCACGCTGGTTGACGATATTGCCGTTATGCACCATACCCAGACCGAAAGGCGCACCAGTCAGCAGCGGCTGAATATCGCGCTTGCCATTGCCGCCTGTGGTGGCGTAACGGGTATGGCCGATGGCCATTTCCCCCGTCAGATTCTCGATGCTTTCACGGTCAAACACTTGCGCGACCAGTCCGAGGTCGCGCTTTTGGTAAAACATTTTTGAAAGATCATCGTAGGAAAGCAGGCCTGCCGCGTCCTGTCCGCGGTGCTGCAAGGTCAGCAAACCGCGATAGGCCTCATAGGCCGCCTGATATTCGGGATCACCCTGAAAAGAGGATGCCGAACCGGCTATTCCGATAACACCGCACATTATTCACCCAAACTCTGCGTCTATCCGAATCCCATTTTAAAATAAAACGCCCGTGTCTTGTTGTCACAGTTTTGGAGAGAAATGACAAGAGGCTTTTGCAAAAAAATACAAGATATATGCGTTTTCTCGGCTTATGGATACCGTATATTGTTATCGAGGTAAGTGCAGTATCCGGCATTGAGAGCAGTAATATATCTTTAAATCAGCCCTGCTGTTAGTAAAGCGCCCAGCAGATATAATGTGGCGGCGACAAGTTTCTGAACAAAGCTGATGGTGACTTTTTTCAGCCCGGCCTTTCCTGCCAAAACACCGGCAAAGGCGGCAATTGTCGCGGCGGCCAGAAGCCGCATATCCACCTGCGCCATAATCAGCGTGATATTGAGGCCGTAAACGGCAAGACGGGTGATATCGACAACTGCCGCAATGGCGGCGTTGCTGGCAACAAACCGGTCTTTATCCAGACCTGCGCGGATCAGGAAGGCGCTACGAAATGCGCCCTGATGTCCCGATAACCCGCCGAAAAAACCGCTTAAAATACCGCCGAGAGGCAGGGTGCGGGCGGAGAGGTTGATTTTTTTCAGGACGGGAAGCCATTCCAGTGTGGCAAAAAAAATCAGCAGCAACCCGACAGCCAATTTGACAGGCGTGATAATTGCTGTTGTGCCAAAAGCCGTATAGGAATGAATTTCCGGCAAATCGGCAAGTTTTGCCAACAGCCATGCACCGGGTATGGTCGCAATCATGGCGGGTATGCCGAAACGCGCAGTGACGCGCCAGTCAATATATTTCCAGAGCGTTGTCAGTTTGAACAGGCTGTTCAGCAGATGAACGAAAGCCGTCATGGCAACGGCAGTGGTGACGGGAAAGAAAACCGCGACGACCGGCATCAGAATTGTGCCAAGACCGAAACCGGAAAACAGAGTCAGGAGAGAGGCGAAAAACGCCGTGACAATAATGGTAAGCGACATCATGGTGTTTTAGCCATCCCTATTTAAAAAGACGGCGGAGGTTTGACCCTCCGCCGCTTTGTTTCTCCGTGTATGCGAAAAACTTATTTTTTCTTGGCAGGTGCTTTCTTTTTCGCCGGTGCCTTTGCTTTGGACGCGGCGGGAGCAGAAGCGGCCTGTTTGTCAGCGGCGCGTTTGGTACGCAGCGCCTGATTGCTTTTATCTTCGAAAGCATCAACGGCAACGACGGCTTCGCGTGCGGCATTGGCGTCTTTGATCAGCTGGGCTTCGGCTTTGCTCAGGATTTTGGCCTTAACGGCTTTGTCCAGATCTTTGCTGTCCAGCTTGCCTGCTTTGACGGCTTCGTTGATTTTCTTTTCCAGCGGTTCTGCTGCAACGACCTTTTTGAACGCGTCTTCGAGAATGAAGAGCGGCTCTTTTTCCGAGGTCGGCAGATAGATACCACCCGTCAGACGGTCGCGTGCCGGGCCCGGTGTGGAAACCAGCGTGGCAACCTGATGGTCGAGCTTGTCGGACGGTGCTTTGTTGCTTTGGCGTCCGAAAAACGGCAGAATGCTAAGCGGCGCCGTCATAAGTTTCAGGATACCGCCGACAAATTTGTTCGGGTAGTTATCCAGAAGGTCATTCATGGCTTTTTCCGCATCATGCAGCGACTGCTCGGCAGCCCATTTCATCAACGGGATATCTTCCTTGTGGCTGCCTTGCGCTTCGAAATGGCGCAGGGTGGCGGAGGCGATATACATGTTGCTGAGGACATCGCCAAGACGTGCCGTCACGCGCTCTTTACGTTTCAGACTGCCGCCCAATACGCCTGCAGAGACGTTGGAGAGCAGGTTGAATTGTGCCGACAGCTTGTTGATTTTCTGATAATAGCGTTTGGTGTTCTTATCTTTTGTCGGCGTGCGTGTCAGACGGCCGTTTGTTACACCCAGCCACATGCTGCGTCCGGCATTGATGACGCTGTTGAGAATATGGCCGACCAGATGTTTGGTCAGAGCTTTCTCGTCATTGTCTTCAGCGGCCTGAATTTCTTTCAGCATATAGGGATGCGAGCGCACCATGCCCTGACCGAAGATGATCAGGTTACGTGTCATGATATTCGCACCTTCAACCGTGATGGCGATAGGGATACCTTTATAAGCTTCGGCCAGCAGGTTGTTCGGGCCTTCGCTGACGGCCTTACCGCCGTGGATATCCATTGCGTCATTGACGGTTTTACGCATTTTTTCCGTCAAATGGTATTTAACGATTGCTGACGGGATAGCCGGACGCTCTTTGCGGTCAACCATCTGGACAGTCGCCGTGCGGGCGGCATCCATCATATAGGTTGTACCGGCCATACGTGCCATAACTTCCTCGACGCCCTCGAATTTGCCGACGGGCATGTTGAACTGGCGGCGGACGCGGCCATAAGCGCTGGTCAGGCGTGTCGCCATTTTCGCACCAGAGGTCGATTGTGCCGGCAGTGAAATGGAGCGGCCGATTGCAAGCGATTCCATCAGCATTTTCCAGCCTTGTCCGGCACGTTTTTTTCCACCGATGATGTTATCCAGCGGAATAAAGACGTCTTTACCCTGGTTCGGGCCGTTCTGGAACGGTACATTCATCGGACGGTGACGGTCACCGATATCAATGCCCGGCAGATCAGAGGGGATCAGGGCACAGGTAATGCCGATATCTTTTTTGTCGCCGAGCAATCCGTCAGGATCCTCCATTTTGAAAGCCAGACCGATCAGTGTCGCAACGGGGCCCAGTGTAATGTAACGTTTGTCCCAGTTGATTTTAATGCCCAGTTCGCCTTTTTCGTTTTTGCAGACCACGCCTGTATCCGGCATGCCGCCCGCATCGGAGCCGGCATTCGGGCCCGTCAGGGCAAAACAGGGAATCTCTTCACCTTTGGCAAGGCGGGGCAGATAGTAATCTTTTTGATCCTGCGTGCCGTATTCATGGATCAGCTCAGCAGGGCCGAGTGAGTTGGGAACCATAACCGTCACACCGGCTGTGATGCTGCGGGACGAAAGCTTCATCACAACTTGCGAATGCGCATAGGCGGTAAATTCCAGACCGCCGTATTTTTCCGGCACAACCATACCGAAGAACTTGTTTTCTTTCATGAAGTCCCAGATTTCTTCAGGCAGGTCGCCGAAATCATTGCCGTTATGGTTGATTTTCCAGTTATCAATCATATCGCAGAGTTCTTGAACCGGGCCATCGATAAAAGCTTGTTCTTTTTCGGAGAGTTCAGGGGTTGGTAGGCTGCGCATTTTGTTGAAGTCGGGCTTGCCTTTAAACAGCTCACCTTCAAAACCGACGGTGCCGGATTCCAGCGCCTCTTTTTCGGTTTGTGAAATCGGCGGCATGACTTTTTTATATGTCTCCAAAATCTTTTTCCGGATCATGGCTTTTCTCTCCTATTGTTGAACGTGCATTTATGTCATGTATGAAATACGGCGGTATTACACCAAAACGGGCAGCGTCATGTCAAGATAATATCGCAATTACGTGTCGTATTTCGAAGATAGTTCGGGGTTATGTTATATAAGTGGAGTTTATTTCCCATATCTTTAAAACTTATTGAAAAATAAAGGCTTTTTCTTACCATAATTGTGGGTTTTTCATTGTGATTCTTCCGACTCGCAGAGGAAAGAGGGGAGTAATAAATGGTAGTCACAGCACCGAAATTAACAATAAAATAATTACATAATAATTATACAAAACATAACTTGGAGTTGTGTGTCTATAGGGATAAAAACGGTGCATATTTATACGATACCCTTACGGCACCTGTGGTGCTTGTCCTTTCACATGGATGACGTATGATATGTAGCAATGTAAAAAAACGGGTGAGCAGAAATGGCAAAAGACAATATTCGTGCGGCAGCGCTGCAATTCGGAATGCGGCGCGTGGTATCGCCGGAGGAATTTGAGGAGCGGCTGGATTATTTTACCGCAACGGCGGCGGGCTATGGCGCAGATTTTATTCTTTACCCCGAACTGCTGACTTTGTGTCTGTTATCGGCGGCGGAAGAAAAACTGAGTCTTGCCGCAGGTGTGAAAGCGCTGAGCGATTATACGCAGCGCTGGCAGGATTTTCTTGGAAAACTGGCGGCAAAACACAAGATCAACATTATTGGCGGGTCGCACCTGCATCAAGACGCGGACGGAATTGTACGCAACAGCTGTTACATCGCTTTGCGTGACGGCAATGGTCGCGCAGGATAAATTGCATCCAACACCGAATGAAGCCCGATTCTGGGGCTTGCAGGGCGGTGACGCTGTCCGCGTCATCGAGACGGATTGCGGACATATCGGTGTACTAATTTGCTATGATTCCGAATTTCCCGAAGCGGCACGAAAACTGGCTGATGACGGCGCGGAGATTTTATTTGTGCCTTTCTGTACGGATGAACGGCAGGGTTATTGCCGCGTGCGCTATTGCTGTCATGCGCGTACGGTGGAAAACCAGTATTACGTTGTTGCGGCGGGGACGGTCGGCAATCTGGAGAATGTCGAAAATGCCGATATCCATTACGCTGAAAGCTGCATTTTAACGCCCTGTGATTACGGTTTTGCAGCGGATGGTGTTGCGGCAATTGCTCCGGCATTGGAGGAAACGCTGATCTGGGCTGATTTGGATATTCCTGCGCTGCATAAAGCGAGGAAAAGCGGCACGGTACAAAATCTGAAAGACCGCCGCAGCGATCTTTATGAAGTATCGTGGAAATAGGCTATTTCACCATATGGGTGGCGGGAACGCCGCTATAGGTCAGAGACTTATAGGGGGTGAAGCCGAATTTGCTCCAAAAGCTTTCGGAATTCTGCACGGCAACCAGTGAAAAATGCGCCAGCCCGTTTTGCTCTGCCAATGCAAAAGCCGTGTTTACCAGTTCACGCGCGGCGCCTTTACCGCGCGCAGCGGGGGCGATGGCAAGATCATGGATATAAAGACAGTCCGGTTTTTCCGGCAGGGACATGTTTTCGGTAAATAGCGGTGCGGTTTCATTTTTGCGCCAGGGGTGTACGAAAAGATAGGCCTGTAAAATGCCATCCTCATACCATCCTAATGCACCCTCCGGGAATACGCGCTGTTTTTCATGGAATATTGCGGCTTCCTCCCACAGCTCTTGCGGGTAGGATAGCTGTTGCACGGCAACAACGCGGTCGAGGTCGTCTGCGGGAATTTTTTTGATATTTGTGCTCATGCGTCTTCCGTTAAAAATGTGATATCCAACCCGCCAAGTGCGTCCTGATATTCCTCAAGCGTAATGAGATTAAGACAGGGATAAGCCCCCTGCGGCAGCTCTTTCCCCTCTGCCAGTTTTTGCGCCAGAATAATCGCAGGCATCGACGGAATATAGGGGCCGTGATTGCTTTTTGCAATGATGTAAAAAGTAAGAGTTTTTGCCGCTCCACGCGGATCTGTTCCTGTCAGGCGCATATGGAAGGCGCTTTTGCCGCTGCCGAAACGGTCAAACAGTCGTGATATTTTGTATAGCAGCGGCGCGCGTGGCACGAGACTTTTCATCAACCCGTAGCGCGGCAAAAAGGACAGTAGCCATAATCCGATATGCTGGATGCGGCTTTCCGTTCCCGCGCCGAAACGAATGTTCTTTACGGCGGGATAGCGCGGCGGGAACAGTGCAAGGTCGGGGATGTCGCAATCCGCCAGCAGCCTTTTCCCTATTTCGGGGTAAACATGGCTGCGCAGATTTTGCCAGCCATAGGTTGTTTGCATGCGGCCGTTTGTCAATGTTTCAAACGGGTGCCCGACATAGCTGAGAATGGCGGAGGTTGTCGCCAAGCCGCGATTGGTTTGCTGTGCGGTGGCGATTCCGTAATCAATACTGTCGATACTGTCAAAGCGGTTTTGATAATGATCGATAACGGCAGCGGATAGACAGGGCACGGAGCTCGCACCGCTGATAATAGCAACAGCGTTTTGTTTTGCCTCTTGATCCAGCGCCGTGATGCTACAGACAAAGCTCCGTGCATCCGCAAGGTCGGTATAATGACAGCCTGCGGCGATGCAGGCCTCAGCAACAGCATAGCCCTGTTCTTGAAACGGGCCGGAGGTATGGATAACCATATCCGGCAAAACGGCTTTTAAAACGGGACTGATATCTTTGGTGATATCCAGTACGGCGGTTTCGGGCGTATGGGCGGCATCTGTTAATGTGGCGGCAAAATCCGCTGCCTTCTTTTCACTGCGTCCGCCGATAATTAACCGGATTTGCGGGTGTGGTGCAAGGCGGCGGCAGATGTAGCTGCCGAAATTGCCGTATCCGCCGATCACCAAAATGCGTTTCAAAGCTGTCATAGAATGCTTTCTTTCCGTCTCACGGTTTTGCGACCATCAGGTAAAAAATGCCGATTACACCTGCAAAGGCTGGCCAGCCGAGCAGAAACCAGATGCGGAACAGTTTTGTGTAAGCGGTTGGTAGCTCTGTGCCATTGTCGCTTGCGTTGCGCAGCATATTACGCAGCTGGATCTGGATAAAAACAACAGGAACCCAGCATAGGCCGATCAGCAAATAAAGCGCGCTGCTCCAAATGATCCATGTCTCATGAAAAGAGTAACCACTATTGATGACAAGAAGAAAACCCGTTAGCGGTTGTAAGATAACGGCAGGAAGTGTGAAGATGAAATCAGCGAGAACGGTCAAGCGTGCGGCGTAATATTTTTGATAAAGCTCTTTCGCAAAGCGTGACATATACATGAAAAAGGCAATTCCCAGTCCGGTGCCGAATAAAATAGCGGCGCTGAGAATATGCAGGGTCTTTAAGATAAAGTACCAGTCCATTTTTCTGCCGTTTGACGGGGGCGGCTTAATCGCCGCTGTAAAGAATTTTTTGCGCGCGGGTATCGCCTTTTTCGGCAGCTTTCTGCAACAGACGCCAGCCTGCACCGTAATTTTGTCCCGTCATATCATAACGTAGGTAATAAACGCCCAGCCTATATTCCGCTTCGGCGTTTTTCTGTGCGGCTGCACGTTTTAGCCAAGTCAGAGCGTCTGTGTCATAGCCTTTGTCCATCAGGCGCAGCCCCAACAGCAATTGCGCCTGTGCGTCATTGCCTTGGGCGGCATCGCTCAGCCATTCCAGAGAGGTTCTGACGTCTTTTTCGAACCCGTTTGTGCCGAAATAATACGCCATAGACAGCCGGTACTGCGCGGCGGCATCACCTTTTTCGGCTTTGCTGCGCAGTTTATCGGCTGTTTCAGCTGTCGCGGCGTTTTCTTTTAGTGCTGTCAAAAGCCGCCCGGCATCTTGAACACCTTGATTGACGGCTTTTTGCAGCCAGGTTTTTGCTTGTGCGGCATCGGCGGTAATGCCGGGCACCATGCCTGTGGCAAAAATTCTGCCCAGAACATATTGTGCATAGGCATCGTTGTTGTCATCTGCGGATTTTTTTAGCCAGTCCAGACCCGTATCAATATTCTGCTCTGCGCCAAGACCTGTCAGATAGGCGAGGCCTGTCATGATTTGCGCTTCGGAATCGCCGGATTCGGCTGCGGGCAGAAAAGCCTCCGCCCCCATACTTTCAACAGCAACGAGATCTGCTTCGAAGGCATGTGCCTTTTGCGGCACACCGAAAAGCAGTGTTGCCGTTATCAAGAAAACCGGAATAATTTTAGATAGGCAGGACATGACGGTTCAACTCCTTTGCTGCAGATCATCTGCAAAATTACCGCATGGTTTGGCAAAAATTGCAAACACCAATTATAAAAAACCCGTTTTTTAAAATAGCGGGTCTGTTTATAATGACAGGATGCAAAATGAGCCTATGGAAGGAGTGCGTGAGATGGAAGATGTAAAAATCTACGGCATTAAAAACTGTGACACCATGAAAAAGGCCATTACGTTTCTGGATGAAGCAGGCGTTATGTATGATTTTCACGATTATAAAAAGCTGGGAATTGATGAGGACGTGCTGGCAAAAGCGATCGACGCGCATGGCTGGGAAAACGTCATCAACCGCCGTGGCACCACATGGAAAAAACTGCCCGAATCTGTCCGTGAAACAATGGATGCGGAAAAGGCCGTGCATATTGCACGTGATAACCCGTCCGTTATTAAACGTCCTGTTCTGACGGCAGGTGGTGAAATTCTTCTGGGTTTTGACGAAGAAGAATATCACCGCATTCTGGGCCGAAAGCATGGGTGATATTTACGGCAAATTCAGCCGTCGTCATTTTCTGGGCGGAGCGGTTTCGCTGGCAGCTTTGGCGGCGCTGCCTCCCTTGGCATGGGGACAGACGGAGGAATGGAGCCTGGATCTGCCTGATTTATCGACTGGTCCCATCAAGCGCAAAATCCCTTCCACGGGGGAGGAAATTAACGCCATTGGTTTGGGAACATGGGTGACCTTCAATATCGGTGATGATCCGCTGTTGTTGGAACATTGTCGGTTGGTGATGACGGCATTTTTCGCAGCGGGCGGTGGCATGATTGATTCCTCACCTATGTATGGCACATCCGAAGCGGTTATCGGCCGGATTCTGCCGCAGCTTGAAAAAACGGAAAACCTATTCGCCGCAACGAAAGTCTGGACGGATATGCCGACCTATAAGTTTTGGCAGGGCGCAAAAAAACGCGGGATTTTGCAGATGGAAAAATCGCGGAAATTGTGGAGTGTTCCGAAATTCGATCTGATGCAGGTGCATAACCTTGCTGACTGGGAAACGCAGCTGGACACGTTATTCGCAGACAAAGAGGCGGGAAAAATCCGTTATGTCGGCGTGACGACATCGCACGGCTTGCGTCATGAGGCAATTGCCCATGTGATGAAAACAAGACCGATTGATTTTGTGCAATTCACTTATAATATTGTTGACCGTGTGGCGGAAAAAATATTGCTGCCGCTCGCTGCGGAACGGGGCATTGCCGTGATTGCCAATATGCCCTTCCGTCATAAACAGTTATTTGATCTTTACGGGCAGCAGCCCTTACCTGACTGGGCGGGAGAGATCGATTGTCACAATTGGGCACAGTTCTTCCTGAAATTTGTTATTAACCACCCGCATGTGACCTGTGCGATTCCGGCAACGCGTAAGGTCGGACATATGCTGGAAAATGTGCAGGCCATGTATGGCCGCCAACCTGATCAGGAAATGCGTGCGCGTATGGCGGCTTATGTTGCCAATCTTTAATGTGGAGAGTGTAAGGGATTTTTGATGCTGCCTTTTACCCATGACGCACTGGTTGCCTTGTTTCACAGTTATAATACGGGTGTGCAGCCTGCCCCGTGGCTGATGATGTGCGCGGCGCTGTTGGCATTGCTGTGTCTGTTTAAACCGGCAAATATCGGCGGGCGGGCGATTTCCGCCATTTTGGCTTTGTTCTGGATGTGGACGGGCGGCGTGTTCCATATGATGTATTTTACGCCGCTGAATTTTATGGGGCCGGTCTACGGTTTTTTCTTTTTAATGCAGGCTGTATTGTTTTTGGCAGTCGGCACTGTGATGGGGAAAATGGATTTCCATGTGGATAAATCCCCCACAGCCCTCATGGGGCTGGTTTTGATCATATTGGCGCTGGTCGGTTATCCGTTGGTGGAAAAACTGACAGGGCTGACAATCAGTGATGTACGCTTTGCCGGAACGGCTCCGGGGCCGACGGCATTATTTACGGTGGGGTTGTTGATGACGGTCAGGCAAAAACACACGGCGCTACTGATGGTCCTGATCCCGCTGGCGGCGCTGGGGGTGGAGGTTTATACCGGTTTTGTCCTGAACTTGCCGTTTGACCTGTATATCGCGGCGGCGGCGATCTGTGCCGCCGCGTTGATTTTCACGAGAAAACATCCGGCCTGACCCGTCAGGCGGCGGCGGTTTTTTTCGTTGAGGTGATGCTATTGAGAGCCTGATCAAGATCGGCCTTTAAATCCGCAACATCTTCGATACCGACAGACAGCCGGACAAGGCTGTCGGTAATGCCGAGCTGGGCGCGGATTTCCGGTTCGATGGAGGCATGGGTCATAATCGCCGGAATTTCGGAGAGTGACTCGATACCGCCAAGGCTTTCCGCCAGTGTGAAATATTTCAGACTTGTTAGGAAACTGTTGGCTTCTTCCGTGCCACCTTTCACACGCAGCGAAATCATGCCGCCATAGCCCTGCATTTGTTTTTTGGCAAGACTGTGTTGCGGATGCGAGGACAGACCCGGATAGATTACATCTTCGACTTGGCTATGCGCTTCCAGAAATTCCGCGATTTCCAATGCGTTTTTGCAATGGGCTTCCATGCGCACGCCCAGTGTCTTGACGCCGCGCAGCGTCAACCAGCAGGCGAAGGGATCGGGTGTTGCGCCGATGGAATTCTGGTTGAAGGCAATTTGGTCGCGATAGGTATCGTCTTTTAAAATCAAGGCACCGCCGACAACATCACTATGCCCGCCGATATATTTCGTCGTGCTGTGCATGACGATATCCGCGCCCAGCTCCAGCGGCTGCTGTAGATAAGGTGTGGCAAAAGTGTTATCGACAACGGCGGTCAACCCGTGTTGCTTGGCTGTTTTGATCACGGCTTCCAGATCCGTCAGTTTTAAAAGCGGGTTGGTCGGCGTTTCCAAAAAGACCATTTTGCTGCTGTCTTTGATGAACGGTGTGATGTCAGCGCTACCGGACAGGTCGACGAAATCCATCTCGACACCGAAATTCTTTAGCACTTTTGTCAGAAAGCGGTATGTGCCACCATAGACATCATCGCCGACGATGACGTGATCGCCCGGGCGTAGCAGTGCCATCATCAAGGTCGCGAGTGCGGCAGAGCCACTGGCAAAGCAGAAACCGTGCGCGCCGCCTTCCATATCCGCCAGCACGGTTTCCAGAACCGTACGGGTCGGATTGCCGCTGCGTGAATATTCGTAGCCTTTATGGACGCCCGGGGCTTCCTGTGCGAAGGTTGTGGTCTGATACAGCGGTGTGATCACTGCGCCGGTCACGGGGTCGGGATGCTGCCCCGAATGAATGGCTTTTGTTCTCAATTTCGCCATGATTATTCTCCCTCACCCAGAAAACCGTGTTCGGCCATCCAGTCATCATTATAGATTTTGCTGAGATAGCTGCGGCCGTTATCATGCACCATCATCACGATGCGGATATTTTCAGCCTTGCCCTCTTTATCAAGCTCGGTCAGCAGACGACGCAGTCCGGCCAGCACGGTTCCGGTGGAACCCCCTGCAAGAATGCCTTCCTCTTTCGCCAGACGGCGGACTTCAGTAAAGCTTTCTTTGTCGCTGATGCGGTACATTTTATCAACGCTGTCGGTATCGAAAACATCGGGATAAAAATCGTAACCGATACCTTCGACCTGATAGGGTTTATCGGCTTTCCCGGTATAGATTGATCCGTCAGGGTCGACACCGATGATTTGAATTTGCGGATTTTTTTCTTTCAGGAAATGCGATACGCCGGAGATCGTGCCGCCGGTTCCCATCCCGCTGACAAAATAATCCAGCTTTCCGCTCGTTTGTTCCCAGATTTCCGGCCCTGTGCCTTCGTAATGGGCAGTGGGGTTTCCGGCATTGATATACTGGTTCAGAAGATGGATATGGTCATTTTCGCGCGCCAGTTTTTTGGCGATTTCGATATAGCCTTCGGGATGATCGAAGGCGTATTCGGTCGGAGTCAGGATCAGTTCTGCACCATAGGCTTTCAGCAGGCGGCGTTTTTCCTCACTCATTTTCATCGGCATGGTGATGATCAGCTTATAACCCTTAACAGCCGCAGCTTGCGCAAGGCCGATGCCGGTATTGCCACTGGTCGGTTCCACCAGTGTGTCACCGGGTTTGATACGGCCTTCTTTTTCGGCGAGTTCGATCATTTTCATACCGATGCGGTCTTTCATTGAACCGCCCGGGTTCATAAATTCCAGTTTTGCCAGAACCTCCGCACCGGGAAATTCCGAGAAAAGCCGGTTGATGCGCACCATCGGTGTAGAGCCGACTGTATCTAATACGGTATTAAAAATTGTATTTCTATCAGAAAAGGGGGAAGGGGCAGTCATTGCGGTATCTTCCGTTTCCATGTTGGCAAAGTTCACAACTGTCATTTTTTTTCTCCAAAATTGTTTCTGTCATGTGTCAGTGTTTCACAAGCGCGAAGGCGGGAAGAAAAAGAAACAATTCAGCGGTGATTTATAAAAGCGCTTTTTATGCAGACGTTATCACCAATGGTCTTAAAATGTCTTCCCACCACGCACGATAACCGCAAAGCGGTTCGGCGGGGTATCCGAAATTCAACAACAACAAAAATTGTATTTCAGCGGGTGGTTAAACATTTCTCTTTTTTAAGACCTGTCTGTTGCGGTTTAAAGATTTTGTAATTTAAAAAAAACTACGGAATTTATCGCATAACATTACATAAAAGTCTAGCGTTTTTCACAATTGTGGAGGTTTTATGTCGGAAAATGTTTTTTTTGTCTTTTTCTGATATAATGGAAGAGTGTAAGAAAGAAAAAAACAGGCCTTTGAGGAGAAAAATGAGTATTTTGGGAAAAATTTTCCGTTTGTGCGGTGTCGGTATGCCGGTTGTAGTGATGGTGGGCGGTATGATTCTCGCTGCATCGATGCATTTGTCAGTGAAAGAAGCAGGTGCACAGTCGTTGATGAGTTGCACTTTCCGCGTTGACGGTAGCCGCCAAAATATGTTCCGCACCGGAAAAACGGATGGCAAAGTTTCTCTTAGAAACGGCTTGGGTGAAGGGGATGTCTATGGATATGGCCAGGTTAATCTTTTACAAGGCGATATCATTTTGTATGGCGGTAAATCCTATATTGCAGTTCCTGGAGCGGATAAACCCTCTGTAGAGGAACGCGACGATTTGAAAGCCGTGTTCCTTGCTTATGGCCGTAGTCATATCTGGCAGGAAATCCCGATTGAGCGGGAGTTGTTCGGCCTCGGGGAAGTGGAAGACTTTATTGCAGAAACGGCAAGAAGTCTCAATATGCCGATGGATGAAATGTTTGTTTTCCGCATTGAGGGAAAAATCGAACATGCCAAATACGGCGTTATTTACCGCGCCCCGACAAACACGGCACGCCATACGCCCGGTGAGCATTCTTCTGCAACCAGCCATTATAATGTGGAGGGGGAGAATCTGTTTATTGTCGGTGCATGGGCAGGAGAAGATAACAGCGGGCAGTACACGGCGCGTACGGAAACCATGCAGATGTATATGATTAACGAGGCCAAAGACAAGGCCGGGCATATCGAAAATATTACGATTCAGCCCGGTGCCATATTGTACTGGCCAAACTGTTAAGGGAAGGGCCCTGCAGCTTTTAAACCTGCAGGATATCCTTCTCTTTATCGGCAAGGGTCTCGTCGATTTTTCCGACCCATTTATCCGTGGCTTTTTGCACGTCACCTTCCAGACGTTTTTTCTCGTCTTCGGAAATATCTCCGGACTTTTCAAGATCGCGGGCGGCCTCCATGCCGTCGCGGCGTACATTGCGTACGGCTGTACGTGCTTGCTCGGCATATTGTGCGGCAACTTTCACAAGCTCTTTGCGGCGCTCCTCCGACAGATCGGGCAGCGGTACGCGAATCAGATTGCCGTCAGCCTGCGGGTTCAGTCCCAGACCTGCATTAGCAATACCTTTTTCAACGGCTTTGACCAATCCGCCGTCCCAGACTTGAACGGTTAACAGGCGCGCTTCGGGGGCGCCGACCGTACCGACCTGATTGATCGGCATCCGGCTGCCATAGGCTTCGACGGTCACATTATCAAGAAGCGCGGTTGAGGCACGGCCTGTGCGCAACCCGCCTAAATCTTTACTGAGCGAGTCATGTGCGCCTTCCATACGGCGCTCAATATCGTTAATGTCAAATTCAGCCATTTTGTACCTCTCTTGTTGCAGTCTCTTGTTTTTTCTCGCCCAGACGGTCATCAACGATTGTGAAAGCACTCTGACCTTTCAGGACGCGGGCAAATGAGCCGCTTTCCGCGATAGAAAAGACGATTACCGGAATATGACTTTCCCGCGCCAGAGAAATCGCTGCGGCATCCATAACACGCAAGTCTTTGGACAACACGTCATGGTGGGTCAGATGCTCAAAACGTGTTGCCGTTTTGTCCTTTTCTGGGTCGGCGGTATAAACGCCGTCCACTTTTGTGCCTTTTAAAATGGCATCGCATCCCATTTCGGAAGCGCGCAGTGCGGCGGCGGTGTCTGTTGTAAAAAACGGATTACCTGTCCCGGCGGCAAAAATAACAACGCGGCCTTTTTCCGTGTGGCGGATGGCGCGGCGGCGGATATAGGGTTCACAAACCGATGACATCGGAATAGCCGACTGCACGCGGGTATCAACCCCGATTTGTTCCAGTGCGTTTTGCAGGGCAAGACAGTTAATGACAGTCGCCAGCATCCCCATATAGTCGGCAGTGGCACGATCCATTCCTTCTGATGCGCCGGAGACGCCGCGGAAAATATTTCCTGCACCGATAACGATGCAGACCTGTGTACCAAGTTTGACAGCCTCCTGAATATCAAGAGCAACACGTTTGACTGTGACGGGATCAAGGCCATATTCGCCGCCGCCCATAAGCGCCTCGCCGGAAAGTTTCAGAAGGACGCGTTTGTAATTGGATGCCATGACAATGCCTTTGCTGCTTTTGATTTGTTTTGAACGGCTTCATTATAATAATTCTGCGCAGGATGGACAGAGGAAATTTAATCTAGATCACGAAAAGCCTGCAACAGTCTTCCTAATGTTGTCAGCCAGCAACCCGTTCCGAAGATAATAGCGATAACGCTGAAATATTGCGGCAGCAGGCAGATTAGCAAAAGCGCAATGACGGTTTCCGTCCCTTCCATCAATCCGCCAATGTAGAAAAAGGATTTCTGGCCCTGCTTTTCAGTCGTTATGCTGCGTTTGGCGGCGATAATCGCATAGCTGAGAAAGCTGACGCCCGAGCCGATAAAACTGAAAATCAGAAATGCGGCGGCGAGTGCCGTTTCAGGCTGTCCGACGGCAAAAAAGAACACGATGCCGGCATAGAAGATAAAATCCGTGACGATATCGAGAAACCCGCCGAGATCGGAAACGCGATTTTCCGTCCGCGCAACAGCACCGTCGAGCCCGTCAAAAACCCTGTTGATAGCGACCAGCAGTGCGGCAATGGTATAGCTTTGAAAAGCAAGAGCGGCAAAAGCACCCAGCCCGAAACAAAATCCCGCCAATGTCAGCGCATTGGGAGAAATGCCCGTTTTTGCCAACTGCCGTGCAGCGGCGTTTAAGGGTGGGTCAATCAGCGGTCTGATACGGGCATCAAGCATGGTAGGAAATGTCGTTTCTCTTTCAAAGATTGCAAGCAGAGTTCCATTATAATATATTGCCCTGCTTGCGAGCGAGTCTAAAATCATTGCCGGGACGGTAACAATGGAAGAAAAAACCGCCAAAAAGACCGATAAGGCGGAATTTCCCGAGGAGGTTTTCCCCTATATCACAAAAACGTGGCATTGGCGGCGTTTGGTTGTTTGTTATGGTGCGGCCTCGGTGATTGTTGCCAGCTGGACATCTTACAGCCCTGTGCGCCCTTATTGGGATGCGCTCGATAAGGCGGCGTTTCTGCTGTTGAACGGCTCGGTTGCGGAGGCGGGTTGGTGGCAGTCCGTCATGGCTTTTACTAATACCCGCGTTTTTGATGCGCTGTCGGGCGCGTTGCTGGTCGTTATTTTGCTGCTTTACGCCTTTTTTGGGCGTAAGGGAACATTGGCATGGCGTGGTGCAGGAATTGCATTCTTGGGGATTTTTCTGGTGTTGTCGGTATTTTTACGGCGAAAACTGGGTATTGGAGAATTTGACCGTGCCAGCCCCTCCCTGGACTTGGAGCCGTTCTTCAATATGCACGGCGTGCTGGGTGACCTTTGGGTCAAAACGGAATCGGGGAGTTGTTTCCCGAGTGACCATGCCAATGCCAGTTTCCTGTTTATTCCGCTGCTTTGGGCGCTTGCAGGACGAAAATGGGGACTGGCAGCTCTTGCGCTTGCGCCGGTTTTGGTCGCCCCCCGTTTATTCGGGGGGGCGCATTGGATAACGGACATATTGGTCGGCGGTACGGCTTTTGCGCTGCTGGTTGCGTCATGGGCCTTGTGTACGCCGCTTTTTTATTGGGGAATGCGCGTTTTGCATGTTCCGGCGGTGTGGGGGCTGGATCTGCTCTCCTCTCTGCGCGACAAGATTTTCCGTAAAAACACCAATTCTATTTGACTCTTTGCCGTTAGTGGGCGTATGATGCCTTGTATCAGGCGTGACTTTCTTTTGGGAAGCGCGCACCGGTTTAACATTAAGGCTGTTTTTACAAAGCCTGCAAATTGCAAAGAGGACTTGATCCGTGAGACAAGTACCGCAATATTTGATCATCGGCAATGGTCGCGTCGCGCGGCATTTTTTGCATTATTTCTCCCTTCTCGGCATTTCTGTTTCCCATTGGCATCGCGGCCTTCCCTTGGAAGAGCTTGGCGATGCGGAGCGCATTCTGGTGCTGATCCGTGATGATGCGATCGAAAACTTTATTCGCAGCCATCTTGACGATAAACAGGGCATAAAAATCCATTTTTCAGGGTCGCTGGTGACGGAGCTTGCCATCGGCGCACATCCGCTGACAACTTTTGGGCAGGGGCTTTACGCCCGCGAAAAATATGAAGAAATTTTCTTCATTCTGGACGATACCGCACCGGATTTCACACAGCTGCTTCCCGGTCTGCCCAACCCTTATGCGCGGCTTGCCCCCGCGATGAAAGCGAAATATCACGCCCATTGTGTGATGGCGGCGAATTACAGCTGTCTTCTCTGGCAAAAGCTGTTTGATGCTTTTGAACATGACTTCGGCCTGCCGGCTGAAGCCGCATTCCCGCTTTTAAAACAACAGACGGAAAATCTTGTCGTTGACCGCGCAAATGCACTGACCGGGCCGTTGCTGCGTGGTGATCAGGCGACAATCGCCCGTAATCTGGCAGCGCTGTCGGGAGATGACTATCAGAATATTTATCGGGTTTTTGTAGAGACCTATCAAGGCGCAGAGGCGCAAAACAGAAAGGAAAAAGCATGTTAAACATTCTCGATTTCGGCAAGAAGAAGCATAAAGGCGACAAAATCACCATGGTCACCTGTTACGACTATACCAGTGCGGTTTTGGTTAATCGCACGGCGCTGGATTGTATTCTGGTCGGTGACAGCCTTGCTATGACCATGCACGGTTTTGAGACCACGGTTTCGGCAACGACGGAAATGATGGCACTGCACACGGCGGCGGTTTCCCGCGGCGCAAAAGACAAGTTTATTGTCGGCGATCTGCCCTTTCTGTCATACCGCAAGGCATTATCCGACAATATGGAGGCCGTGCAGACCATTATGCAGGCAGGCGCACATGCGGTGAAACTGGAAGGCACCTCCGGCAATGTCGGTTTTATCCGCCATCTGGTCGATAGCGGTGTGCCGGTGATGGGCCATATCGGTTTGACGCCGCAATTCGTACATCAGCTGGGTGGTTACCGCGTACAGGGCAAAACCGGTAAAGCGGCAAAACAGTTGCTGCAGGATGCGAAAGCACTGGAAGAAGCGGGCTGTTTTGCGCTGGTGCTGGAATGCGTTCCGGCGCCGCTGGCGAAGAAAATCACCGAAGAAATCGGCATCGCCACAATCGGTATCGGCGCAGGTGCGGATACGGATGGTCAGGTACTGGTCTTCCAGGACCTACTGGGTCTGAATACCGATTTCCGCCCGAAATTCGTCAAACAATATATGGACGGGGCTGATCTGGTCACAGGGGCGCTCGATTCCTATGTTGAAGAGGTTAAAACAGGAGTTTTCCCCGATGCCGCATATAGTTTCGGTGCCGAAAAAGTGGCGCAAACAGCGTAAGAGCCTAAACGGCACGGTTGGCTTTGTGCCGACAATGGGCAATCTGCACGATGGTCATCTTGACCTCGTACAGCGTGCGCTGGCGGAAAATGATTTCGTGCTGGTCAGTATTTTTGTAAACCCGACGCAGTTTAATCAGGCATCGGATTACGAGGCGTACGCCCGTACGTTCGCGGAAGACTGCGCAAAGCTTGACGCCTTGGACGGTGCGGAAAACCGTGTGTACGTTCTGAACCCCACGGAAGAAGACATTTATCCTGACGACTATGCGCTGAAAATCACGGAAACGGAAGATGCTGAGGCGCTGGAGGGCAAGTTTCGCCCCGGTCACTTCACCGGCATGTTGACGGTGGTGATGAAGCTTTTAAATATTGCCGCAGCCGACCGTGCCTATTTCGGCGAAAAGGACTTCCAGCAATTGCTGCTGGTGCGGAAAATGACGGAGGCTTTCTTTGTCGATACCGAAATTATTCCCTGCCCGACGCGGCGGGAGGAAAGCGGGCTTGCGATGTCATCGCGCAATAACCGATTGTCAGCGGAAGAAAAGGCACAGGCGGCGCAGCTTTACGCGCTGCTTTCCGATTTTTCGCTGACGGATGCAGAGGTGGTGAAAAAGCTTGAAAAAGCAGGCTTTAAACCCGAATATGTGGAAACGAAATGGGGGCGGCGTCTGGCCGCTGTGTGGCTGGGCGATGTGCGCCTGATTGATAATATTCCCGCGGAATGCGGTACAGAGGAAGAAAAACATGCTGCTGTGTCTTGATATCGGAAATACGCATATTGTCGGCGGGGTCTTTGATGGGGAGGAGCTGAAATTGCGCTTTCGTTACGCCACACATCAGATCGGCACGGCGGATCAGTTCGGTATTTTCCTGCGCGATCTGTTGCGCGAAAACGGCATCGGACATGAGGAAATTACCGCGATTGCCAAGGCATCGGTGGTGCCGGGGGCAAATTTCACCATCCGCCACGCCTTTTTGCAGTATTTTTCCAAGGCGGAATATTTCATTCTGCAGGCGGGCGTAAAAACCGGCATCAATATCAAATATAAAAACCCCAATGAGGTCGGCGCGGATCTGATTGCAGGGGCAATTGGTGCGGCATCGGCCTTTCCGGGAAAGAATCTGGTGGTTGTTGATCTGGGGACGGCGACGACACTGGTTGCGGTCAAAAACGGCACGGATTTTATGGGCGGTGTCATTCTGCCCGGTCTGCGCGTGGCAATGGAAAGCCTGCGCCTGAACACGGCGCGTTTGATGGAGGTTGATATTGAAGAACCCGCAACGTATCTGGGTCAGTCAACGCGCGAATGTATCCAAAGTGGGCTGTATTACGGCCATTTCGGCGCAATGAAAGAAGTGATTGCGGGATATAAGGCCGAGGTGTTCAATAACGAACCCGTCACCGTGGTGGCAACAGGCGGTTTTGCCCAGCTTTACCGCACACGCGGCATTTTTGACATGATCTTGCCGGATCTGGTGTTGCAAGGGCTGCGCATCGCCTTTGAAAACAGCCGCCCTGAAACAAAGCAAAAATCAGCGTAATTTTAGAAGATAGCGGCGAAATTTTCCGTGTCGGCAGCACTGCGGCTGCCGCGAAACATGCCGCGGCTGATAAAAGGCATATGGATTGTGCCGTCATGCGTCACCGCAATCAGCCCGCCGTCACCATTTAAGGATTTCAGCTGTTGCAG
>SBHI01000001.1 GCA_006226225.1 Alphaproteobacteria bacterium
GCGCAAAGCTATGAAACGGGCCATGCGGAAACAACGGTCGGAACGGTTAATAGCGGTCAAACAGCCGCTGCCGTAAAACTGGAGGAAAGCAGCTTTGACGTTTCAGCGACCCAAACGCGCACGCAGACACCCGTCAGCCAGAAGCGCAGCCCTGCTTTTGATACCAACTGGCCGCAACCGCAGCGCAGTGCTTGTGGAAACAGCTTCATTCCGCCGAAACCGGTCGATCCGCGCACGGTGACAGATGAGGAACTGTTCTCCGAAGAAGAAGCGAAAGCAGCTTCTCCGCAAACAGGCAGCACGGAAGCACCGAAAGCACCGCTGAGCGCACCGCAGCAAACGAGTGTTCCGGTACGCCCGACGGCGCAGCAGGCGGCACCGCAAAAAGAAGAGAAACCCTCATTCTTTGAGCGCCTGACAGGACAAAGAAAGGCGCCGGTTTCCGAAACATCACGTGCCGCTGGCAGTGATATCAAGAAAAGCGGTGACGATGATGAGTTGGATATTCCGGCTTTCCTGCGCCGCCAAGCGAATTAAACAAGTTCTTATTGCCTTTAACTTTTTTTGCCGGGACATATGTCCCGGCTTTTTTTTCGTCGCAGCTTTCTCCGCACTCTTTTTCCGGTAAAAAGACAAAAATATTTAGACAAAATAAAGGATTTGTTTTTAGGATAGGAAGGAAGGTTCTTTCAACCAACTTTTAAAATCATACCGATGACACTATTTCTCAGTAAAGACCATACGCATCCCGTTTCCTTCAACGGCCCAATCCGCACCGGGCTTTTTCTTGAGTCAAAACGGTTTCTGGGTATCGGCTATCATGAATTCCAAAAAGAATTTATGAACACGCTGTCCAATGTTGCGCATGGTATATGGGGCGCTTCGAATTTTCTGACTTATAGTGATGGCGGGGAGGTGCAACCCGACACAACACGTGGTTTTCCGATTATTCCGCAGTATTTCATCACCCGCATTCTAAAAGACAGCGATCTATTGGAGAAATTGAAAGAACTTGATCTCCAGCCCCAGATTGATGCCGCCCCTTTCCGCGACGAGAACGCACCGCCAACTTTTGAAGAAAAAGAGGAAGAGCCGGAAGTCTCTCCCGCAACATTTCTGATTTCAAGTATCGAAATCCGTATGAATGATTTCGGTTACGGCTCCGTGATTTTTACAGGTGCCGTGCGGGCGCAGCAAGATTTAAGCATTCTGGAATTTAAGGAAGTCTGTAAATCCATCGGAAAACAGCTGAATAATTATTCCGAATTGTTTTCAAAAACATTTGAAACGGTCTGGACCAATACACCGCAAGACATCATGTCCAATGCGGCCTTTGTCAGCAATCTGAAAGCACAGCAAAACAATCAGTATCTGGGGCACCAAAAAGAGATCGGCAAAATTATCGCCGCAGTCTGTGTTTATGAAATTCCTTGCAAAGATGAGGAGAGCTTTCAAAAAGCCAAGGAGCTTTATACCTCACAGATTTTTATTCGCGATGAAAAATACACCGAAGACGCCTCTCTGGACGAAAATATGGCTGTTTTTATCGGCCACGCCAATCATATCGTAATTTACAAGGAAGGACATTCTTCACAATGGCAGCGTTCCCTTCTGCGGCGCGTCCTACAGGTCAAGAACGTCTTCTACACAATGTTTGAAGAAATTTGCGAAAACCTGATCCATATCAACAGCAGCATCAATCTTGATGATGCCCATCCCAACCCCGCTTTGCTTGAGGAAAAAGCACGTATTCTTGTTGAATATCACGCCCGCACGGAATTCTTGCGCGGCGTTTATGATGATTACGATAACCATCTGGATCCGCAAAGCTTGAAAATTTTACGCACCATCGAAGAAACATGGGAAACGGCTGACCGTATCTATGCCTTGAAAAACCAGCTGGATCTGGCAAAGAACATCCATGACAGGCTTGTACAAGATCTGCATCAGGTTCATGAAAAGAAACTGGGGGCCTTTATTCTGATTTTTACGGTACTCGGCATGCTTTCGGTGATTATCGAGCTGGTAGAGTTTACACAGCTCCATGATATCAGCCCTCCAAATCCCATGAGATTGCTGCTGTTGTGCATGATGGTCTTTATCGCAATCCTCTTTGCCTTCCGCATAAGATACAAAGCCGAAACGCAAACAAAACTCTTTTAGGCAAAACATTTTTTAAAGGACAAGAAATATGGCCAATGCAAAAGCAAAATCCGGAGATATGAGTGAAGCTTTCGACGCAACCTATCGCTGGATTGCCGATATCCGCGACGAAGTTCATAATTTCATCTGGGGGCAAGAGCTGGTTGTCGATTTGTCTTTAACAACCCTGCTGTCGGGTGGCCATATGCTGCTTGTCGGTCTGCCGGGGTTGGGGAAAACCCGTCTGGTCAGCGTTATGGGAACGGTTCTTGGCCTAGAAACAGGGCGTATCCAATGTACGCCGGATCTTATGCCCGCCGATATCACCGGATCGGAAATTCTGGCACAGGATGAAGATGGTAATCGTCACTTCAAATTTGTTGAAGGGCCGGTCTTTTGTCAGTTTCTGATGGCGGATGAAATCAACCGCGCCAGTCCGCGCACACAGTCTGCGCTGCTGCAGGCAATGCAGGAATATACCGTCACAGTCGGCGGACACAACCACGCACTGCCGCAACCCTTCCATGTGATGGCCACGCAAAACCCGCTAGAGCAGGAGGGCACCTATCCACTGCCTGAAGCACAGCTTGACCGTTTCCTGATGCAGATTAATGTAAGTTATCCGACATTGGCGGATGAAAAGGATATTATCGCCAAAACAACTACCGCCTCAGAAAAATCACCCAAAACGCTTGCCAAACCGCAAGAGCTGATCAAGGCGCAGGCGCTTGTCCGTCAAATGCCGATTGGTGAAAATGTCGTGGACGCGATTTTAGATATCGTCCGCCGCGGCCGCCCCGAGCAAAGTGATTTGGCAGAGGTGCAAGATTTCGTATCATGGGGCCCCGGCCCGCGTGCCGGTCAGGCATTTATGCTGGCTGCCCGCGCCCGTGCCCTTGTTGACGGTCGTCATGCCCCTTCGATGGATGATGTCATCGCCCTTGCCGAGCCGATCTTACAACACCGCATGGCACTATCTTTCCCAGCACGGACGCGCGGTATCACTCTGCAGCAAATCATTACAAAAATCTGTGAGAAATACGTCTAAGAAAAGCGCTGTCATTCTTTAAGCGGACAGCTGCTCTTTTGCCAGAAGGAATTTTTCAGCCCATACACGCGGCGGCATTTCTCCGAAAGGGCCATCTTTCGAACGCCAATAAGCCAAGATTTGCGGGAATTGGTTAAATTCCAGATCTCCTTCGCGAACAATACGGCGGTCAAGCGGCAGGATGCGCAAATGCTTGAGCTTTGCGTGCCTGTGTTTGTACTCCGTATTTTCAAGAAAATCCTGCAAAACCGTCGCCAATTGCATCACATCATCCGTTCCGATACGGTTTTTAGCTTCTTCCTTGCGCGACAGCAAAACATCAAGAGTCTCGCGCGCCGCGTCGGCAATGGGGCCCTGCGTAATGCGCGCAATATAAACAGCGCGGCAAATATGATTTAAAGCCGCCTGCCCGATTTCCGGCAGCCAGATCAGCGCACCCGATTGCATCATCGCCACTTGATCAAGATAGAAACATTGCTGGCAGTAATGGCAAGAGGTGACAAAATTCTCGATTCTTTTCATTTCCCCCGGCTTATCCGGATCCTGTCCCGTGTAATGAACCGTCTGGTGTTTAGAGGATTCAAAACCGCAATACTGGCAAACACCTTTATCGCGCTGCATCACCTTTTGCTGCAGCGCTTCATCAATATCAAGGACGTTGTATGAAAAGACGCGCCCGGCGTCAGAATAAACACTAACCCCGGGCACGATATTAAGATATTTCAACTGTTCGTATATCCTTCTTTTTACGGATAGGTAACGTTACCCATCTGCGTGTGTACCAAGTGAGCGGACGCGTTGTCCTGACCGATCAAAGATACCATCAAGTTGGTCAGCAGCGGGAACGCGAG
>SBHI01000161.1 GCA_006226225.1 Alphaproteobacteria bacterium
CGCATATTCAAAATCGCATCCGCCTGATTTTCCGTCAGTTTGAAGGCTTTGATCAGCTCTTCCTTCGGCTCGTCCTCTTCACGGATAATGCGGATCACCTCGTCCAGATTCAGATAGGCGGCCAGATATCCCTCTAAAACCTCCAGACGCTGCGTGATTTTACCCAGACGGAACGCCGTCCGGCGCTGCAACACATCCTGACGGTGATTGATAAATGCCTGCAGCACCTCGCGCAGATCCATGACTTGCGGCGTCAACCCGCCGTCCAGCACATTCATATTCAGGGAAAAGCGGCTTTCCAGATCACTGTAACGGTACAGCGATTCCATCAGCACTGCGGGATCAACATTGCGGCTGCGCGGCACCAGCACGATACGGATATTTTCGTCGGACTGGTCTTCGATATCCTCCAGCAGCGGCAGTTTTTTCGCATTGATCAGCTCGGCGATTTTTTCGATCAGCCGTGATTTCTGCACCTGATAGGGAATCTCCGTGATCACAATCTGGTATTGCCCTTGCTTCAGCTCCTCCACTTCCCATTTGGCGCGGATGCGGAAACTGCCGCGCCCTGTTTCATAGGCTTCGGCAATGCTGTCTTTATCCTCGACCAGTGTGCCGCCGGTCGGGAAGTCCGGCCCCTGAACAAATTCCAGCAAGTCACGCACCGACAGCGACGGTGTTTTAATCAAGGCCGTCAGCGCATCGCACAGCTCCGCCACATTATGCGGCGGAATGGAGGTTGCCATCCCCACGGCAATCCCGCTTGACCCGTTGGCCAGCAAATTCGGGAAATTGGCGGGCAGCACAATCGGTTCCAGCGTTTCACCGTCATAGGTTTCGCGAAAATCAACCGCATCTTCCTCGATGCCTTCCAGCAGCAGCTGCGCCACCGCCGTCATGCGCGATTCCGTGTACCGCATCGCCGCCGCATTATCACCGTCGATATTGCCGAAATTTCCCTGCCCGTCCACCAGCGGATAACGGACGGCAAAGTCCTGCGCCAGACGCACCAGCGCATCATAAACCGACTGGTCGCCATGCGGGTGGAACTTACCGATCACATCACCGACGACGCGGGCACATTTTTTCGGGCTATTTTCCGGACGAAGACTTAATTGCGACATCGCATACAGCAAACGGCGGTGTACCGGCTTTAATCCGTCACGCACATCCGGCAGCGACCGCGATACAATCGTCGATAGCGCATAGGACAAGTATTTCTCGCCAAGGATTTCGCCAAAGTCGCGGTCGATAATATCCAGAGCTGCGGTTTCTTCACTCATTTTTTTATGATTCCGTTCATAGTTTCTTGATCAAGCTGTTGCATGATAGCAGGGCTTTCTTTATTTTTTAAGTGCTGAATGCTTTTGAGGGACAAAACATGAACCGTTTTATCATTGCGCTCGTCGTTGTGCTGTTGCTTGCCGCCGGGGGCTATTATTTCGTCAGCCAAAACGGCACGCCAACGGCACCCGAGGACGGGCCCTCGCCTGCCGCCTATCTTGATATGGCGGAAAATGCGCTGGCCACGCAAGGAGTCATTTTGCTTGCCCATGCCGATTTTGAAAAGGCGCGCGCCGCAGGGCAAGGCTTTCTGGAACATATTGATTCGTTGTCTTTTCCGCAAGACATGGAAAAAGAAAACAGCTTTCTATCCGCCCTCAAAGAACAGGGGATCAATCTGAAAGAACAGGTCGACCAAGCCGTCGCCGGTTTCCTTGTCACAGAAAACGGCAACCGCTATGCGCTGATGCTGCGCGGTAATTTTAATCCCGCCGCAGTCAAAAACGCCTTTTCGCAGGCTTTTCTGATCGTCAATCACGGCGAGGAGGGTGGCGATGTCATCTTTATCTATAAAAACATGAAGACATGCGGATTGACGCCGCCACTGCAAATGCATGTCACAGGCAAGCAAATTATCATCACCACGCCGGATATGATGCCGCAACTGCTGGCACGGCTGCAAAATGCCGTACCGGCGGAAATTGATCTCTCCGCATGGCGCAGCTTCCGCAAAACGCATTTCTTCAGCATCGGTTTCATGCGCCCGCGTGAAACCGTCAGCGTCATCCCCCATGACGGGTTACGGGACATTGTCAGAAGCAATCTTGATGCCACCGTGCAAACGGTTTTTGCGGGACTTGCGCCGGATCCAAATGCCGTCGGCACCACCGCGATTTTTGAAACAGATATCCATGCGACAAGCGCCGAATGGGCACGCAAGGCACTGGATCGCATCAATCTGGGACGCACCGCCTTCCGTGCCATGATCGCCGGAAAACTTCCAACGGCGGCAGAGCTGGAACAGAATTTTCAAGCCTCTCAACAAGAGAATATTCTAAAACTCTCCGTCCCGCTGCATGCCGCCAAGATGAATGAAACCAAAGATGCCTTGCATGATGTCGGCAATGTCGTTTTGTCCAAAGGCGATGCCGTCAATGCCGTCATCGACAAATTCCTGAAACAGCGTGAAGATACCGTGCCAAAGCGGGAGCTGCCGCAATTCTCGGAAAACTACACGCGGGACAATCTTCCCGCCTTCTCTCCCGCCAATGTCTTTATCAAAGCGGATGCCGCAGCAGGGCCTTTCGGTATCGCGGTTGAAAAAGCGGCATTGATCACACAACACGGCAGAACCATAACAGAGCTGACTTTGAAAGTGCATAGTGAGTCTTTGAAAAACATCCCTGCCGACAATCTCAATATTGATGATGATGCAAGCGCCGTCGCCACCGTGCAAATCAGCGGCGTTTATGACCGTATGGGCGAAGATCTGCTGGCCGCAGAAGATTGCGGCACGGACAGCAACAACAGGGAGACGCCGCTGGCCGTGCACAGCCGTCTGGAATTCGATAACGGCACCAGTTCCACCCACACTTATCTTGAAGGGCGTAAAACGCTGCGCCTGATCCCCGAGGCGGCTCTGCAGGATATTGCCAAAATCACAGGACGCGTGACTCTGCAGCTGCCGCAAAATATCAAATCCGTCCGTTATGCGGCGCCGCTTGACCAGCAGGAAGTCAAAACAGATAACGCACGCCTCTATTTCCGTGACAATGATGAACACAGACTGAAATACACAGTCGAAGGCCGCAAAAATCACATCCTTGCCGTTCACGCCCTGAATGAACAAGGCTATGTGCTGCGCAACCGCAGCAGTCTGGTCAGCAGCAGCGCCTTTAAAAACCAGCGCAATGTCAGCCGCGACATTCAAGGCCGCATCGCCGGTGCCGAAATCATCTATACCGACGAAACACAACCGCAGGAATTCCCGTTCGAAATCAACAGTTTTTTCAATCATTTCGATGCAGATAAAGATGATAGGAAAGCCATGCTGATGCAGCCGGAAAACCCTGCCAATTTTCCCAAATATGCACAGCTTTATAACAATTTTGCAGAATTCTGCGGCACAAAAACCAAAGCCATTCCCCTGCCGCCCTTGCAACTTTGCCTGAAGGAATTGAAATATCACGGCAGAAAACGCGGCATTGAAACAAAATACTCTTTGGCCGCACCGGCCAGCCCTGCCTTAATGGGGAACCTGACCGGTATCGAATTTGTGATCGGACGCTACAGAACGCCGCAGGGCAGCGTTGAACTGCTGGATCACCAGTTCCTGACAACCGAACTGGTACAGGCTGGCGAAGGACTGCCGCCATATCTGAGCGCCCCCTCCATTTCTTTTATGACCTCCGACCCGATCGGCGGGCTGGAGCGTCAAAAAATTACGGGCATTATCGGCAAACTGGTTGTGCATATGCCGCTAAAAATGAACCGCGCCAGCATACGCGCCATGAATCTAGGCGGGCGTATCGAAGCTTATGATAAAAGCATTGCCGCCACCATTACATCCGTCTCGCAGGATCGCATCTCCTTCCTGATCGAAGGCGACACCTCACGCCTCGTGCATCTGGTTCCCATCACGGCGGCCAAGAAAATCCTGCCGCTGAAAAATGTGCTGTACCATTATGAAGATGGAAAAACGCGCGTCACGCTGGAGCCCATCGGCGGCATTCCCGAATATATGGAACTGATCTACGCCACCGAAAAGCAGATGCTGCAATTCCCCTTTGACGTCCGCTTTTAGGCCGTTACCGCTTCTTCTTCCGGTTTCGGTGCCACGGCATTGGCAAAGCGCAGGCGCGGTTCGGGCAGATCGCGATGCGTCGCGGCGAAAACGCGGTGACGTAGGAAATGCCCCGTCAGATTTAAACCGTCACAGATATCTTCCTCCGTCCAATCCTTTCCGCCACAGAGAAAAGATGGCAGAGGCAACAGCTTATCCTTGTAAACGGCGGCGGCCGCCGCCGTTGCCGCCCGTCCGGTGCGGGGGCTGATATAAGCAAGGTTCTCCTCCTCCCCCGTCAGCGCGCAGCAGCTGAGATCAAGCCCGAAACCGAGCGCGCGCAGCAGCCCCGTTTCCCAGTAAATATAGGCGGGCAGAAACACATCTTCCTCCGCCAGCAATGTCTCCAGAAAGGCATCCATCCCCGCCGTGACGGCAGGGCAAGGTTCGCGCTCCGGCAATGTCTGGTCAGCCACCGCACATGCCGCCTGCAAAGCCAGCAATTTCCGGCGGTTGTCAAAGACCAGACTCGGCCAGGGACGCTCCAGCTCCAGCTTGTACTGCCCCAAACCGTCAGAGACCCGCGCCTGCCATTCCGCCGTAACCATATTGCCGATCTGCAGTGTGCCGCGATGCTTCGAGCCCTGCCCGCCATGCACATATCCGGCCCAGCGCCCGTGATTTTCCGTCAGCAATGTGACCACGGCGGCATTTTCCCCGTGGGGGCGCACCGAAACGACAACACCGCGATCTTCCCATTGTTCCATTTGAAAACAGGCTTTCTAATAATTCATAAAACGTATCAGCTCATCCTCATAAGCCGACAGCCAGAACAGAATTGCCGCCGAAAATACCAGCGACAAGGTGACAAGGCTCAGCAAAATCTGCAAAGGCAGCGCCAGAAAAAACACCTGAATCTGCGGCATCAAACGCCCCAACAGGCCGAAGCCGATATAAACCAGCAGACCGACAACAATAAAAGGTGCTGACATACGCACACCGGTATTAAAGGCCGTATTGACCGTCCGCGCGATCACATCGGCCATCGAGGCCGTTTCCAAAAAGCCTTCCTTGACTGGAAACATCGCATAGCTTTCAAAAATGCCCATCAGCAAAAAGTGGTGCATATTCGTGACCAGCAGCAGTACAACCCCCATCATTGAAAACAGCGCACCGACGATCGAGCCCTGCCCGCTGGAAATCGCGTTAAACACCAGCGCATTGGCAAAACCCGATTGCAGCGAGATCATCATCCCGACCGTATCCAGAGCCGAGATCAACATCCGCATCACCGTGCCGATAAACAGCCCGACAACGACTTCCGCGGCAATCAGCACAAACAGCGGCAGCAGCCCTGCGGGCGGCGGCGGCAGATAGGCAGATAAAACGGGGGTCATGACAAAAGCGACCGCCAGCGTGAACAAAAGCCGGACATTGGTCGGCACGAAACTGTCGCCGATACCCGGCATAATCATGATTGCCGCACCGATACGGCAGAAGATCAGCAGAAAGGTAAACAGGCTCTGCGTAACGAAAATATCAAGCTGCATCGCCTCATCCCAAAGAGATGATCTTATCCGCGATCATCTCCATAAAGGCCTGCAACGCCGCCGCCATTGCCGGAAAGAAAAGAAAGATGGACACAAAAATCGCAAGCATTTTCGGGACAAAGGACAAAGTCATTTCCTGAATTTGCGTCAACGCCTGCACCAGTGCGATAATAACGCCGACCGTCAGCCCGATCAGCATGATCGGCGCGGACAATTTGATCATCAGCCAAATTGCCTCCCGCATGAAATCAATGATTTCGGCCTGCTCCATTTTCTTCGCCTGTTGTTTTCTTTGCTGTTCCCATCACTATAGGAAATAAATCACGCGGCGACCACAAAAAAAGATTGCTTTTTCAGCGCTTCGTCATATACTTCGGACGGTTTTCAAAATGTACAATTGCTAGGCATCATTTGCGACATCGCAAAATCTGTGACATTGCAAACATATGGAAGCCTTTGATGTAATTTACTTAAAACACTTTAGGAGAAGACTATGAACAAAACACCTCTTTTTGCACTGGGTGCATTTGCCGTTGCCGGGCTTCTGTTCGTCTACAGCAATCAAGGTACGCAAGTCGAAACCAATATCGACCTGACCAATACCATTGAAACAAGTGTTGATGCCGGTACAACGGCTCTGACAGTTGGCGAAGACGTCCTGCTGGAAGACATCGCACCTGCCGCAGGTGACGAAGACGGTATCGCCGCTGATGAAGACATGAGCGAAGAAGCCGTTATGCCTGAAGATGGCGAAGAAACAGACGTCACCGCCGAAGATGAAGGCGAAATGACCGAAGGTGATGAAGGCAGCGATGCCGAAGACATGCCGATGGAAGAAGAGGAAGGCGAAAGCGTCAACTAATCTCCATCTGCAAAAGGTCTAACTTAACCTTTATTTAAAAGACGAACAGTAGTATAAAACTATTGTTCGTCTTTTTCTTTATGACACGAAGCTTTTGATTCGAAGGAGAAATATAATGAAACAGATCTTCTGGAAGACCCCGGCTTTTTTCGGAGCAGCACTCCTGATTGCCGCATTGTCTGTCTTTATTGTTTTTTCCGCATCCCAGCCCTCTGTTGCAGAAGATACGGCCACGGAAGCATCAGCGGCGGTGGCAGCCCCCGCTGAAGAACCCGCAGAAGCCGCAGCTGTAGAGAGTGAAGAAGCACCGCTGGTCGATATGATTGCCGCAACCACCGAACGCTCGCTGGGAGATCCCAATGCACCGGTCACGATCATCGAATACGCATCCATGACCTGCCAGCATTGCTCCAACTTCCACAAAAACACCTTCAATGATGTCAAAAAAGCCTATATTGATACCGGCAAAGTCTACTGGGTTTTTCGCGAATTCCCGCTCGACCGTCTGGCACTCCGCGCCAGTCAGGCAGCACGCTGCGTAACACCCAGCATGTATTTCAACTTTGTCGAGGTTCTCTTCACCAGTCAGGAACGCTGGACGCGTGATGACGATCCGATGAAAGCGCTGGCCAAAACCGCACGTCTCGCGGGTCTTAGTCAGGACGCTTTTGATGCCTGCATCGACAACCGCGATCTGGAAGGCCATATCCTGCAGAACATGCATACAGGCCAGACGCAGTGGAAAGTTAAATCAACGCCGACCTTTGTCTTCAATTACGGCGCGGAAAGCCTAAGCGGTGCGCAAAGTTTTGAAGCCATGCAAAAAGTCATTGAAGGACTTTTGCGATAAAAGCTTGCAAAAAGCTAAAGCCGCGCACATAATACAACACTATCAGATACAAAGAGGGGGTGCTTTGCCGCTTTCCCTGAACAGCAGCCGCGTAGACAGACGGCTTGCGCGCTTTCGGGGAAAGAGTGTGACTTGTGTTTTACACAAGGGTGCATATAGACGCGAACCGTACGCAGAAGAGAACGGACAGCGCATCAGGCACAGCGCCTCGAAGACAACGAGGAAGTACGAATGGTCGAATTTTCCAAACTGCGACTGCATGGTTTCAAATCCTTTGTCGATCCCACGGTTATGGAGATCGGCGCGGGTATGACCGGCATCGTCGGCCCCAATGGCTGCGGAAAATCCAACCTTGTTGAAGCCCTGCGCTGGGTGATGGGCGAAAGCTCCGCCAAACGCATGCGCGGTAAAGGCATGGAAGACGTCATCTTCAACGGCACCAAAAAACGCCCTGCCCGCAACACCGCCGAAGTATCCCTGTGGCTGAACAACGACAAACGTAAAGCCCCCGCCGAATTCAACGGCGAGGATGAAATCGAAATTATCCGCAAAATCGAACGCGATTCCGGCTCGGCTTTCCGCGTCAACGGCAAAAGCGCACGCGCACGCGATGTCCAGCTGCTTTTCGCTGATATTTCCATTGGTGCGAACTCTCCCGCTCTTGTCAGTCAGGGGCGTGTGGCCGATCTGATCAGTGCCAAACCGACACAGCGCCGCCTTGTGCTGGAGGAAGCCGCAGGCATTTCCGGCCTGCATGTCCGCCGCCACGAGGCCGAGCTGAAACTGCGTGCCGCCGAAAACAACCTGACCCGTGTCGAAGACGTTCTGGGAACGATGGACAGCCAGATGCAGGGCTTGAAAAAACAGGCGCGGCAGGCATCGCGCTACCGTAATCTCAGCGGCCATATTGAAAAAGCCGAAGCCTTGCTGCTGTATCTGCAATGGCAAAAATCCGACACCGCCGTCACCCGCGCCGAGGAAGCTTTCAATCTGGCCGAATCCGCCGTGCGCGAACATACGCTGGCGGTCACAAGACTGACAACGGAACATACGGAAAAAAGCACGATTCTGCCTGCCTTGCGCAAGGATGAGGCCGAATCCGCAGCCGCCCTGCAGCACCTGAAACTGTCGCACGGCATGTTGGAAAAAGAGGCACAACAGCTGCACGACACCTTGACGCAAAATGCCGCCACGCTGGCACAAATCGAATCCGATATCGGTCATGAAGGCGAAAGCCATACCGAAACCGAAACCCGCATCCGCGAGATTTCCGCCGAAATCGAAAAACTGAAGTCACAGGATGGCGGTGAAAGCGGTGAAGAGCTGGCACAAAATCTTGCCATGATCCAGCAATTGCAGGACAGTGTCACCGTGCTTGAAAAAGAGCAGGAAGACCTTTCTGCATTACTGGCAGAAAGCGCCGCAGAGAAAATGCGCCGCACGCAAGAGGTGGAAAATTACCAAAACCGCAAACAGCGCCTATCGGACAAGCTGGAAACATTAAAGGCCGAAAAAGCCGCACTGGAGGAAAACCTCCCCGTCGATAACAGCGAAGACATTGCCACCAAAGGTGAGGAAAAAGAACAGCAAATCAATGAAATACAATCCGGCATTGAAAAACTGGATAAAAAGCGCATTGCGCTGGATGATGTTGTCGAAGCCGCTTTGGGCGACGTCTCCGAAGCGCAAAAACAATATACCCGCCTGAATACCGAAATCGACACGCTGGAAAATATCCTGCAACAGCATGATGTCGCGGAAGATGCCGATCCGGTCTTAAGCAAAATTGATGTCGATACCGGCTTTGAAAAAGCACTAGCCGTCGCACTGGGCGGCGATGCCGATGCGCCCGAAGACGGCGGCGCGCCCGTTTATTGGACATCCCTGCCGCAATATAAAGAGATTGCACCGCTGCCCAAAACCGTCAAACCGCTTGCCGATGTTGTCCGTGCACCGAAAACGCTGGCACGCCGCCTTGCCTTTATCGGCGTTGTTGACAGCGATGCGGAAGCGGAAAAAATCATCGCCGATCTGCTGCCGGGTCAATGTCTGGTCAGCCGTGAAGGCAGTGCATGGCGCTGGGACGGGCTGGTGATCACCAAGGAAGCTCCGAATGCCTCCGCGATGCGGCTTGAACAGAAAAACCGCCTGTCAGAATGCCGCGCCACACTGGATGCCAGCACCGCACAGCTTGAGAAGGCGGAAACCAGCCTGAAACAGGCACGCGAAAAACGCGAAGAACTGGCAGAACAGCTGGCCGCGCAGCGCCGCTTACTGCGCGAAGCGGAACAGGAGCTACATCAGCTGCGCCGTGACCATACGGCAGAGGTCAACCGCAATGCGGAAACCCGTTCGCGCCTGCAATCCATGCAGCAAAATATTAGCGAGACCGAAGAAGAACACACGGCGGTTACAGATGCCCTTTCCCAAGCCGAAAAACAGCAGCAGGATATCAAGGATGACGGAAAAGCCGAAGAACGCCTGCTGCATCTGAAAGGCCAGCTGACGCAAAAACGTCAGGATTTGGCGGAACGGCAATCCGTTTATGACCGCCTGCTTGGCGCCGCCGAAAGCCGCACCCAGCGCCTTGCCGCGATGGAAAGCGATCTGTCCGGCTGGCAGAAACGCCGTGAACGCATGGCGGAGCGCCGCGAAGATCTTGAGCAGCGGAAAGAACAGGCGCTGACGCAACAGCAGGAACTGGCCTCCCGCCCCGATACGATGAAAGACGACCTGCAAAAACTGCTGACGCAAATTGCAGAGGCGGAAACGCGCCGCAACAAAGCCGCCGATCTGCTGGCGGAAGCGGAAAGCACAACGCAGGATTTACAGCGTCGCCTGAAAGAAGCGGAAAACGCACAGGCCGATGCCCGCGAAAATCGCGCCCATGCCACCGCCGCCGTCAAAACGGCACAGCACACGCGCGACAGCATCAACCAGCAGATTGACGAAAAATTCTCCTGCACTGTCAACGGGTTGCCGGAAAAGGCTGAAATTAAAGTTGAAGGTGAAGACGCTGATAATCTGCCGGATGTCGATACCGTTCATGCCAAGCTGGAACGCCTGCTGCGCGAACGCGAAAATATGGGCCCCGTCAATCTGCGCGCCGAAATGGAATCGGAAGAGCTGGCACAGCAGATGGAAACCATGACGCGTGAAAAAGATGATCTGATCGCTGCCATCACCCGTCTGCGTCAGGGCATTAGCAAACTGAACCGTGAGGCACGCGCACGCCTGCTGGAAGCGTTCGAAGTTGTGAATGAACATTTCTCCGACCTGTTTACGCGCCTGTTCGGCGGCGGTACGGCACATTTGGAGATGACGGATGCCGAAGACCCGCTGGAAGCCGGTGTCGAAATCTTTGCACAGCCCCCGGGCAAAAAGATGCAAGTTTTATCGCTCTTCTCGGGCGGCGAGCAGACCCTGACCTCTATCGCACTGATTTTTGCGATGTTCCTGACCAACCCTGCGCCGATCTGCGTCCTTGACGAGATTGACGCACCGCTGGATGACAGCAATGTCGACCGCGTCTGCACACTGCTGGATGAAATTTCCGCCGCGACGGGTACGCGCTTTGTCGTCATCACCCACCACCGCATGACCATGGCGCGGATGCACCGTCTTTACGGCGTCACGATGAGCGAACAGGGCGTGTCCCAGCTTGTCTCCGTCGACCTTCAGCAACCCAGCCTGCTGGATAGCCTTGCCGCCTAAGTTTTTCACGGATACCGGAAACAATGACAACCGCAAAAAAATCCCCCCTCGGACGCAGCAGAGTTTACAATCTTGTGCTGGTCATCACAGCGCTTTCCTTTATTTTCTGGGGCTGTGTCATTGTTCTATTTCCCTTTATTCCCGCCCTGCTCTGGGGCGTCATCCTGTGCCTGACGACATGGCCCGCCTATGAATGGCTGCGTGAAAAACTGAATAACCGCCCGACATTGTCAGCTTCTCTGATGACGACATTACTGGCCTTATGCTTTATCGCGCCGGTTCTGTTTCTTATCAACAGCCTCGCCGACCATTTCGCCGGCGCAAAAGGGCTGGTCATCAAAGTCATTGAAAAAAGCGCCGGCGACCCGCCTGCATGGATTGCGGATCTACCCGGTGTTGGCTCTCAGCTTGCCAGCATGTGGACGGAACATCTCGGCAGTCAGGACGCGCTTGTCCGTGCCATCCAGAAATATGCGGAGCCCGTTTCCAACACATTACTCGGCGCAGGTGCGAATGTCGGACGCGGCGCCCTGGATTTGCTGATCGGTATTCTGATTGCCTATTTCTTTTTCCGTCACGGTGAAGCCGTAGCAAAACAATTACGCGTACTGCTTGACCGTTTTATCGGTGAACGCGCCCAGCGCCTGCTGGATGTTTGCAAAAACACCATGATCGGCGTGGTTTACGGTATGCTTGGCACGGCCTTTGTACAAGGCACGCTGGTCGGCATCGGTTTTGTCATCGCGGGGATTCCCGGTGCGGCTTTCTGGGGGATGCTGGCCTTTTTTGCATCTTTCCTGCCGATGGGGCCTTCCATCATCTGGATTCCCGCCGCCATCTGGCTGTTTGTCGAAAGTCAGATCGGCATGGGACTGTTTTTGATCATCTGGGGCGTCATGGTCGGCTCGATCGATAATATCGTGCGCCCGTATTTCATCGGTTTCGGCATCGCCCTGCCTTTCCTGTTGGTATTGCTGGGCGTTTTCGGCGGCATCGCGGCCTTTGGCTTCATCGGCATGTTTATCGGGCCGACCCTGCTGGCGATCGCCTATTCGCTGATTTCAGAATGGAGCAGCAGCGATACACCAATTATTAGTGCCGCTGAAAAAACCGCTCCGCCCAAGAAAACAGCCGCGAAGAAAAAAACGCCTGCAAAAAAGAAAACCGTTAAAAAGAAACCCGCCAAGGCCTAAAGCGGGTCTTGCACGCTCCGCTCACGCGGGAAGTCCAGAGACACGCAAGTCCCTTCCCCTTCTTTTGAGACCAGATGCAAATGTCCGCCATGCAGCTCGACCATGGTTTTGGCCAGCGGTAGGCCCAGCCCTGTTCCCTGCCCTTTGGAATGCAGCGGGTCATGTGCTTGCCCGAACGGCTCCAGTACGGTCTGGATTTTATTGGCGGGAATGCCGCAGCCCTCATCTTCCACCGACAGACGCATATAGCCTTCCGGCGACATAAAGGCACGGGCGCGCACATGTTTGCCTTTCGGCGTGAATTTAATGGCGTTGGAGACAAGATTGATCAGAATTTGGCGTAACAGCCGCTGATCAGCGCGGATCGGCGGCACATCGTCTTCAATATCGAAGCTCAACACCACACCGGTATCAGCGGCGCGTTCATTCATAATAATCGCCACAGACTGGAAGACATCACCGATATTGACCTCACG
The DNA here is from genome assembly GCA_006226225.1 of Alphaproteobacteria bacterium. Lineage (GTDB taxonomy): Bacteria > Pseudomonadota > Alphaproteobacteria > Micavibrionales > CSBR16-224 > CSBR16-224. Next base: position 12,712 of record SBHI01000161.1, read on the forward strand.
CTCAATCAGCTCCACCTTGCCCGATTCAATTTTCGCCATATCCAGAACGTCATTGATAATATCCAGCAAATGCCGCGCACTGAAATGGATATCGCCCATATATTCGGTATATTTGTCGTTATTAATCGGACCGAAGGTCTCATTCATAATCAGCTCGGAAAAGCCGATAATCGCATTCAGCGGCGTGCGCAGCTCGTGACTCATATTGGCCAGAAAGGCCGATTTGGCGCGGTTGGCAATATCAGCCTGATCTTTGGCCTGCTGCAGATTGCGGATCATATTTTTGCGCTCGGTAATATCGCGAATGGTGGAAACCATATAGCGCCGCTTCTGGCTCAGTTCGATCAGAACGGTGGACAGCAAAATATCGGCCAACCGCCCGTCTTTGCGGATCAGCTCGATTTCCCGCGATCCGCTGCGCCCCTTCTGGATAAAGGCTGCATGCAGCTTACGTGACAGCGGCCTGTCCTCCGGCGGCACCAGAATCGTGAAATCCTTACCGAGAAGATCATCCCGATCCCAGCCAAATTCTTCGATAAAGGCGTCATTGACGCGCACAATCTGCCCGTCCTCATCCGTCACCACAATACCAAGACCGCTGGCATCAAACAGTGATGTCAAAAGCAGAATCGCATCATCCCGCTCCTGTTCCAGCTGGGTTTGGTCGCCGGCATCGGGACGCGCAACAATGTTGATATAACGCATTTCACCTTCGCCGTGCAAAATCGGGCTCAGTAAAAAGGACTGCACGCGCAGCCCGCCCGGAAAATGTGGCAAAGCGTTGATAACGACAGGTTTTTTTGTACGGATGCAGGTGCGGCAGGACTGTTCCAGATGTTCTGCCATTTCACCGGGAAAAAGCTCGGCAAAGCTTTTATCCACCAGCTCCGCCACTGGCTTGCCGAAATACTCCGCCGCCATCGGATTTGCATCGGCAAATACGAGCTGATTGTCCTCTTTCAGCTCGACCAGCACACGTGCCAGCGGCGACTGATGAAAGACGTCTTCGTAACGGATTTCCTTATGCGGCATGAACTCCACCGGCTACAGCTTTGAAACATCATTCTTTTCAGGATCGTTGACACGGTCCTGTTTTACCAAGCATAAGGCAAATACGTTAAGAACAGATTACTATCCCGTTTTCTGCGCTTTCCAGATAATTTTTTCTTTCCTTTTCCGACCGATTTCTATAGCATAATTCCACGAAATAACATAATATAGTGCGAATATTACATATTGCACATATTGCACTATATGACATTCTACGGATAGTTATCGAACGGAGAGAGCAAGATGACTGAACATAGACCGTCAGAGGTTATCTATCAGGTATACCCGTCCAGTTTCGCCGATTCAGACGGCGACGGCCTCGGTGACCTGAAAGGCATTCTGGACAAGCTGGATTATATCGACACGCTGGGCGTGGATGCCGTCTGGATCAGCCCTGTTTTCCTGACCCCGAAGGAGCCGGACGGCGACGGCGGCTATGCCATTACCGATTACCGCGAGATTGATCCGAAATACGGCACAGTCGATGATTTCAAGGCCATTTTGGACAAAGCGCATGAACTTGGCCTGCGCGTTTATACCGATTTCGTCCTGGCACATACCGCCAATGACCATGACTGGTTCGAAAAAAGCCGCAACCGCGAAGAACCCTATGAAGATTACTATGTCTGGCATGACGGCCATAAAGACGAGCACGGCAACCGCCAGCCCCCGAATAACTGGAAATCGGTTTTCGGCGGCCCGGCATGGAACTGGGATGACAAACGCGAGCAATGGTATCTGCACCACTTCCTGGCCAGCCAGCCTGCCCTGAACAACAATATCGAAAAAGTACAGGATGCCGTTCTGGATGAAATGCGTTTCTGGCTGGATATGGGCGTTGACGGCTTTCGCCTTGATGCAATGCCTTTTGCCAATCATGATCCCGATCTGCGCAATAACCCGTGGCGCGACGGGCAATGGCCGCGCGATTCCGAACATTGGGAAGAACAGTATTTCCAGCACAGCATCTGTCAGGATTCCACCGTGCATTTCATTGCCCGCATCCGCGAGATGATGGACAGCTATAAGGACAAGAAAACCACATTGGGCGAAGCGATTTCCGGCCCTGACGGCGGCGGCGATTCCGTACCGGTTGCGGCCTCCTATGTCGATGCCGAAAAAGGTCTGGATATGTGCTATACCAATGCGCTGATGAGTATCTGGGAATATCCCGATGCCGCCCGTGTTGCCGGTATGGTGAAACATCTGGAGCATCACTTCCCCGAAGGCGGCAACTGCAACTCCGCCAGCAACCATGACATTCCGCGCTCCGCTTCCCGTATGACAAAACACGTTGCGGACGAGAACAAGGATAAAGCTGTTCGGCAGCTGATGGATCTTTTTATCTCGCTTCCCGGCAGTTTCTGCATGTACCAAGGCGAAGAACTCGGCCTGCCCGCAGCGCGCATCCCCGAAGATATCCCGCTGGACAAACTGCAAGACCCCGTTGCCCACACAAAAGGCTTGGAGCACAGCCGTGACGGCGCCCGCACCCCCTTCCCCTGGGACAGCAGCAAAAAGAATCTCGGCTTCAGCGAGTCTGATGCGCCTTATCTGCCCACACCGGAATCTCATAAAAACCGCGCGGTTGACCTGCAGGAAAAAGACCCGAATTCCATGCTGAATTTCACCCGCGACCGTCTGAAATGGCGCAAAGCGCAGCCCGCCCTGCAAAAAGGCAAAACGAGCGTGGTTGATAACATCCCCGCACCGCTGCTGGGTTTCGTGCGTGAAAGCAAAGAACAAAGCATTCTGTGCCTGTTTAATATGAGCAGCGCACAGCAAAGCATCAAGCTCTCCGACTATTTCAACGAGAAACAGTGCAAATCCATGAATATTAAAAAGGATGAAACTGTCACGCTGGAGGCTTACGGTTCCGCCTTTTACGGCGACAAACCCGTTGCGGTCAATGTAAATACCAAAACCGGACAAAAGAAAAAGGCACCGAAAACGGGGACATGATCCGCAAAGAGATGTATGATAGGCGGATGACGCTGCGCCGTGTTTTACATTTCTGTTTCGTTCTTCTACTGGCCTTTGCCCTTCCGCAGCCCTGCGCCGCGGAAGCACCGCCTGCCGTACAGGAAGAGCCGTCGCTGACGGATGATCTGCCGCAAAGCATTCTCGACAAAGACAAAACCAATTTTTTCACCTTTGTGCTTGAAAACGATATGTTCGGCAATGGTACGGACAGCAACTATACCAACGGGCTGCGCCTGACCTATTTCAACGTCAATGCCGACTTCCCCGATGCCGCGCACCGGATCGCCGCATTGATTCCGACTTTTGACATTAACCAGACTTCCAGTATTTTCTATTCGCTGGGGCAAAACCTCTACACACCCGACAATATCAGCAGTCCGGTGATGATGCCGGGCGACAGACCGTGGGCGGCGCATCTTTACGCCTCCATCGGCATGGCGACACTGACGCACCGCCATATTGACGAAATCGAAGCCTCGCTCGGCGTTGTCGGCCCCTGGGCTCTGGGTAAACAGGCGCAGAGATTCGTCCATAAACATATTTCCGACAGCCCGACCCCGCGCGGCTGGCATAACCAGATTAAAAACGAACCCGCACTGATGCTGGGCTGGCAAAGGCGCTGGCCAGCCTTTATGACAGCCTCGGCTGGCGGTTTCCGCCTTTCCGCCGCACCGCATATCGGCGTAACACTTGGCAATGTCCACACATTCGCCAATACGGGCTTTGGCTTCCGCCTCGCACCAGAGCACGACCGTTGGCAGGATGCGCCTGCACGCGTGCGCCCCGCCATGCCTGGCACAGGCTATTTCGAAACCCCCGAAAAGACCTGGAGCTGGTTTCTATTCGGCGGTATTGATACCCGCGCCGTTGCCCGCAATATCTTTCTGGACGGTAACAGCTTCCGTAACAGCCCGAATGTCTCCAAGGAATATTTCATCGCCGACAGCAGCATCGGTCTTGCCCTGACCGTGCAACAATTCCGCATCAGCTACACCCTGAATCACCGCACCAGAACCTATAAAACGCAAAAAGAAAACGACTTGTTCGGTGCCGTCAGCCTGAATTACCGTTTTTAAGCGTTTTATTTTCTTCTTTTTTATCAGCACACTACACGCCATCCTCTTGACATTTTTCATGTGTTAATGTTATGTAAACAGTTGTGTGTTTATGATAGTTATCTGTCTTTTGCGGCACGGCGGCCCGAAGACGAAAAAATTTGAATAACCGAGGGTGTTCTCGCATGAAAAATGATGCCAAGTCGCAGCTGGAAGATATTTTAAAACCTGACAGTCTCGACAATAAACTACTGCAAATCCGTCTATTTCAGGTCAATGGTAACAGTATGCTGTTCAGCGGAGGGGTCGTCTGGCATCTCCATATTGATGCACAGGATAAAAAACTGCACGGCACGTCCGATTCGGTTGACGAAGCCATGTCCGAAATCACCGCCATTCTGGAAGACAATCAGGATGCGCAGGGAAATGTCAGTCTTTCACTGGAAGTAAGAGGAGAAGACCATGTCGCAGCAGTACGGTGACGCAGCAGCCGCTGCCCCGGAGAAAAAAGCCACGGAAAGCTTTCAAACCGCCCAGACAGCAGATGGCGGCGGAAAGACCTTCATCCACGGCGAGATGACCGCCATCGGCAAGGAGGCCGCAGAAGAACTTCACACCCGTTTCAAGTCCGAGATTGCGGAAACGGTAAACGGCGCCCTGCCCGAAGGCAGTGACGATGCGCTGCGCAAAGCGGCAACGGATTACTGTATCGCACTTGTCCGCACCCGCCAGAAAATGAACCAGAAAACGCTGAAAGCCGCTTTTGAAGAAGGGCCGGAAGCGTTGCAGCAAAAAACGAAATCCTTGCTGAGCGAACTTGACGAATTGGCGCAGGAGCTGGAAAGCCAGCTGGAAAGCAAACGCGGCAGTTCGGAGCCGGATATGTCATGGTTCAATGCCGAAGAGAAAAAGCGTGCGGCAAGACAAAAAACCGCCGTTTCCGAAGGCAAGGCACAGCTGGACGAGCTGTTTGAAGGCGGCGAACGCCTTTATTTCAAACTCTCCGATTACAGCTCCTCCCCGCTTCTGCCCTATGTGCGCGAACATGTCGAGGCCAAGGGCTATACGATCAAGGATTACGCCGCGGGCTATGCGGAAGACAACCGCAAAAACACCGTCAAAATCGGCAAAATCCTGAAAGACAACCCGACCCTGCTGAAAACCTATACGGAAGACCCGTATCGCACGGCGGATAATCTAATGGTTGTTCTGACGCGCAGCTATGAAGACCTTGCCCGCGCCTCTTTTGCGCGCGGCTGGCAAAGCTGCCGCAGCGGCAGTTATTCCGCCGTCAGCAACGCGATCAGCGAGATTAATATCGGTGTCGTGGCCGCTTATCTGATCTCCGACAAAGACCCGGATATCAATAACCCGCTTGGCCGCGTCAATCTGAAACCTTATGACAGCGACCCGCAGCAAAGCGAGGGTGCAACCGGCTGGTTCCAGAAACTCATAGCAAAAAAACAGGAGGCCGGTGACGACAAGACGGATACGATCTATATGACCTTTAACCCGATCGGACTTCACCATCCGGGCTTTGTCGATGCGGTCAACCGCTTTGCCGAGGAACATTTCAACCGCGGCAAGGTCGGTAAATTCAGCCTGCGTTCCGGCTGCGAATCCTATCAGGAATTCCAGAACCGCACGCGCCTTCCCGAAGATACCGAGGAAATGCTGCAAGCCGTCGGCGCCCATTACAAGAAAAACGATGACGGCAGTTTTACCGTCAAGGGCGATTTGTCTCTGCGCGGTCTCGGCATCAGCCGCCTGCCCGATCTGACAAATGTAAAGGTCGAAGGCGGCATTGATATTTCCAACAACAAATTGCTGTCGCTGGAAGGTCTGCCGCAAACGCCGATCAAATTTCTGAACGCTTCGCATAACCTGTTGCTCTGCTTTGCCGGATGCACGCCGGTCATCGAAGGCAGTTTCAACTATCAGGACAATGCCTATCTGCAAACCACGCTGGGCAAACCGCAGGCCGCCAAATACGAATACGGCAACGGCCGCCGTGACCCCGGCCGCAGGGCGACAAGCACGGAATGTATCGGGCCGCTGGAAAAACCGGAAAGCTTCCCCGGCTTCAAGCGCACCTGACGGAAAAATACGTCAAAATCAGACAAAAACCCGCCCGGACTTATGCAGGCGGGTTTTTTTCTTTTGACCTGTGCGGTTTCGCGCTATAAATAAGTCAGAAATACAAAGGAGATTTTAAAGGACAATGAAAGCCAGAATCTACAAACCGTCCAAATCCGCCATGCAGTCCGGCCGCGCCAATATGCAGAAATGGGTGCTGGAATATGAAACGGAAACCGCGCGCGTTCCCGAAGATGTCATCGGCTGGGTCAGCTCGGGCGACACGCTCAATCAGGTGCGGCTCAAATTTGAAAGCAAGGCGGCCGCGATCGCCTTTGCCGAGGAAAAAGGCTGGGATTATACATTGTCCGAACCCAAGCAGCGCACAGTACGCCCGCGCAGCTATCTCGACAATTTCAAATACCGCCCGCCGGAAGATACGGATAAGAAGACCGGCTAAAAATCTTCGCCCGTTCAAGGGTTTTCGTATATAATTTAACAGACGGCCCCGTAGCTCAACCGGATAGAGCACCTGCCTTCTAAGCAGATGGTTGTAGGTTCGAGTCCTACCGGGGTCGCCACCTTTTCCCTCTCCTCTCCGCCGTTTTTCATCCGCCCGTTTTGCGCGGCGGAAAAATTTGCGCACAAAATCCCCTATCCTTTTAAAGATGCGAAATAAATACGCGAAAAAATATTGACAGACGCAGACAAGAAAAGTACTGTGCGAAGCGCAAGAGCAGAAAACCTTTGCTATCCGCAGGATAAGAGGGAATTTACGGTAAAAGGCGAGCATGACAGGCACACCTGACGACCTTAAAAAACGGATTGCAGACGCAAAGGCACGGGAAGAGGAGAGCCGCCTAGGGAACGCGGGTTCCGGCGGGAAACACAATGTCATCCCTGATGGCGCAAGAGCCGGTCTCCGCGCCGCGACGGATCTGGTCGCAGCAGTCGGTGTCGGGGCTTTTCTCGGATATATGCTCGATTCATGGCTTGGAACCAAGCCTTGGTTTATGATCGTGATGTTCTTTCTGGGCTTTATCGCCG
>SBHI01000142.1 GCA_006226225.1 Alphaproteobacteria bacterium
ATGTATGCGGTGCATAGCGGATCGAAAGAATCCGTTGCCGTATTGCTGGATGCGGGCGTCAATCCCGATCAGGGCAAATATGGTGACGGCGATGACACGCCGCTGATGTTGGCGGCGGAAAGCGGCCGCACCGATTTGATGGAGATGCTGATCACGGCAGGGGCTGCGCTGGATAAAACCAACAGCTATGGCGTGACAGCCTTGATGACGGCGGCGCATTGGCGTGAGGCCGCCGCGGCAAGACTGCTGCTGGAAAAAGGCGCGAAACCCGACATTCAGGATAAGGAAGGCGATACCGCGCTGACGGTTGCCGCCGATAATTCCGGCGATAAAGTCGCGCTGGTACTGCTGCAAAAAGGTGCTGACCCGTCCATCAAAAACAAAAAGGGCCAGACGGCGCAAATGCTGGCGGAAAAACGCGCCAATTTCCATGACGGCGCCAGAATGATTTTAAAACATCTGAAAGGCACCAGCCGCGAAATGAAACAGCGGCATCTACGCGGCTATCTCCGCAATCGCGGCCCGTCCCGCTAAAAGATCACGCGCTGCGGCGCTCCCATGTCACGAAACTGTAATCGGCAGTGTCGCCTTCTTCAGCCGCAACAAATTCACGGCGGCTTTCCTGCCAGTCATCTTTGGGGAAGGCGGGGAAAAACGTATCACCGTCTTCAACAGTGCAGTGAATTTCCGTCAGATGAATAATATCTGCTGTCGGCAGTGATAATTTATAAATCTCCGCGCCGCCGCCGATGCAGATTTCATCAACGCCCATTTCTTCCGCCAGTTTTGCAGCATAATCCAAAGCATCGTCATAGCTGTGATGGATGCTGACATCAGGATGGTCGTATTGATAATCCTTCCGCGTCGTCACAACAATATTCGGACGCCCCGGCAAAGGCTGCGTGCCGCCGTTTTCAAGGGATTCAAAAGTCTTGCGCCCCATAATAAGCGGTTTGCCGATGGTGGCCTCTTTGAAAAAGCGGAAATCGCCTTTCGCCCGCCACGGAATATCATTGGCGCGTCCGATAACACGGTTTTCCGACATGGCGGCAACCAGCGAAATCTTGAAGCCTTTATGCATCATACCGCCACCTTGCCAGCGATATGCGGATCAAAACGGTAATCACGCAGGGTAAAATCTTCGAATTTAAAGCTGAAAATATCTTTCACATCCGGATTGATAATCATTTGCGGCAGCGGCTTGGGCACGCGTGTCAGCTGTTCTTCCACCTGTTCGACATGGTTGGCATAAATATGCACATCACCAAAGCTGTGGACAAACTCACCGGGTTCCAGCCCCGTCACATGGGCGATCATCATTGTCAAAAGCGCATAGGAGGCGATATTGAACGGTACGCCGAGGAAAACATCCGCACTGCGCTGATACAGCTGACAGGACAGCTTGCCGTTCAGCACATAAAACTGGAACAGGCAGTGACAGGGCGGCAGCGCCATATATTCGACTTCACCCGGATTCCACGCCGAAACGATCAGGCGGCGGCTGTCGGGGTTGTTTTTGATCTGGTCAATCAGATGGGTGATCTGGTCGACACTGTCGCCGCCGGCGGTTTTCCATGACCGCCATTGCGCACCGTAAACAGGCCCCAGATTGCCGTTTTCATCAGCCCATTCATCCCAGATACGCACGCCGTGTTCCTTCAGATAGGCGATATTGGTGTCGCCGTTTAGGAACCACAGCAATTCGTGAATGATGGAGCGCAGATGCATCTTCTTTGTGGTGACAAGGGGAAAGCCCTCGGACAAATCATAGCGGCACTGATAACCGAAGGTGCTGATCGTGTCGATACTTGTCCGGTTTTCACGGTGTTCGCCTTTTTCCAGCACATGTTTCATCAGGTCAAGATATTGCTTCATGGCGGCTCTCCCTTAATTTTTTTCGGTGGTCTTTATTTGGCTTCGATGCGGCGGGCGCGAATCTCCCGCCTGCTTTCATTATAGCGAAAGCGGGCAGAACCCGATAGAGCGGGCGGACAGGTTATTTCAAAGATTTCAGGAACGCGACCAAAGCGGCACGGTCTTCCGGTTTTTTAACACCGCGATAGTTCATCTTGGTGCCGGAGACTGTTTTCTTCGGATTCCACAGGAAGTGGTTCAGGTTTTCCACATCCCATTTGCCGCCAAAGCTTTTCATGGCATCGGAATAGGCAAAGCCGCCAATGCTGGCAACCGAACGTCCGGCAACACCCCACAGCGGCGGCCCTTGGCGGGATTCGCCACCCTGATCCATTGTGTGACAGGTCATGCAGGCGCGCGAGAGTTTCTTGCCGCGTTCGATATCGGCAGAAGCCATCAGATCGGTAATCGATTCAGGGCCGGTTTCCGCAGGGCTGGCTTCGTGCCCGCCGCCAGCGCCGTCTTCAGCGGCTTCAATCTCATAAGCGGCTTCTTCCAACTCATGCGGATGCATCGCGAGACTGGAGATAAATCCGCCAAGCATTGCGATAATGCCGGCAACCAGCAGAGCTGCGAAAATCTTGTTGGTTTCCATGTTCATGGCCGTGTTCTCTTACCTTGTTATTGTTCTTGTTTTTTACCGTCGCGTTTTTATTTTAACCATCCGTCGGCAGAATGCCAGAGCGCTTTACAATCAAACCGCTTTTTTCTGGTCGGCCAGCGGTTGCGCAAATTTCAGCTCAACATCCCAGGGGAAATGAATCCATGTATCCTGACTGACTTCCATGATGAAGGTATCGACCGTCGGCAAGCCTTCGGGCTTGGCATAGATGGTGGCTATATGCGCTTTCGGCATCAGCTCGCGGGCGATCTTTGCCGTTTTTCCGGTATCGGCCAGATCATCGATAATCAGCCAGCCTTCACCGTCACCGGCCAGATCCGCTTTTTTCAGGATATTGGCCTCGCCCTGATCTTTGTGGTCATAGCTGGCAACGCACAGGGTTTCAATCAGGCGGACATCCAGTTCGCGGGCGATAATTGCCGCAGGAACAAGACCGCCGCGGGTGATGGCAATCACGCCTTTCCATTCCCCGTGCTGTTCCAATAAACGCCATGCCAGTACTTTGGAATGGCGGTGAAATTCTTCCCATGAAATCGGCAGATCTTTAGCTTCGGACATTTTACGCACACCTTTGAAGACTCGTTGAAAATCCTTTGAGAAATGTATATCGGAGTTTTTCCGCGATGACAAGATACGGGGCTGAATTTTATCGGTTTTAAAATGCTTTTCCGCGCAGGTTATGATTGACATAAGATGCACGCTATGGTAAAAAACACCTTCATTTTTATCAAGGGAAAGCGATATGCATTACCGGTACCGGGATTACGACACACCTGTGAAAAACAATCTGATTGCGCGCGGCATTGTTTATTTTCCGGTTGTTGCGGCGCTTGTCGGTCTGACGGCGTGGAATGTCGGTTTTGACAATATGGAGAACACCGAAGGGCCGAACCGTGATGCCTATATGTCGCAGTTTGAACAGACACTGGGTGATCTTGATGCGCGCCATGATCAATTGGTTGCCCAGCAAAATGTTCTGAAAACCTATCAGCTGAATAATCAGGTTGAGCAGCTTTTGAATACGGGGGAAAGTATCGTCTCTGAAAAGGCTGCGGCCGTCGAACTCCCCGACGGTTTTGCCGGTCTCTTTAATAATGACGCGAAAAACTGGCTGACGGCGGTGCATATTTCACCGGAACTGTCGGAAGCGGATAAGGATGATCTGCTGAAGGCTTTTGAAAAGAATATTGGCGAAGAAACGCGGGCAGAGTTGGGTTTTTCCGAAACAGATGCCGCGGTTTTAAATGAAACCATGGCGAATATGAATGTCGCAGCTTATAAGGACAAACCCCAGCAATTGGCAACGGATCTCAGCCGTGAAACCACACGTTATTACAGTGATGACGATAATTTCGGGCGTGTGATGCTGTTCCTGCTGATACTAGCGGCGGGAACCGGGATCGGCGGCAACATTCTGCGCGGCCC
>SBHI01000125.1 GCA_006226225.1 Alphaproteobacteria bacterium
GGGGTGTTTTTTTCCGAACCTCTGGTCTTTTTCCTGAAACGGGATGGCGGTGATGTGCTGGTGCGGGATACGCACGGCATCACGGCTTTGGACGGAATATCATTGGCCAAAGGTGAGAAGGCGGAACTGCTGTATTTGAAAGACGACCCGGAAACCGCACGGATTGATCGCGGTATTTTTGACCGTCTGCAATCCGTGTTCCGCTGGTTCCTTATCGGAATATTGCTGGGGCTGGTGCGGTGGCTATTCCCCAAAAAAGACCGCCCTCCTGGCCCTGCCGGGCCGGAGGAAAGGCGGCGTAAAAAGCAAATACCCTAGCGGCGACGGCCGGGACGTTTGCCTTGCTGTTCCGGAGCGCGGGAGCGGTGGGTAAAAGCGGTTAGAATTCCCTGCGTTTCCGGTTTTAATGTGACACCGCCATAATTCTTTTCAAGAAAGCCGGGTTCCATGCCGTAGACATCGAAACGGGCGACGGTGTTTCCTTGTTTATCTTTGGTATATAAAGCGTCTTCGATCGTGGCCTTACCGCTGCGTACGGCTTGTAAAGCTTCCGTGAGTTCGGGGACATCCTTTTCACGCAGGGCAAGCGTGCCGCCTTTGCCGATGGTGTATGTTCCCCATTGTACGGGAACGGTGATACGTTTTCCGACCGGCAGGCAGAGGCGGTAGGCATCGGGGTCGGGGTCATAGAGATTATAGCGGTTGCCTTTTTCATCCAGCCCTTCGCGGCGCAGGTAATCCTCATCGAAAGAGGATTGTTTGGCGGTCCATAGTCCGGGGCCGTTGAAGTCGGGCGTGTTCATGTCCTGTTCGCCGATCATGCGGGACATGTATTGCTCCCAGATGTCTTTCAGGGCGAGGGTGCGCCCGTACTCATTCGGCCACTCTTCCAGATCCATGACAAGGTAAAGCGGTTTGATCTCGACTTCTGATTCTTCGCCGGAATCGGCACTCATCAGACGCAGATTGCGCAAAAGATAGGCGGCAACGGGTTTTGTTTTGCCATAGCCGGAACCGTCTGTCAGTAGTGTTTCCAGCAGCGCGTGATACTCCTCCGCCGCCATGAGGGGCGGCGGAGGTGCGCGCTCGGCAAACACTTCCGCGAGATTGGTTTCACGCATAAAAAAAGACCTTTTACCCTTTAAAACCGCCTTATTACTTGAGCTTTCAATATAACACGCAATGTATAATTATGTCAATTAAATGAGGGGTGTTTTTATACTGGCAGGCGAAGGCAAAAAAACAGGGGCTTGTTACCAGCCCCTGTTTCATATGTCTTGAAAGGTCTTGACCGTTTAACGGGATTGACCAAAGCCCTTTTTCTTGCCTTGCGGCTGTGCCGGTGCGGTTTTGAAAGCAGCGGTTACGGCTTGCGTTTCCTGCTTCAGTTCCACCGGATCATAGTTGTTTTCAAGGAAGCCCGGCTCCATGCCGTAAATATCGAAACGTGCGACGGTGTTTCCTTTGTCATCCTGCGTGTAAAGCGCTTCCTCCGCCGTGGCTTTGCCCGCGCGGATGGATTGCAGTGCTTCGGCAAGTTCCGCAACGTCTTTTTCACGGATAGCGAGCGTACCGCCGGCTTCGACTGTAAAGGTGCCCCATTGCACGGGAATGATGACGGTTTCGTCAACCGTGTCACAAACGCGGAAAGCGTCCGGATTGGGAACGTGCAGGCTGTTTGTGCGGTCATCGGCATCGGCTTTCAGATAGTCGAATTCGAAAGAGCCTTGTTTGATGGTCCAGATACCCGGGCCTTTGAAATCAGCCGAATCGAGGTCGCGCTCACCGATGGTTTTGCCGCCCCAGTTTTTAGCGATGTCTTTGACGACCAGACCGCGGACATGCTCGCTTTTATACTGGTCAAGATCCATGACAATATAGAGTTTTTCAACTTTCACGGTTTTGGCGGTTTCGTCTTTTCCGCTGCTGGTTTCCGTGACCAGTTTGATGTCTTCCAGAAGATAAGCGCCGACATTGACTGTTTTGCCGCGGCCTTCGCCTTCGGCCAGCAGTTTTTCAAGCGTGGCGCGATACGTATCCGGTGTCATCAATGTGGGTTCATCTTTTTTCGGGAATTGGTTCGTAAGTGTCTGAGTCATAATATGTTGCCGTCCTCTAAATAAAATATGTTGCCGTTTTCGCGATAATAATTGTCATATCATTATCTGTCGATAAGGTATATCACATATTTCCATATTGTCAACAGCGTATTTGAACAAAAAACATATAATGCGGGGGCAGGGTGCATATTTTTTTGAAAATATGTCAAGCGGGTGTATAATAGAAGTTAGACGTTCTTAATTCCCAGAAAGAAATAATAGCAATGGATGAATACGAAAAAGCGCGTTCGACAGGGATCGCGGATATGTCGAAAGCGGGCGCAGCCGAAGGTTTGCTGGCCCGCAAGCGCATGCAAGAAGCGCAGCAGCAAAACCTGAATCGTCAGAAATATTCAGGAGAAATGACCAATATCGGTCATAAAATAGGCTTTTTCCTGATCATTGCTTTCCCCTTTATTATGCTGTTTGGCGCAGGGTTGGAAGTCGGCATATTTTTTGGCAAAAAACTGGAATTGGGGGAAAAATTTGATGATTTCCCGGTCTGGTATCAGCTGCTGACACTGCCGGTACCGATTGCATTGACCGGGGTCTTGTATTGGTTCAGAAGAATCGCGATTCCCGTGTTTTATGCTTTGCTGATCACCGGTGTTGTCATTTACAAATTCGTGTGGTCTCCGGGATAAGCGCTTGGGCTGTGCCAGATTTCGGCATTTGACAGCCTGCGGTAAAGGGGATACAAAACCTGTAAATGAAACAGGAACAACAGCAACTTATTCTCGGATTTTTAATGCTCGCCGCCGTATGTGTCGGGGTTGTGGCTTTTGTCGCGTTGCGTCCTGTATCGCAAAATGCGTTGCCACCGTCACAGCGCGTCAGTCAGCCAGCGGATAACCTGCGTGTTGCCGTGCGTCCGAATGTGAATTACGGCGGTGACTTCACAATGGTTGACCATAACGGCGCAACCGTGACCCAAGACAGCTGGCCGGGAAAATACAAATTACTGTTTTTCGGTTTTAGTCATTGTCCGGATATCTGTGTCGGGGCGGTGGTGAAAATCGGCGATGTGCTAGAAAAACTGCCTGCGGAAACAACCGCGCAAATCGCGCCGCTTTTCGTGACAGCCGATCCCGCGCGCGACACGCCGGAGGTGATGAAAGCCTTTTTGGCGGATTTTGACAGCGGTATCATTGGATTGACGGGCAGCGCGGAACAGGCGGAGCATCTGATCAAATTGTTCCGCGTCTATGCCAAAAGGACAGAGAATGCCGCTGCTGAGGATGGCTATGTGATTGATCATTCTTCATATTTCTATCTGCTGTCGCCGGACGGCAAACTGGCGATGTTCCGCGAAAGCGATCGCGCGGAGGATATCGCTCATGATCTTGCCGTGCTGATTGACGACTGATCCTGCTTTAGATTCCCAAATAATTGATATTAGCGCTTTTTCTGCGGGAAAAACTTGACTTTTCTTTCTTAAATGGTGTATTATGTTAAATATTCAAATGAGAAACAGGAATGTGAAATGCAGGAAAATGAGCCGCAAACAGGTATTATAGCGGATGCAAGGCCGGAGAATAATGCTTTCAAACCGGTTCCGGCGGAATATACGACGCTGGATGATCCGTTCCATATGCGCGTCCATATGCCCTTGATGTTGGAAGCGCTGGAGCTGATGCGCAAACACAGCCCGCTGGGGGCGGAGCTGTATGACTGGGCAAAACGCCGTCAAGTCAGATTCCGTTTTGAAGATTCTTATGCGCTGGCATCGTTTACGGCGGGCAGCCGTGTCGTGCGTGTTAACCCGAATGCCGCATCACTCAATACAATGGTGCATTTGATTGCGCATGAGCTGATGCATGGCGTGCAATTCGAGAATCAAGGCGGCAC
>SBHI01000086.1 GCA_006226225.1 Alphaproteobacteria bacterium
ATATGCAGGTCAACGGGACGTGTGCCGATGGCACAGCCGCCGGGCAGGGAAACTTTTGCTGTGCCGAAACGTGCCAGCAGCGGCCCGAGTACTAAAACGCTGGCGCGCATCTTGCGGACAAGGTCATAGGGGGCGGTGGTGCTGTTGACTGGGGCGGCATCAATTTCCAGCTTTGTGCCTGTGCGGGTAGTTTTTGCGCCCATATCTTCCAGCAGGTCAATGAGGGAGGAAATGTCGTGCAGTTCCGGCACGTTTTCCAGTACCAGTGTGTCGGCGCTAAGCAATGCAGCGCACATCAAAGGCAGTGCGGCGTTTTTTGCACCGCTGATTGTAATCTCGCCATTCAGCGGATAGCCGCCTTCAATTTTCAGCTTGTCCATTTATTGTCCTTTTCCTTCGTAAAATGTAACAACAAAAGCCTATAGCGCAAAAGCGCCTGAAAGGCAAATAATCCCTGCATAACAGCATGCCACAGAGCGGCAATAAAGTTATGGCACGGATAAGGTTATTTTGTGCAAATTTTGTGCAGAACCTCTCAAATCAGCCTTATTTTCCATAGGAAATATTGCGTTGCGGCAATTTTATGGTATAATGGGGTATCGGTGCTTGCATGTTCATTGTGAAATGCGTATAGTTCCGGTGAAGAAAAGGTGTTTTGCGCGGCGGTTCTCTAAGGCGCAGCGCAAAATAGGGAATAGCGGATAATTGCTGAATGGTCAGGATTGTCCCGAAATATTTGCCAAAAGGAGTAATATCATGAGCAAAGTCATTGGTATCGATCTCGGTACGACTAATTCCTGCGTCGCCATTATGGACGGCGATAAACCCAAAGTTATTGAGAATGCAGAAGGCGCGCGGACAACGCCGTCAATGGTTGCTTTTGCCGAAGGTGGCGAGCGCCTTGTCGGCCAGCCTGCAAAGCGTCAAGCTGTTACCAACCCTGAAAACACATTGCACGCGATTAAGCGCCTGATCGGTCGCCGTTTTGATGAGGCCGAAGTACAGGATATGGCGAAAAAAGCGCCGTATAAAATCGTGAAAGGCGAAAACGGCGATGCATGGGTTGAAGCGGATGGCGAGAAATACGCCCCCAGCCAGATCAGTGCCTTCATTTTACAAAAAATGAAAGAAACGGCGGAAGCTTATCTTGGTGAAAAAGTCGAGAAAGCCGTCATTACCGTTCCTGCCTATTTTAACGACAGCCAGCGTCAGGCAACGAAAGATGCCGGTAAAATTGCCGGTCTGGAAGTGCTGCGCATTATCAATGAGCCGACAGCGGCTGCACTGGCTTATGGACTTGATAAAGACGAAAACGGCACGATTGTTGTCTATGACCTTGGTGGCGGTACCTTTGACGTTTCCGTTTTGGAAGTCGGCGACGGCGTCTTTGAAGTGAAAGCTACAAATGGTGATACTTTCCTTGGTGGTGAAGATTTTGACCTACGTGTCATTGATTACCTTGCTGACGAGTTCAAAAAGGAAAACGGTATCGACCTGCGCGAAGACAAGCTGGCCCTGCAGCGCCTGAAAGAGGCAGCGGAGAAAGCCAAGATCGAACTGTCTTCAACAACGCAGACGGAAGTTAACCTGCCCTTTATCACGGCGGATGCCTCCGGTCCGAAACACCTGACGGTCAAACTGACCCGTGCGAAACTGGAAGCGCTGGTGGATGATTTTGTTCAGCGCACGCTGGAGCCGTGCAAGGCCGCGCTGAAAGATGCCGGTGTGAAAGCATCGGAAATCAGTGCCGTGATTCTGGTCGGCGGTATGACACGGATGCCGAAAATTCAGGAAATCGTCAAAGACTTCTTTGGCAAAGAACCGCATAAAGGCGTGAACCCTGATGAAGTTGTCGCAGACGGTGCGGCGATTCAGGGTGGTGTCCTCTCTGGTGATGTCAAAGATGTCCTGCTGCTGGATGTAACCCCGCTGTCTCTGGGTATCGAAACACTGGGCGGTGTTTTCACCCGCCTGATCGACCGCAACACGACGATCCCGACCAAAAAGTCTCAGGTCTTTTCGACTGCCGAAGACGGACAGAGTGCGGTAACCATCCGCGTCTTCCAGGGCGAGCGCGAAATGGCGGCGGATAATAAAATCCTCGGCCAGTTTGACCTTGTCGGCATTCCGGCGGCACCGCGCGGTATCCCGCAGATCGAAGTCACCTTTGACATCGATGCCAACGGTATCGTACAGGTCTCCGCAAAAGACAAGGCGACAGGCAAGGAACAGCAAATCCGCATTCAGGCCTCCGGCGGTTTGTCGGATGCCGATATTGACAAAATGGTCAAGGAAGCAGAAGCGAATGCCGAAACCGATAAACAGCGCCGCGGCGTTGCCGAAAGCAAAAACCGTGCGGAAAGCCTGATCCACTCGACGGAGAAAACAATCTCTGAACTGGGGGACAAGCTGGGCACCAATGACAAAACCGCAGCGGAAACGGCAATCGCAGATCTGAAAGAAGTTCTGGATGGTGAAGATACCGATGCCATCACGGAAAAACTTCAGGTGCTGGAACAGTTGGCGATGAAAATCGGTGAGCAGCTTTACAAAGCGCAGGAAGCTGAGGGCGGTGCATCCGCCACAGCGGAAGGTGCGGCGGAAGAGCCCGCTGACGAAAATGTCGTTGATGCCGAATTTACCGAAGTCGAGGAAGAAGCTGAAGCCGAAGACAAAGGTAAAGGCAAAAAAGGCAAAAAAAGTAAATCCGCATAATGCATGAACACGTCATCCCGTCCCCGGCGCAAAGCCGGGGAGCGGGAGGCGCATGTTGCAAAGATATTGGACCGGACCATGGCAAAAAAAGACCTTTATGAAGTGCTGGGCGTTTCAAAAACGGCAACGGCGGAGGAGCTAAAAAAAGCTTACCGCAAGCTGGCGATGCAGTATCACCCCGACCGTAATCCCGATGACGACAGCGCTGAACAGAAATTCAAGGAAATCAGTGAAGCTTACGATATCCTCAAAGATGACCAGCGCCGCGCGGCTTATGACCGCATGGGGCATGCCGCCTTTGAACAGGGCATGGGCGCGCATCCGGGCGGCGGTTTTGGCGGTGGCTTTCAGGGTGGATTTCAGGGAAATTTCTCCGATATTTTCGAGGAAATGTTCGGCGAATTTATGAATGGCGGCGGGCAGCGCGGCGGCAGTGCGGCGCAGCGCGGCGCGGATATCAGTTATGAGGTCGCCGTCTCTCTGGAAGAGGCGTTTGAAGGTGTGGAAACACCGATCCGTGTGCCGACGTGGCAAAGTTGCGGCACATGCGGCGGCGCGGGCGCGAAAAAAGGCTCGAAACCCAAGGTTTGTGAAACCTGCGGCGGTATCGGCCGTTTGCGGGCGCAGCAGGGATTTTTCACCATGGAACGTACCTGCCATGATTGCCGCGGTGCAGGGCAAGTGATTTCAGATCCCTGCGGCGATTGCGGCGGGCAGGGCAGAATCAGAAAAGAAAAAACGCTTGAAGTCAATGTCCCTGCGGGGATCGAGGACGGCACGCGGATGCGGCTAGGCGGCGAAGGCGAAGCCGGTGTACGCGGTGGCCCGCCGGGTGATTTGTATATTTTTGTCTCGGTCAAACCGCATGAATTCTTCCAGCGTGACGGCGCGAATCTCTATGCGCGCGTGCCTGCCAGTTTCACAACGCTGGCGCTGGGCGGCAAAATCGAGGTGCCGACCATTGAAGGCAAACGGGCGGAGGTCAGTATCCCCGCCGGAACGCAGACGGGCCAGCAATTCCGCCTGAAAGGCAAAGGCATGCCTGTTTTGCGCACTCCTGTGCGCGGCGACCTGTATGTGGAAGTGATGGCGGAAACGCCCGTACACCTCAGCAAAAAGCAGAAAGAACTGCTGGAGGAATTCAGCCATCACGACACCGAGAAAAACACGCCGAAAGCGCATAAATTTTTCAAAAAGGTCAAAGATCTTTGGGAAGAT
>SBHI01000106.1 GCA_006226225.1 Alphaproteobacteria bacterium
ATGGTGCTGCTGGGGAGGATTGAACTCCCGACCTCACCCTTACCAAGGGTGCGCTCTACCACTGAGCTACAGCAGCGCTATAGGTCTTTCTATATAACTGCGCTTTTCGGCCGATGCAAGTCAAATCTTGTCTTGACCTTGCGGCGCGGCAATTCTAATCTTTTTTCATGTCCGACAAAAAGGAAAAACAGCGAGAACGCGCGGAAAAACGCGAAGCCGCCCTGCGTGCCAATTTGCAGCGCCGCAAAAGTCAGGCGCGTGCACGGAACGCCGAAGAAACAACAGAGCCGAAGCAAACACCACAAGGAGACGACTAAGATGCCGATTATGCCCGATAGCTGGATTCGCGACCAAGCCCTGAACCACGGGATGATTACGCCCTTTTCGGAAAAGCTGAGCAAAGATGGCGTGATTTCCTATGGTCTGTCTTCCTACGGTTATGACTGCCGGTTGTCGGATGAATTCATGATCTTTACCAATGTCGACAACGCCATTGTCGACCCCAAGGAATTCAACCCTAACAGCTTTGTCGAGCGCAAGACCGATGTCTGCGTCATCCCGCCAAACAGCTTTGTTTTGTGCCGCACGGTCGAAACCTTTAAAGTGCCGCGCGATGTGCTGGTCGTCTGCCTTGGCAAAAGCACCTATGCCCGCTGCGGCTTGATCGTCAATGTCACCCCGCTGGAGCCGGAATGGGAAGGTCAGGTGACGCTGGAAATCTCCAACACCACGCCCCTGCCCGCAAAAGTCTATGCGAATGAGGGCATTGCCCAGTTCCTGTTCTTCAAGGGCGAAACACCCTGCGAAATCTCCTACGCAGACCGTCAGGGCAAATATATGGGGCAAAGCGGCGTTACATTGCCGCGCATGTAATCCTTTTCAGCGGTTAAGACGGCATTAACCCGCCCCATGCTACAATTATGGCAATGTAGCATAAGGGGTGGGAGCATCATCATGTCCGCAAGTAAAGACCCGAAACCGCTGGTTATCGTCTATCACGCCGATTGTATTGACGGCGCGGCCTGCGCATGGGGCGTTTCCAAAGCATGGGGCGTGGATACCAAAACCGATCACAATACGACCTATATTCCCTATGGCCATCACGATACCGAGGAAGCGGAGCGGAAAATCCGCGCCGCACTGAAACCCGATGCCGAAGTTTACTTTGTCGATGTCGCGCCGAACCCCGCCCTGCTGGACGAGCTGATGACTCCGGACGATAACGGCAAAGCAAAGGCCGAAGCCGTGCATGTGCTGGATCACCACAAAAGCGCCGCTGGCATGCTGAAAGATTACGCGCCGCCGGAAACAGCGAGCAATGCCCCCAGACTGGAAATTCTGATTGATGAGAGCAAAACCTCCGCCGCACGCATGGTCTGGGAGCATGTGATGCCGGATGAACCCGTGCCGCCTGTGCTGGATGTCATCAATTTGATGGATGGTGATGCCGCAGGGCTAACAACACCGATGGATTTTGCCGCCGCCGCATTGATTGATACGCGCGATATCAGCAATATCGACCGCGCGCTGATCGCTCTGCGCGGATTGGCGAAACTGACCTTCAACGATATGGCGAAAAAGGGCAAATTCATTGCCGCCGACCAGAACACGAAAATCAACAAGCTATTGGCCAATGCGCAATTCGTTACGATGCAGCTGCTGCCCGATACCGACCCGATTGCCGTTCCCGTTGTAAACGGTGATGTCAAACAATTCGGGCGTCAAGTGTCGGAACGACTGGTATCGCTGGGCAAACAGACGGGTTCAGGCGTTGCCTTTGCATGGTTTATGCAGAAAAACGGCAGCGTCAGCATGAGCATCCGTACCGATGGCTCACCCGATGCGCAGCTGATTGCCGACCATTTAAAACAGACAATGGGTGTCACAGGCGGCGGTCATGCCGGTGCGGGGGCGGTGCATTTTTCATCGCTGTTTGAATTTTCGCGGCAAATGCCGTTTCATCTGCCGCAGCAGACGGAGAAAGAGGCCGCCGCAACCAAACGCGTGCCAAAACAGCCGCCCGCGATTGATCCCGGCAAATATCTGCACTGATTTTTACTCGACCGTCACGCTTTTCGCCAGATTACGCGGCTGATCAACATCCGTACCTTTTTCGACAGCCGTATGATAAGCCAGAAGCTGTACGGGAATGGTATACAGGATCGGCGCAACGAATTCATCCGCCTCAGGCAGCGTAATCGTCCATGTCGCAATATCTTTCATCGCTTCGCAGCCGCGTTCGTCAGATAGCAGCAGCACTTTCCCGCCGCGTGCGACAACTTCCTCGGCATTTGATGCGGTTTTCTCAAACAGCGCATCATAAGGCGCAACGACAATCACCGGCACATCTTCATCAATCAGTGCGATTGGGCCGTGCTTCATTTCCCCTGCCGCATAGCCTTCGGCATGGATATAGGAAATTTCCTTCAGCTTCAGCGCACCTTCCAGCGCCACCGGATAGGACGCGCCACGTCCCAGATACAGCACATCCCGCGCTTTCGCGATTTCGCGGCTTAATTTTTTGATGCTTTTATCATGGTTCAGGACTTCGGCCACGGCGGCAGGCAGATGACGCAGCGCATCGGCAAGACGTGCCTCCTCTTCCTCCGTGATGGTCTGCCGCGCCCGCGCCAGCGCCAGCGTTACGCAAGCCAGTGTCGTCAGCTGTGTTGTGAAGGCTTTGGTCGAGGCCACGCCGATTTCCGGCCCTGCCAGCGTCCGCATGACATGATGGGATTCCCGCTCGATCGTGCTTTCTACCGTATTCAGGATGGAAATCACGCTTTGCTTTTGTGATTTGCAGTAACGCAAAGCTTCCAGCGTATCCAGCGTTTCACCGGATTGGGAAATAAACAGCGCTGCGCCGCCTTCGGGCATCGGCGGTGTGCGGTAACGGAATTCCGAGGCCACATCCACTTCGACCGGAAGCCGCGCCAGCTGTTCCAGCCAGTATTTCGCCACCAGTCCCGCATAATAGGCCGTGCCGCAAGCACTCACCGTCAGGCGCGGCGTCTCTTTCAGCACATCCATAATATCGGCGGGAATGGTGATATGCCCCGTTGCCGGATGCATAAAGGTTGTCAGCGTATCGCCGATCACGGCGGGCTGTTCGTAAATTTCCTTCAGCATGAAATGTTTGTATTTGCCTTTGCCCGTCAAAGCGCCGGACAAGGTAGTTTCGCGCACTTCGCGGCTGATACTTTTGCCGTCGCGGGATTTGATCACCGCGCCCGCCCCTGTGATTTCAACGCGGTCGCCATCTTCCAGAAAGCAGATTTTATTCGTCATCGGCGCCAGCGCATAAGCATCGGAGGCCAGATACATTTCACCGTCACCATAGCCGACAACCAGCGGCGTGCCTTGACGCGCGCCGAACATGAAATTGTTTTCACCCGTAAAGATCATCGCGACGGAGAACGCGCCTTCCAGCCTATCCATACAATCATTGGCGGCCTGCAACACCGTGCGCCCCTGCTTGATGTAATGCGTGACCAAATGCGCAATCACTTCCGTATCGGTTTCGGTGGTGAAACGGCACTGGCTTTGCTCCAGCTCGTATTTCAGCTCTTTGTAATTCTCGATAATGCCGTTATGGACGACCGCCACCGTATCCGTTGCATGCGGATGCGCGTTGTTTTCAGTCGGCATGCCATGCGTTGCCCAGCGCGTATGGCCGATACCGATTGATCCCGGCAGCGGTTCCTGCGCGATTTTTTCCGACAAATTTACCAATTTGCCTTCCGCACGGCGGCGGGCAATCTGCCCGTCGATCAGCGTGGCAACACCCGCGCTGTCATAGCCGCGATATTCCAGACGTTTCAAACCTTCAACAAGGCGTTCCGCTGCATTTTGCTCTTTTCCGACAATGCCGACAATTCCACACATGGCTTA
>SBHI01000047.1 GCA_006226225.1 Alphaproteobacteria bacterium
GTATTATCGGCAATACGGATTGCGGCATCAACCTCGTCAAGCCCGACGGGAAGATTGTGCGAGACGCGCTCCCACAACGCCTCCAGCACATGCCGCGCCCGTTTCAGCTGCGCATGTTGCCCCGTCAGGACGACTTCATTCCCTTTGGAAAAAATCTGAATGCCCAGCTGATCTTCGATACGGGACAAATGCTCTCCGCATTCCCCGAACAGCAAAGGAACAAGATGATTATCTTCGAATTGTAAACCGAGCTGCTGAACCGCTTTCTTGCTCAAAGACCCTCACTTTGAAATAGGCGTGCCGCAAAACGGCACCTTCCTACATATTTTATCCTGAAATTACTAAAAGAGTTTTAACTTCAAAGCGATTGGCGGAAACTTCTAACATTGCAGATAAAAGAACAGACCACCTTATTTGCGTGGGCCGCGCCCCAGATAACGGCGCAGATTACGATGTTCCCGATTCTTCTGGCGCTGCTGTTCGACCCGGATATGCGTGATCTGATAACTTTCCAGCCACAGATACAGCTGCGTTTCGACGCGTTTTATTTTTTCCTTTTGCGCAATCTCCAGCGCCTTTTCAATATGCGGCACCATTTCCTGATGCAGATTTTTATCCTCGACTTCTTTTAATAGCACGGTCAAAACATCGCGCTTACCCATCCCCGCCGCGCATTCAATTGCGGTTTTACCTTCCGGCCCCATGCTTGCCAGCGTGATATCCGCCCCCGCATCCAGCAGCATACGACAATTTTCAACCTTGCCATACATTGCGGCATGCATCAGCGGCGTATAGCCCGTTACATTCTGATGATTGGGATTGGCTTTGGCTTCCAGCAGACTGCGCATAATTCCCGGAAACGCATTCCCTGCGCCGAAAATCAGGGCGGTATTCCCGAACCTGTCGGTTTTATCAATTGCGGCGTTATTGGTCACGAAAATCGATACACCGGTATCAAAATTCTGCCCTGCAGAAATCATCAAGCCGGTTTTGCCTTTATGCGTGCCTTCGCAGCATTGGACGTCAGGATCCGCACCGCCTTCCAGCGCCGCATAGATGGCGGAACTGTCGCTGATGATTGCAGCGTTTATCAGTTCCTCATCCCATGCGTTCTTATAAAAGGAGTCCATTATTCCCTTACCGGTTATCTTCCGGGCTGGTTACCCGTGTTTTTGCGGACAGGCGTTGCGCTACGGATCGGCTCATCTTCGGTTTCCAGCGCCTTGACGATGCGCGAAACAACCGGGCTACGCACAATGTCATCCGCCGTAAATTCACGGATACCGATGCTTTCAACGCCTTTCAGTTTCGGCAGAACAACGGCCAGACCGCTATCCTCGTGGCGCAAATCAGTCTGTTTCGGGTCACCCGTCACAACCATTTTGCTGCCCTCACCGATACGGGTCAGAGCCATCTTCATCTGCTCATAGGTCGTGTTTTGCGCTTCATCCAGAATGACAAAGGCATTTTTAAAAGTACGACCACGCATAAATTCAACTGGTGCGATCTCGATGACGCCGCGCTCCTGCAGTTTATCAAGCATGTCGCGCCCGATCAGGTTTTGCAGCTCGTCATACAGCGGACGCAGATACGGTGCCAGTTTGGCTTTCTCATCTCCCGGCAATGCACCGAGATCTTTTCCGTTTCCGACAGCCGGACGCGACAAGAAGATTTTATCGACCTTACCTTCTTTAAAGGCTTTCACAGCCTCGTAAGCGGCAAGGAAAGTTTTACCCGTTCCGGCCGGCCCAACACCGAAAGTGACATCATTATCACCGATATCGGTCAGGAATTCCTGCTGGTTGGGATTGCGCGGTTCAACATCAATAATGATCTCGACATATTGTTCCGGATGGTTGCGGCGATCTTTTTTCTCCAGCTGGCGCTCACGGCGGACGCGACCATCGGCGATCACATCGGCTTTATTTTCGACAAATTGCTGGGAAACGCCGACTTGTTTGGCAATTTCCGAGACTTTGTTATCATTAACGAAGCCGCCTTTTGCAAGGGCGCTGGATAATGCATAGAAACCTTCTTTCGCCTTTTTCATGTCTTCCTGCGTCCTTCCTGTGATGCGGATTCTGTCAAGACGCTCGGCCATGCGGGCGTCCACATTAAAAGATTTATTAAACGATGCAAGGCAACGGCGGCTTTCATCGCTGTCTGCAAACATGAAGCTTGCGAGATTGTCATCATCCTGATTGCGGATCGTAATGGAATTCTTTCTTTTACTGGTCATGCGGCTGCCCTCCCCTCAGAGCTCTTTTTGTTTTTGCTGTTCTTGCTGGTTGTCTCTTCTGTTACGACCGTGCCCGAAATGCTGTTCGCATGGGCGTCTTCGATCACCACATCCACAATCTGTCCAAAGAGACGTTCATTTGCCGCAACATGCGTTGATTGCATATACGGCGTTCTGCCGAGCAGCTGTCCGTTTTTCTGTCCTTTACGATCGAACAGAACCGGCATGACCTTCCCGACGGAATCCTCGTTAAAGGCTTTTTGCTGCGTATTCAGCAATGCCTGCAATTCCTGAAGCCGCAGATCCTTGACTTTTTCAGGAACAATACCGCCCATTTTCGCACCGGGCGTACCGGGGCGCGGGCTGTATTTAAAGGAGTAACAGAACACATAGCCGATATCTTCGACCAGTTTCAGCGTATCTTTATGATCGGCATCCGTTTCGCCGGGGAAACCGACGATAAAATCGGAGCTCATCGCAATATCGGGACGTGCGTTGCGCAGCTTCTCGATAATACGGCGGTAATCATCTGCGGTATGTTTGCGGTTCATCAGTTTCAGAATATTGTCCGATCCGCTTTGTACCGGCAAATGCAAGAAGGGCATCAGAATATCAACCTCGCCATGCGCGGCGATCAGATCATCTTCCATATCGCGCGGATGCGAGGTTGTGTAACGCAAACGCGCCAAACCGTCGATCTCCGCCAATTCGCGGATCAAACGCCCCAGCCCCCATGTTTTGCCGTCTGGGCCTTCACCGTGATAGGCATTCACATTCTGCCCCAGCAGCATCAATTCCTTCGCGCCGGATTTCACCAATGCCCGCGCCTCGGCAAGCACCTGATCCGCCGGACGGGAAAATTCCGCACCGCGCGTATAAGGCACAACACAGAAGGTGCAGAATTTATCGCAGCCTTCCTGCACTGATAAAAAGGCAGATACGCCTTGCGCATTACCCTCTTCCGGCAAGGTGTCAAATTTCGATTCTGTCGGAAATTCCGTATTCACAATGCGGTTCGCACCATAAGCGCCTGTCGCCTTTGCCACCATTTCCGGCAATTCGTGATATGTCTGCGGGCCGAACACCATATCGACATAAGGCGCGCGATCCATAATAACATCGCCCTCAGCCTGTGCCACACAGCCCGCAACGGCAATCAGCGTTTCATCGCCTTTTTCAGCGCGTTGTTTTTTGAATTTGTTCAGGCGGCCCAGTTCGGAAAAAACTTTTTCCGTCGCCTTCTCGCGGATATGGCAGGTATTCAGGATGACCATATCGGCATTTTCGGGGGAATCCACAGTCTCGTAACCCAGCGGCAAAAGCACGTCCGACATCTTGACACTGTCATAGACATTCATCTGACAGCCCCAGGTTTTGATAAACAGCTTCTTTTGCTTTTCAGCCATAAGTTTGTGCCCCGCTTTTTACATGTTGCATATATTACATATAGCATGAGAAAAAAGCAAGTTTTTTATACGAAAAATATTGACATATGGTATTATATTTGTCATATTCCAATATGCCAAAGCGTATAACTGCGCCTTGCAATTTTGCATCATGCATTGATGCGCACAAACAAAGCGAAAAGGCACTGAAATGTCAAGCACACCTTTGGGACAAATGCTGATCGCAGCCGT
>SBHI01000069.1 GCA_006226225.1 Alphaproteobacteria bacterium
TCGTGCCTCCGTTCAAAGCCGGACTGCTAAAAGGTAAAAAACGCCTGGTTTTCAAATCCCGGCGCGGGGTAGGTTGATGCATCAAAGAGATATTCTGTCGTGATAACAGCTTTTGTCTTTGTCACCAGAACAGCTTGCCCGGTGCCATATTCCGGCCCGCGCAACACAGTCACCAAACGCCCGCCTTCGGCAAGCTGGTCGGTAATATGGCCCGGCACGGAGGGAACGGCACCGTTAATCAAAATTACATTGAAAGGTGCCTGCGCCTGATAACCATCACGCGGATTTCCGTGAATCAGTGCCGCATTGCAAATATCCATGGTTTGCATCTGCACATCTGCCTGTTCAATCATATCTGCGTCCTGATCAACGCCGATAACCGTCATCGCCAGCTGTGCCAGCACCGCTGTTGAGTAACCGCTGCCGCAACCGATATCCAGTACGACGTCCTCTTTTCTGATTGCCGCCGCCTGCAACAGCCGCGCTAGAATGACCGGCTCCATCAACCAGCCCGCTTTGCCGAGTTTGATATCCTCGTCAATATAAGCGATTCCCTGCCAATAAGAGGGGACGAAATATTCGCGCGGCACGGTTTCAAAGGCATTGATAACCGCCTCATCCGTAACCTTACTGGGGCGGATTTGGCAATCCACCATATTTTTACGTGCTATACTGAATTTATCCACCGCGAGAGACATTTGTTTGGCGCCTTTTTGTTTTTTCTTCTTGTCGGAGTTTTATCACAAACCCTGCTTTCACTCTACGAAAAAAACCGCCGCAAAACAAGCGGCGGCGGTAAGCTTAAAACACCCGAATATATCAGGGGCGCGATATTTAAAATTTTTTATCTGCTAAAGTTTGACCCTTTCGGCCCTGTCTGTTGCGGCTTCACCTTAAGCGCCTCGTCCCTTTTTTTAATCGCCGCGCCAATACCTTCCGTAAAGCCCTTTTCCTTGAAGTCGCCCGTCATTCGTTCAAACATTCCCTTTTTCGCCTCGACAATCTGCTTGTCTGATTTTTCAGCGAAAGCCGGGTTCATTACCCTAAGCCCGTTCGCGATGGCGCGTACAACCACGACACCTGGTCTCTCACTCCCCATCTCCGCACTCACAGACGGATCATCCAATACGTCGTGGAAAGCCTGTATCGCTTTCTCACTCCAGCTTTCTTTTCCCATGAGGTGGTTATCAATATTGCTTCGCAACTCGCCCTGAACCGTAGGGCCATAGTCCT
The DNA here is from genome assembly GCA_006226225.1 of Alphaproteobacteria bacterium. Classification (GTDB taxonomy): domain Bacteria; phylum Pseudomonadota; class Alphaproteobacteria; order Micavibrionales; family CSBR16-224; genus CSBR16-224. The sequence continues at coordinate 1,234 of SBHI01000069.1, forward strand.
TACAACCCTTTTCGCGGTCCTGTTTACCTTCCTGTATCAACTGATCGTGCCACAGTCTTGATTCCCGATCCTGAATATCACTCGACATATGCTTCATTCCCCCATTGAGAATTCATACCAAATAAATCTTTATACATATTGTAAAGAAACAGGCTTAACAAACTGTTAAGACCGCACAGCCCTAAAACAGCACCGCCGTTGTAAAGAAATAGATCGCCGTCAGATAGGTGACCCCAACGAAAATGCCTTTCACCCATTCTTCCCCATGTTTCAGGCCCGTATTGGCACCGATATAAGCACCGACTCCCATACTCAGCAAAAGCGGCAGCGCATAACTGAAATCAAGATAGCCGTTCCAAGCAAAAACAACGGAGGAGGCAGATGCCGCAAACACCCAGGGCAATGCGCCGGTTGCCGCAGACTGCATAATCGTAAAGCCAAAAAATGTCAGTGCAATAAAACGCTGCATCACGCCCGACCCGCCAACGAAAAATCCGGCGTAAACAGAACATAAAGTATAAAGGAATAATCCCATAGCTGTTTTCGGCCGTGTTGTCTGGCGCGTTTCCACGCCCAGTTTTGTCTGAAACGCAATAATGGAGGCAGCAAAGATCATCAGCACGCCGACAATTTTACGCAACATCTCCTCGGGCATATTCACAACAATAAAAGAACCTGTCGCATTACCGATAACTGTCAGGGCAATCATCGGCAGCAGAAAAGAACGCACAACCTTACCGTCACGCTGCAAACGCATAAAACTCATGGAAGCGCTACCAATGGAGGCAAACATCGCGCAGGCAATCGCCGTTTGCGGGGGCAATCCTAGCGCCAATAGAAATGCTACCACCAGAAAACCGCCCGAAGCGGTGAGCGGCGCAAAAAAGCCGATCACAAGCCCGACGCAGGCCACCAGCGGAATATGGGGAAAATCAGCAAGCACAGCACCCATTCCGGTACAACGCCCTTTCGCCTGTTTTAAGGTGTGCCCGGTTTCCCGCCACCTCTTTTACGCGCGGAAGCAGGAGCAGATTTCTTCACGGCTTTATTACTGTTCGCCGCAGCACTTTTAAGAATACGATTTTTGAAAGCATCAATATCAAGCTTTTTACCCGTCACTTCTTCAATCAACTCATCCGATGTATGTCGCGGCGCTTTGCTGTACACATTTTCTTTCAGCCAATCAATCAACGGCGCGGTATTAAAGTCGGCAATCGCTTGTTCAAGCTCCGGCTTTTCCGCCACAGCGGTTTCAAAAATCTGTGCCGCCATCAGCGTACCCGTCAAATAACAGGGGAAATAACCGATTTTACCGCCATACCAGTGAATATCCTGCATCGGGCGTTCGGTAATTTTTTCTCCACAACCAAACAGCGCATCTTCTTCCTTCGCCCATTTTTCTGGCATATCCTGCGCCGATCTGCCGCCGTCAATCATATCGCGGGCGGTATTGTAACGCAGCGCAATATGCAGGGGATAAACCTCTTCCCCTGTTGCACCGCGCAGCAGAGACATTTCCTGTTTTTGTAATTGCTGGAATAGTTTTTCTGCCGTCAGATCCGGAGAGCTGATACCGAAATCCTCTTTCAGTGTCTTCACCAGAAATTCGGCAAAACCGCGGCTGTGACCATAGGCATTTTCAAAGATCAGCGCCATGGATTCATCCGTCGATTGGCTTGATACCTCCGCTGCCGGACCTCGCAAATATTCTTGCGGCGTATGCTGGCGATATAAGGCGTGACCACCTTCATGCACCGCGGCGAGCGCCGCATAAGTGAAATCATCTTCCTTATAGGACATTGTCATCATCACACGTCCGCTTTCACCAAAACAGGTCGGATGAGGGCCATCGCGAAATTCCAGCGATTCCATATCCAGCCCCATATGATCCAGAATTTTCCGGCATAATTCGCGCTGTATATCCTTTGGCAGTGCAAAAAGTGGGGCTTTCTTTTCCGCCGTTTCCTCTGCAGGAGGAAGACCGGCAATGCGTGGCTTAATAAAACTTTCCAGCCCTGCAATCAGCTTATCAAAATGCCGGACATCGCGCCCCGGGTCAAATTCATCCATCAAAGCTTCATAAGGTGAAGACAAGCCAAGCTTCTCCGCCTTGTTTTTGCCGAAATCACGACTGATTTTCACCAGCTTGTCAAAAGCACCTGCAACAATACCGTATTTTCCTTTGGCCTTTGCTTTGCGCCATTTCCCTTCGGTGGATGACATTGCCAAAGCGCGGCGCACCAAATCACGTTTTGTGCCGCTGCCTTGATGGATCTGATAATGTTTTACCCGTTTCAAATGTGCAAGACGTACAGGATCGGTTTCCGTACCCATATTTTCAACAGCTTTTTTCAGCTGTTTTTTATTCACCAGACTATGCAGTGATAATTCATTATGCAGGAAACTGACGGCGGCGAAATTCCGTGCCAATGCGTTTTCCGCTGTCAGCACCTTAAAAATAAAACGGTCACGGCGGTAAACAGCCTCATTGACCTTTTTCAACAGCTTATCGCAATCTTTGCCTGCCATCTTCTCTCTCCTGTCTTCGGGTGGGAGGTAAAAATTAACGCATCCGACGGGGAAAAGCAAGAAAACGCCCCTGTTCACGCTTCGAAAATTCCGGATGCATATATTTTAAACCGGACGATCACACACCCCTAACCACCATGTTTTCCACCACCTCTGCAAAGTAAAATAAAGCCGTGCATTTTCTCCTGTAAATTCTTGCAAAAAAACTGATAAAGTTGTTAACAGGACGCGTAATCAATGCTATATCTTTTGCAAAAAGAACAAGAAGAAATCTTTTTAAGGAGGTTCCCCCGTGATAAAAACCAGACTGTTCTCGCTGATCAGCAGGCTTTGTGCTGCCGCAGCGTTCCTGACCTTTCTGCCCGGCACAGCCCACGCAGAGGTTGAAAATCTGGCAAAACCCTGGCAGCTTGGCCTGTCCAAACCGGGATCTCCGGCTATGGAGCAAATCGTCGACTTTCACCAGACCTTGCTTTACATCATCACGGGAATTGTCATCTTTGTGCTGGTTCTGCTGCTTTACGTTATGATTCGCTTTAATAAAAAAGCCAATCCCGTTCCGTCACAAACCACACATAATGTCGCCTTGGAAGTCGTCTGGACACTGGTTCCGGTTCTTATTCTGGCTTTGGTCGTCATCCCGTCAATGCGGTTGCTGTTTTTTGTCGACCGTGTTGAACAGGCCGATATGACTTTGAAAGTCCGCGGTTTTCAATGGTATTGGGCGTATGAGTACCCCGATAATGGTGGCATCGCCTTTGATGCAATTATGGTCGCTGATGAAGATCTGAAAGAAGACCAGCACCGTCTACTGGATACCTATAATCCGGTCGTTCTACCGACGAACACCACAATCCGCGTCTTGATTACTGCCGAAGATGTTCTGCACGCATGGGCCATCCCTTCGCTGGGCGTTAAGAAAGATGCCGTTCCCGGCCAAACCAATGAAACATGGATCCACATCAAGGAACCTGGCAAGTATTACGGACAATGTTCCGAGCTGTGCGGTGATGGTCACGGCTTTATGCCGATTGCCATTCACGCTGTTACACCGGAAGAATTCAAAGTCTGGACCGAAAAGGCGAAACTGGAGTTCGGCTCCGTCAATGATAACAACAAAGACGCCGTGGAATTCGCACAGAATACTGCGCAGACGGCTGGAGGGAAATAACAATGGCTGATCATAAACCCCCGTTTTTTACACGCTGGTTCTGTTCGACAAACCATAAGGATATCGGAACGCTTTACCTTGTTTTCGCACTCTTTGCCGGTGTTATCGGCGGTCTTGCCTCGATGGTGATGCGCGCCGAACTGATGGAACCCAAAATGCAGTTCTTTGCAAGCGGCCAGATGTGGAATGTTTTCATCACCGCACACGGGCTGATTATGGTCTTTTTTGTCGTGATGCCTGCTTTGATCGGCGGCTTCGGCAACTGGTTCGTTCCACTAATGATCGGCGCACCCGATATGGCCTTTCCGCGTCTGAATAATATCAGTTTCTGGCTGATTATTCCGGCTTTCCTGTTGCTGGTTTTCTCCGCCATTCTCGGTGCGGGTGCCGGAACGGGATGGACAGTGTATCCGCCTTTGTCCAGCCATGCTTTCCATGCCGATATGTCGGTAGACATGGCGATTTTCGCGCTCCACCTTGCAGGTGCGTCTTCCATTCTGGGTGCGGCAAACTTTATCACCACGATCTTCAACATGCGTGCGCCGGGCATGACCCTGCATAAAATGCCGCTGTTTGCCTGGGGCATTCTGGTGACAAGCTTCCTGCTAGTTCTCGCCGTTCCGGTTCTTGGGGGCGCAATTACCATGTTGCTGACCGACCGTAACTTCGGCACAGCTTTCTTCAACCCCGAGCTCGGCGGTGACCCGATCCTGTTCCAGCACTTGTTCTGGTTCTTCGGACATCCGGAGGTTTACATCATGATTCTGCCGGCTTTCGGCATTATCAGTCATATTGTGTCCACATTCTCGCGCAAACCGATTTTCGGCTATCTGGGTATGGCTTATGCGATGGTTTCGATCGGTGTTGTCGGCTTTATCGTCTGGGCGCACCATATGTACACCGTCGGTATGAATACGGGTGTTCTGGCCTATTTCACAATCGCAACGCTGATTATTGCCGTTCCGACAGGGATCAAAATTTTCTCATGGATTGCGACAATGTGGGGCGGATCCATCACTTTTGAAACACCGATGTTATGGGCAATCGGCTTCATCTTCCTGTTCACCGTCGGCGGCGTCACGGGGGTTGTACTGGCCAATGCCGGGATGGATGTCGCGCTGCATGACACTTACTATGTTGTTGCGCATTTCCATTATGTCCTTTCGCTCGGGGCGGTCTTCGCCATCTTTGCGGGCTGGTATTACTGGATTGGCAAGATGTGCGGCCGCCAATACCCCGAGTTTTGGGGCAAGCTGCATTTCTGGACGACGTTCATTGGTGTCAACCTGCTGTTCTTCCCGCAGCACTTCCTGGGTCTGGCGGGCATGCCGCGCCGTATTCCGGATTACGCCGATGTTTACGCCGGGTGGAACTATGTTTCCTCAATCGGTGGCTTTATCGCCGGCGCATCAACGCTGATGTTCCTCGGTATTGCGATTTACACGGTTGTTGCCGGACGTAAAGCTGAGGATAACCCGTGGGGTGAGGGCGCAACGACGCTGGAATGGCACCTGTCATCTCCGCCGCCGTTCCACCAGTTTGAAAAACAACCGGTCATTAAATAAGGCCCGGCCTCTTTAAAAAGAGAGCAAAAATGTCGATAGAACAGAAATATTCCGGATACGCGGGGCCCGCCCCCGCATTCTCCGAGGCAAGCATCAAAGACTATATCAGTCTTCTGAAGCCGCGGGTTATGTCGCTTGTCGTCTTTACCGGGTTTTGCGGTATGCTGCTGGCACCGGGCGTGAAAGATTTGCACCCGTTTCTGGCAGTGATTGCCGTTTTCTGTATTGCATTGGCCTCCGGCGCCGCAGGTGCCATTAATATGTGGTACGATCGCGATATTGATGCATTGATGAAACGCACCAAACAGCGCGCCTTACCTCAGGGACGCATGCAACCGGATGATGCCTTGGCTTTCGGCGTTGTCCTCACCATCCTCTCCGTCATGCTAATGGGGTTGGCCCTGAATTGGATGGCCGCCGGTCTGCTGGCAGCAGCATCGCTGTTTTACGTTTTCGTCTACACTGCATGGCTGAAACGCCGTACACCACAAAATATCGTCATCGGCGGCGCAGCAGGCGCGTTTCCGCCGATGATCGGCTGGGCGGCCGTTACAGGCGGCATTTCCCTTGAATCTGTGCTGCTGTTTTCCCTGATTTTTTTCTGGACGCCGCCGCATTTTTGGGCGCTAGCACTCTTCCGCAACACGGACTACAAGCGTGCAGGCGTGCCCATGCTCCCCGTTATTGCTGGCAGCCGCGCAACCAAGCGCCAGATGTTGGCCTATACCGTCATTGTTTGCCTGCTGGCACTTGCCCCTTATCTGCTGCATATGGGCGGATTGTTTTATCTGGGTGCGGCAACAATCTTAAACGTGCTGTTCCTGCGCTGCGCCATGCGTGTTTTCCGCGCGGAGGAAACCGACCATAAACCGGCACGGCAAATGTTCGCTTTCTCAATTTTCTATCTGTTCGGCCTATTCGCCGCATTGATGATTGGCACATTTTAAAGAGAGTGCACCGTGACAAAAAAGGATAAAAAAATGACTGCATCTCAAACACAGACCCGCTCCGAATTGCACGAGCGCCAAAAGAAAAAGAATTATATCGTTCTTGCAACACTCATCGCCTATATGGCGATTATGTTTGTTGTCACAATCGTCCGTCTTTCATCTTAAAAAGGCAGCACGCGCGGCATGGCAAAAAAACAAAACAAAGAACATGATATCGCCGCAATGGATCGGAAGAACAAAAAAATGTTCTTCTCCATCATGCTGGTCTTTTGTGTTTTTATCGGACTAACCTTCACGACACCCGCACTTTATAATCTGTTCTGCCGTGTCACCGGCTATGGCGGCACGACGCAAAAGGCTGAAAAAGCGCCTGAGCATGCGGCGATTGACCGTGACATCACCATCCGCTTTGATTCCAATATTTCACGCAAACTGCCCTGGATTTTCGAGCCAAAAGAAAAATTGGTCACCATCAAAATCGGCGAAGACCGTCAAGTGCATTATATGGCGAAAAACATCGGCGATGTGCAAAATACCGGCATGGCGCTATTCAATGTCACGCCGCAAAAAGCCGGTAAATACTTTAACAAAGTCGAATGCTTCTGCTTTAATGAGCAAACACTGGCACCGGGTGAAGAGGCCGATATGCTGGTCTCTTTCTATATTGAACCGAAACTGGCGCAAGATCCTTACATGGATGATGTGGAGACGATCACACTATCCTATACTTTTTACCCTGCCGACTCCGAAGAGCTGGAAGAAGACGTGGAAAAAAACTACAATAACTAAAAATGAATAAACCTTAAGACAAAACGGGAACAAAACTATGTCGGAAAAAATCGAATACGACTTTAAAAGCGGCGGAGAGCATCCGTATCATATTGTCAGACCCAGCATCTGGCCGTTCTTTGGGGCGTTTGCAGCCTTTACGCTGGCAGCAGGTGCCGTCCTTTACATGCACGAGGTCGCATTTTTTGGTCAAACCGTCGGGCTGAAAGGTGTTTTCCTCGGTCTGGCTGCAGTTCTAACCGTCATGTTTTTCTGGTGGAAAGATGTGATTTTCGAAGCTGTTGAGGAAAAAGCACATACACCAATTGCCCGTATCGGTATGCGGTACGGCATGTCACTGTTTATAGCCTCCGAGGTAATGTTCTTTTTTGCCTTTTTCTGGGCTTTCTTTAATGCCAGCCTGTTTCCGCGTGAAGCTATCGGCGGAGTCTGGCCGCCGGAAGGGGTTCATGCCATCGAAGCTTTCGGCCTGCCTTTCCTGATGACAATGATTCTGCTGCTGTCAGGCTGCACCGTCACATGGGCGCACCACGCCATTATTGAAGGCGATAACGACAATGCCGTCCGCGGACTGCTTTATACCGTACTGCTGGGCATTGTCTTTACCTGTTTCCAGGCTTATGAGTATTTTCATGCCAGCTTCGGCTTTACCGATGGTATTTACTCCTCAGCCTTTTACATGGCCACGGGCTTCCACGGTTTTCACGTTCTTGTCGGAACAATTTTCCTGACCGTGTGCTATTTCCGTGCCAAAAAGAAACATTTTACACCGGAAAGCCATTTCGGCTTTGAAGCTGCCGCATGGTACTGGCACTTCGTCGATGTCGTCTGGTTGTTCCTGTTCTGTGCTGTTTACTGGTGGGGCAATGCCTAAAACCACCCCTAAACAGACAAAAGGAAATGATAAAGGCCCGGAAAAAACGCCGGGCCTTTTATCCGACCTTAATTTCTCCTTAAAAGGGCGCTGCCCCGTTTGCCGTAAAGGGAAGTTGTTTTCCTCTTTTCTGACCATTACCAAAAAATGTCCCGCATGCGGAGCACCGCTAGGGGATCATGACATTGGCGACGGTGCCGCCGTTTTCCTGATTTTTCTGCTCGGCTTCTCCCTGATGCCGCTGGCCTGGATTATTGATGTTAAATTCGCACCGCCGATATGGGTGCACCTGCTTTATGTCGGCGGGTTGGGTGCAATTGCGGTCTTTTTCCTGATGCCTGCCGTCAAATCCTATATTCTGCTGCTGGAATACCGCCACCGCCCGCCAAAAGACGGACAAAAGAAATAGCATTTGCACCCACCACATTCACCGCTAAACTAAACTCCATGGAAACGAAGGATCGCGACAGTAAAAAACTTGAAGCCAATCCTGATTGGTCTGTCTGGATGCGCGCCGCGCAACAGGGTGATAAAGCTTGTTACAATAAGCTGCTGGTCGCCATTGCCCCTGTTTTACGCCGTTTTGTGCAGGGACGGATTTTCAACTATGATGCGATCGAAGATATTGTGCAGGAAATTCTGCTCGCTATTCATAAATCCCGTCATACCTATAACGCCGATGAACCCTTTGAACGTTGGATGTACGGTGTCGCGCGTTACAAAATGATCGATTATCTGCGTAAAATGACCCGTCATACGCAAAAAGAGGTCTTAACGGAGAATTTTGAAACTTTTTTGCATATCCCATCGAATAGTAATAGGGAAACTGTACAAACGCAGGATTTACATGATGCACTGGCGCAGTTATCTGATAAACAGCGAAAAATCATCAATTTGATGAAGCTGGATGGTTATTCCGTTTCCGAAACGGCTGCGGAAATGGATATGAGTGAAAGCGCGGTCAAAGTCGCGGCTCACCGCGGTTACAAAAAAATGCAGGATTGGCTTGTCAAACACGGTTACGGAGAAGAAGACGCATAAGATGATACCGGATAAGGACAAAAATACGAAAGACCTGATCAGCACACTGGCGGAAGACCTTCCACCCGTCCGTCCGTTACTGCCGCCGGCAAAGCGTACAGCTTTGTGGAGCGTGGTCTTCCTTGCCACCATGTTGCTGGCAGTTACGGTGATCAAGGGCTTTCGCCATGATCTTGCCACGGTTCTGACGGGAACGAGCTTCCTGGCTGAAACCTTTGTATTGCTGCTGTCAGGTGTTTTATGCCTCTATGCAGGGTTCAAACTATCCGTACCGGATATCCGTTATAACAAGATTCCCTTTACGACTGTTTGGTTCGTCATATTGCTGGCAGTCGGGGCAAATATCACATTATTCCTGCTGTCAGAACCGCAGCACCTGTATGACGAAATTGAAAAATACGGCATTTTCCACCATTGCGCCGTTAATCTGATCCTGTTAATGGCTGTGCCTATTCTGATTGTCTTTTATTTGGTCAAAAAATCGGCACCCGTGCTGCCGCTCTGGACGGGCTACGCTGTCTTTCTGGCCATCGCCAGCTTTGCAGCAGTGATGATGCGGTTGGTTTGCGGTGCCGACGGTTTCGCACATTTGCTGATTTGGCACTTCCTGCCCGCTTTCGGCCTGTCTTTTCTCGGCCTTCTCGCCGGAATAACTCTGCTGCGTTGGTAACCGAATACATTAATGCGGTGTGTGGCCACCTTTCTTCGGCGATTTTTTGCCATGCTTTTCCATCCATGACACGGCATAGCTGCAAACGGGTACAAGCGTATCACCGTTTTTTTCTGCAACCTTCACGATTTCCGCCATAATTTGTCCTGCCGCACCCTGACCACGCAGTTCCTCCGGCACAAAAACACGGTTAATGGATAGTTTGCGCCCATCCCGGCTGTAATCGGCAATTGCCACACCGCCGTCCAGTTCTAGTTCAAAACGGTTCTTCTTCGTATTATCGGTAAATTTCGTCATGGTTATCCCCTTCTTCTGCGGCAACATAAAAATTGCATTTCCATGATAAACCAAAACAGCGCCACGCAGGAGAAATTCCGTGTTTTTATTGACATAATACTAGCGTTCTGCTATCTTATGCGGGCAAATTAATTCGACCGGCAGAGCACGCAATTATGGCTGAAACCGATACAAAACAGGAAAAAACCGGCAATACCGGCCCGCAGCGGCGTATCACCTATACGCGGCAAACTGGTCGGTTATGCGAGGTCGAGCTTAATATGCGGGTCAAAAGCGAGGGGGATACGCTGGAGCGCCGTGTGCGAATGAAACGCGAGGATATCAGCCGTTATTACAGCGATGCCGACCCGTCCCGCAGCGTCATCGAAACCACCCAAGGCGAAACCATCACGGTCGTGCTGCCGTTTTCCTCTCTTTGCAAGGCACTCGACGGTGCGCATATCTCCGGAAAACGCCTCATTGACCTTAGTCACGTCACAGGACAGGAAGCTGAAGAACGGGAAGCAAAGGCGCAACTGGCCAAGCTTTTTAATGCCGAGGCTGTTCTCTCTGAAATTCCTGAAGGCGACTCTCTGGTAATAGCTTACGGTTTTTCCTCTAAAAACGAAAAAAACAAATATATGCTGATCGGCTTCTTACAAAGCGAGGTCTTGGAAGTTAAATCCGATAATACCGGAACTTATACCTCCATGAAAGACTGGGGTGAATACAGTGGTACATGGGGAATGAGCACGAATTACGGCCCTTTTATTTCAAAAATCGGGCCTGACACTCTTCGTACGGCATTAAACGATGCCTCCAAACGCGGATTAAAATTGGCTGATTTGCGTCAACAAACCGCCGTACCCGCAAAAGGTAAACTTGTTTCCGGCCTAAAACTATCCCCTAAAGCAGCCAAAATCTGCCGTCAGGCTCTGTAGGGAAGGGGCGCGGAATGGAGCAGCATCAGGAAAAAAGTAAAATCCGCTATCTGGGCAACCGTACGGAGAGCGATCCCATCCTTGTATTTCATATGCATATGCGTGACATGACCGGATCGGGCGAACGCGAAATGCGGATGCGTAAAAGCCAAATCGCGCGCTATTATTCCGGTACGGAACAAATTTCCGTTATGGAGACGGCAGAAAAAGAAAAGATTTACGTCGCATTACCGTTTCAGGAGCTTTGCAACATCATGGAAGGTCGCGTTCCCCTGGGGCGCGGACAGCAAATAGATTTAACGGAGGTGACCGGAAAGAAGGTTACGGAGATGCTGACCAGTAAAAAGCTTTCCCTGCTTTTTAACACGGCCGCCTTTGATGATGTCCTTGGCAAGGACGATTTATTGGTCTTCATGGACGGATATAGCGACAGTTCCGGCGGGCGGAATGAAAAAATCGCCTTTCTGGCCAGTGATGTCACAAAATATGATGACGGCTTTCTGCGCCTGCGCGATTGGGACAGTTTTAAAGGGGAGTGGAATATGAGCGGGCTCAGCTACGGCCCTTATATCCGCACCGGCTCTAAACGCCTTGCGGAAGCTGTCCGCAAAGCCAAACAAGACGGTCTGCACGTTCTGGATTTAACCGCACAGGACGCGGCTGCACCGCATCCGGAACAGATAAAATTTTCTACCGCCAGCGCGACCTTGCGGCGCTGATAAAAAAAGCGCATCTTCTTTTTTTGAAGATGCGCCTTTCTATTAATTTTCAAAAAAATCTTAGGATTTCTTCGCGGCAACGGCTGTTTTCTGTTTTGCCGTTTGTTTTTTTGCAGCGGGCTTTTTCTTTGCCGTGTCATTAGCCGGTTTCTGCGGCTGCGACGGAATTTCTGCCTTTGTAAATGTCGTCTGACCCGGGTTCACAACCGTGGCAATATCCAGCGCCGCCTTGTTCATCAGCTCTTTTGCGTCTTTGAAGTCCTTCGGATTCAGGGGCTTCATCGCCGTCAATTCTACCGTGATCTCGCGCACCTGCATACGCTTCCAGACGCGGGTCAGCATATTTTCTTCATTATACATGCTGTAAAGGTCGCGCAATGCGGCATCGCTTGTCGCATCTTTGCCGTTTACGGTTTTGACTTGAATAGCAACGGGCTGAACAACGACGTCTTTTTCCAGTTTGACCTCTTTCTTGTCCTTATCAACAGCAGCCTCACCATAAAGCAGTGACGGCAGCGCTGCGCGGAACAGATGCACTTTCGATCCATCCGATGTCGTACCTTCGGGGAACATGATGGCGTTTTGTCCGTCATTAAAGTTTTTCACCAGCTTGGCGCGGGATTCGGCATTATATTCAGAAGAACGGCGCAAACCGATATATTTCAGCGCCCGTGCCATTTGCGAGACCACCGGCCATTTCATAATGTCGCCCTTTCCGGCAAAAGTGCCGTCCAGCTTTGCGCCCAGCGACAGAAAATCCGCATTGGACAAGTGGTTGGCGACATACCAGGTCGATTTCTTTTTCTCAACCGGTGCCGATGCTGCATTAAATTTTATTTTCAAGCCAATCAGTTTTGCCGATGCATTATAGATCAGATTCGGAATAACGGACTGGTTACCTGTCAGAGGGCGCACAACGAAAGCCTGCAATGCGGCCAGACCGATAAAAACCGGTGTGGCGGCCAGTGCAATACCCATACGCACGGCAGCACGGAAATTCTTGGTCACAGCCTCCACGCCGTTTTTCAACTTACGTCCGGCACTTTGCAAACCTGACTTCACAGTCGCCGTTGTTTTGGCGGCTGTTTCTTTCGCTTTCTCGACAGTGGTTTTTTCCGTGACGGTTTCCGTTTTATCCATGTTAAAAATCCCTCTTCATATATTCCAGTATTATTAAAAACTAAGACCTGTGTATGTAAAAGGTTTTCGAGGGGAAATCAAGTTATTTCTGGGGTTTTTCTTCTTCCGGCAAACAAACGCAGACGTATTTGTTTTTCAACCTCCATAATAAACAGCAGTACCGCACCTATACCGACAACAACCAGACCATCCTGTACAGGAACGCTTTCAGTACCAAACATCTGCTGCATAAAAGGTAAATATGTCACAGCCAGCTGTGCAAGAACGGCAGCTGTCAGCGCAACCCAGACCGCTGGTGTTCCACGCACCGCTTGCCATGTCAGCGAGGTGCCGTAAAGATTACGAAAGAAAAAAAGATAGGCAATTTCCATCACCACCAATGTATTCACAACCATCGTCCGGCTCAGTTCAAGACTGTAATCACGTGTCTGCGCGTAAAGAAACACGAACATGACCCCTACAACGAACAAAACAGACACAAGAACAATCTGCCATATAACCACTCCAGACAAAAGTGCTTCCATACGCGGACGCGGCGAACGTCTCATGGTATTTTCCTCTGTCGGTTCAAAAGCCAGGGCCATCCCCAATGTTGTGACTGTCACAAGATTGATCCATAAAATTTGGATTGCTGTCAACGGCAGCGTCAACCCGACGAAAACCGCCAGCATGATAACCGCCGCTTCCCCCGCATTGGTCGGCAATGTCCAGCCGATGACTTTTTTCAGATTATCATAAACCGTACGCCCCTCGCGTACGGCGGCGGCAATCGAGGCAAAATTATCATCCGACAGTACAATCGCCGCAGCCTCCTTTGCCGCTTCGCTGCCTTTGCGTCCCATTGCAATCCCGACATCGGCACGTTTCAGCGCAGGCGCATCATTCACGCCATCGCCCGTCATTGCCACCACCATTTGATGTGCCTGCAAGGCCTTCACCAATCTTAACTTATGTGCCGGACTTGTCCTTGCAAACACATCCGTTTCCAGTACCGCGCGACCCAGTGTTTCATCATCCATCGCGTCCAGATCATGACCTGTCAGTGCATGGTCCGGATATTCCAGCCCAACCTGACGCGCAATCGCCGTTGCCGTCACCACGTGGTCGCCTGTAATCATTTTCACACTAATCCCAGCCGCACGGCATGCCGCTACGGCCTCAACCGCTTCGTCCCGGGGCGGGTCAATCAATCCGAATAGCCCCAGCAGCACCAGACCGCTTTCGGCTTCTTCTGTTGTTATTCTCGTTTTGGCTGCTGGCATAGGTTTAACGGCCACTGCCAGAACACGTTGTCCTTCCGCCGCAATGGTCTCTACGGCCTCGCGCCAGTAATTTTCATCCAGCTCCGCATCACTGCCATCCGCCATTCTCTGCGCTGTGCATAACTCTAAAAGTTTTTCCGGCGCACCCTTCACATACAGTACCGCTTTTCCGTCTGGTGTTTTATGAAGCGCCGCCATATAACGCATCTTCGCATCAAAAGGAATCACGGCACTGCGTGGAAAGCGCGCCCGCAAATCCTCTTCCTTTAGTCCGCATTTCCGTGCCATTGTCAGCAGCGCCCCTTCCATCGGGTCGCCCTCGACAAACCAGCCCTCCTGTTCCTGATGCAATGCCGCACTATTGCACAGCACACCGCCCTCTGCGATAAAGCCCAGTGTTTCATGTGCGGCAATATCTATCGCCGCACCACCCAGCATCACTTCTCCGTCAGGGGAATAACCTTCTCCCGTGACAGTAAAATCTGCCTCCGCCGTGACAATCGTTGTCACTGTCATTTCATTATGCGTCAGTGTTCCGGTTTTATCCGTGCAGATCACAGAGACCGACCCCAGCGTTTCAATCGCTGGCATCCGGCGTACGATTGCATGACGCCCGGCCATCGCCTGAACACCGATCGCCAACGTAATCGTCAATACAGCGGGCAGCCCTTCGGGAATTGCTGCCACTGCCAGCCCAACGGCCACCATGAACAGTTCCGAAAAATCCATACCGCGCAGTAATGTTCCGTACAGCGTCATCAAAGCTGCACCGACCAAAATAATCGCGCTAAGATAACGGGCAAACAGATTCATTTTTTCTATAAGGGGCGTAACCAGTGGCTGAATTTCTGCCAACATGCCGCTGATTTTTCCGATTTCCGTTCCGGTTCCGGTTGCCGCCACGACACCTATCCCCGTTCCGCCCGCCACCATTGTGCCCTTGAAGGCCATACAGCTCCGATCACCCAACGGCAATTGTTCTGCCACCGCTGCCGTATCTTTTTCAACGGGAACGGATTCCCCCGTTAACACCGCCTCGCTGATGAGCAACCCCTCCGCCTGCAGCAAACGTAGATCTGCGGGCACCTTATCTCCCGCTTCCAGCAAAACAACATCGCCCGGAACCAGTTGTTCCGCAGGTAAAGTGACCCTCTGTCCTCCGCGCAAAACCGCCGCCGTCGGCGCCAACATTTTGCGGATGGCGTCCATTGCCTTTTCCGCGCGCCCCTCCTGCACAAAGCCGACAAGCGCATTAATCAGCACAACAACCAAAATAACCGCCGTATCGACAAAATGCCCCATAAGCGCCGTCACAACAGATGACGCCAATAGCACATAAATCAACACATTACGAAATTGACGAAAAAAGCGCGTAAAAGCACCGGCGTGTTTCACGTCCGGCAGCATATTCAGGCCGTATCTTTCCAGCCGTTGTGACGCTTCTTCCACGGATAACCCTTGCGCATCCGTTTCCAGGATTTTTAACGCCGCATCTTCTTCTGCCGTATGAATGATGTGTGTTTGTTCCAACAACGCGCGTTCCCTGTTGCCCTTTTGCAAAAGATCTTATCACCCCTTCCCGCAGTGGACAATGAAACCCGCATTTCCTCTCACAAATTTCCACAGGTGACAGCGATTCCGCTTTATGCCAGAATAATGCCGTTAGAGCCGTTTTTTTGGCCAGCAATCTTCCGCGTTTTCCTTACCCAAAGGGCTCTTTTCTGATGACAGCCGTTTTTGCAATGCTTATTTCCGTTTTTCTTTTCAGCCTGTATCCGCTGCTGGCTTCTTTCGGATTAGGAAAAAATGACCCGGTTTTGTTTGTTATGCTGGCACATTTTTTCTGCTCTGTGGCCTCGTTTGCCATCGGGTACAGGCTTTTCAAAAACCGCTACGCAAATGAAAGGAAATTTTGCGACAGTCTGAAAATAGAAAAACATATCTGGCTGTCGGCTTTTGCCACAGGGGCAGCAGCAGCTGTCGCGCATTCCTGTTTCATGCTGGCGCTGATCAAAACATCACAAATCGGCGCAACAATCATCTATGAGACATGGCCGATCCTTGCCATCTGGCTCACCCCCTTTCTGGTCGCCAAGGCATGGGAAAAAGTGCGCAGTCTCGACTACATTTTTGGTTTTCTTGCCTTAATCGGTGTCGGTTTTATTGTCAGCGCAGAGAGCCGCGAAGTCGTGCTGCAGCTTGCTCTTTCCGCTTTTCAGGATATCGAGCCCACCCGTCTCGAAGGTTACGTTCTCGCCTTTATCGGCAGTCTCGGCATCGCCCTCAGCACTGTCCTTCGTGCGCGGGTCTCGCAATATTTTACAGGCCGTCATGACGGTGATGTTATGCTCAGTGCCTGTTTCAGTAGCGGGCTAACACGTTTTGCCGCCCTGCCGTTTTTTGTTCTGTGTTTCTGGTATTTTTACGAAGACGGTATCAGCGGTATGGTCATCAATGACGTATGGCTGACCGCAGCCATCGGTGTCATTGTTTATACTGGCGGAAGTCTGTTTTACACATACGGTTTTCTGGGCGCAAAAAACCCGAATATTCAGGTGTTGTATTATCTGGCGCCCGTATTATCAATCACATGGCTGCAGATTTTCGGCTTTTCACACATAAATGATTTCGTCGTTATCGGCACGCTTTTTGTCCTGACCGCCAATCTGCTGGTGACCATCAAGGCTGAGCATAGCTTTTCCTATACCTCCAGTATGTTGACCTTGCTGTTCGGCGGCGCTTACTGTTATTTCACAACGGGGCGCGGACTACCTGACTTTTATGACGCCATTTCCTTCACAACCGTGATTTATGCCATTTTAATCGCTTTTGCATGGGACCGCGTGATTTCCCGCAGCAAACATGTGGAAACACTGGCGCTTGATATTTCCTATCGTCTGGATGATTTGCGCGCCTCTTATAAGAAAAAAGATAAAAAGCCGCTCAACACCCTCACCAAATACACGGCAGAACTTTTATCCACCGGTGATAAACAAGCCATTCACCTTGTTTACAAAAAACTGACCACCCTTAAGAAGAGCTGGCATGACGAGACTATCCGCGTTCTTTACAAGGATATCGACAGCCTTGTCCTGTCTAAATTGCGCGACATGATGTTGAGTGAAATCGTACTGCTGGCTTTAATCGGCGGCTCGACGATCTTCGGCTTGATGGTGTTCCGCCCTGATGGTTTATGGCAGGACACGGCTTCAGTGGTGATGAGCGCTGCCGTTGTCTTTATCTTTTTTGCCATTTTTGACCAAATGCGCGAATGCGGCAAAAATCCGATGCGCAATGGAAACGCAACATGCAGCGAAATCAGTCCTGATCTATTTCGTCCGAAAAACGAATTTAATTTTATCGCCATTGTGCTGATCTCCATGCTGTTGCTGGTTTTTGCGGGACTGTTTTCCTACAAACACGGGGCTTTTCCGTTCGCAGCAGCAGTGATATAGTAACGGCATATTTTTATCCCTTTCCTCTTTTAAGGAGTGCCGTTTCATGCCCGCCCTCAAACCCCGACCGGAAGCTTTTGCCGAAGGCAGCGCAAATCCCCCTATCAACCGCCTGACACGTCAGGATATTGAAAGCCTGTTCCGCAGCAATGATGCCGCAGATATCGGCAAAGGGCTGGAAGCCGGAGGTATCGACTACGTCAAAACCGGCGTTTTTGACATTGACGGTGTATTGCGCGGCAAATATATGGCGCGTGATAAATTCGTTTCCGCATTAAAAAGCGGTTTCGGCTTTTGCGATGTCGTGCTGGGCTGGGATTCCAATGACCAGCTGTACGATCAATCCTCCTATACCGGATGGCACACTGCTTATCC
>SBHI01000156.1 GCA_006226225.1 Alphaproteobacteria bacterium
CCCGCCTGTACGTCCGGCAGTTGCGCCCGTACGCGTGCAAGAATTTCCTTTTGCTGCAACACATCCAGTGCCGAGGCGATACCACCTGAAAAGCGCGCCTGCTGTAATTCCAACACATTTTCATTAATCGTGACCTGACTGTTTAACAATGCCTCTTCCTCACGCAAAGCGGCCAAGCGCAGCCAGTCTTGCGTGATTTCCGCAGCCAATGTCACCGCAGCGGCGCGCAAATCTTCTGCCACTCCAAAAGCATCAAGTTTTCCTGATTTTGCGCCTGCACGATTCTTGCCCCAAATATCCAGCTCATAAGAGGCTGCGCCGCTTAAGCTAAGATCACCGCTTCCCGCCGCCGTGCCACGCCCCATATCACGACTGCCTGTCACCGTAACGGAGGGATATAAAGTTGCACCGCTTTTTTTTACAACAGCTTCGGCTTGCAGCAATCTTTGCCGTACACGCTCCAGATTAGGATTACCCTGTAGCGCCTCCTCCACCAGTTTGTTCAATCCTTCATCACCGAATTCCCGCCAATATTGGCCGCGCACAATATCATACCCCGCCGCGTTATCCAGAGAGCGGCTATAAGCTGATGACATCAGAAACGGATCGCGCCCGTCCGGCACAGCGGTACAGCCCGTCTGCATCAGTAGCAAAGCCGGAAGCAATAATGCCAAGCCTGTGAAGTTGCGTAATTTTTGCTGTGTGTTTTGCAAGGGTTCTTCCACCTTTTCCTGACCGGTTTTATGCGTTATCTATTATATACGCAGTTACGGCGGAAAAACCCTCGAAAAAAAATCAATACGCGGTTTGGCTATTCTTGAAAAGCCTCGTAGTTTTCTTCATTCTCGAAATAATAAACGGAACCGTCTCTTCTCGCTCCGATGACCGCATCAGCTTTATCAACTTCCGCACCGCTGACCGGATCAATTCCTTTTCGTAGACTTTCATCCTTTTGCAAACGTGCTTCACACATCTGACAGCAGCCGTAATATGTTTTACCTTCCACCTCGACGGGGATTTGTACAACGGGAAAGACACGGTTATTCGCCATGCAGACATATTTTGCCTCAACTTTGTGCAAAGACGGGAAAGGATTTTCAGCCTCTGTCACAGCATCTTGCGCAAAAACAGGGGTGGTTAACAGCAACACAAATGCCGCAAAAGTAAAAATAATTTTTTTCATGTTTTTTCTCCTGATAATATTTCGTTGCCTGTCAAAAACAGGTTACAGAATTTATCAACGAAATATCGGGGGACGCATCAACCGCTCCAGACGGGTTCCGTTAGAGGTCAGATCAAAGACTTCATAACCTGATAAAGAGGGCGTTTTAAAATCTGTCATTTCAGAAGGAGCAACAAGCGGCATTTTACCGCAGCCCATCCCGTCACAAAAAATCTCACAGCATTTATTCTTGGTTTCCTCAGCCTTCCGTATAACGGTTCCTATGCCGTCACAATCCGCTTCAGCCTGACGATCTTGTTCCGTGACGGCTTCCGCAGTGCTTTTAGCATCTTGGCAAACAATAGAAGCATGGCTTATGCCGGAAAACCCCGTCATCAGGAACGATAAAACGGCAAAAACACCGATATATTTTTTCCAAAGCGTCATTTTTTTATTATAACATAGATTTCATTCTAAGAGAAAGAAGGCCGTCGTGGCAGAATCAAGAAATAACAAAAAACAATCCAAACCCGGCCATGATGATCTTGGCAGTTACGGAATTCTGGCGCAATACGGGCGGCTGATCTCCGGCTGCTGGTCCTATGCGGGAGATGAAAAAAAACGCGTCGTCCAATATTACGTGATGTTTATTTTGGCCAATGCGATTTTTATGACCCAGCCCTATGTGCTGGGAGAGTTGATCAATGCGCTGCAAGCCGGTGGAGAAGAGATTTTAAAACAATCCTTTTTCTGGCTGACGCTTTATGTTCTGGGGACATTCGGCTTTTGGCTGTTCCATGGGCCGGGGCGCTGTATCGAACGCATGACCGCCTACACAATCAAAAAGAATTTTAACCTGAAATTCTATGATTATATTACGCGCCTGCCGCTACACTGGCATCACGACCATCACAGCGGCGCAACCATCAACCGCGTCAACAAAGCCGCCAACGCCCTCTCGGGCTTTGCCGAAACGCAATTTATCTATCTGCAATCTATCGTCCGCTTTACCGGTGTCTTTGTCGGTCTAGCTTTTATCGATGTTTATGTCAGTCTGGCCTTATTCGTCATTTCTTGTCTGATTTTTTACCTACTGACCTATTTCGACAAAATCATCATGCGCCTGAACCACCGCATCAATGAACGCGAACATATTTTCTCCGCTGCTTTATTCGATTATGTCAGTAATATCCAAAATGTCATCATGTTCAACCTGTCGCGCACAACGGAGCAACATCTGTCAGGAGCGATACAGTCATGGTGGGCCCCCTTTGCCCGCGCCGTTGTACTGGTGGAGTGGAAATGGTTTCTGATGTCTATGCTGATCGTCCTGAGCCATTTTTTGGTGCTGTATCTTTATATCGCCCACCACATGAAAATCGGCGGCGGAGAGGTTCTGGCACTGGGCACCGTTGTTGCCATCTTCCAGTATATGCTGCGGCTGGACGGTGTTTTTGCCGCCGTTGCGCAAAAATATGCCGATCTGGTTCAGACCCACACCAATGTTTACGCCGTTGAAAATATTGTTAAAAGCTTTGAAGATATCGGCATCCGTGATGATCACCTGCCTGCATTGAAGGTGAAAAAAGGCGAGATCCATTACGACCATATCAGCTTTGCCTATAAAAAGGCCGCGGCTGTTTTTACGGATTTTGATCTAAACATCGGCGCAAGGCAGAAAATAGGCATTATCGGACGTTCCGGCGCAGGCAAATCGACGCTTGTTAATCTGCTGCTGCGTTTTTACGAAGCGCCCGATTGCCGTATTACGATTGACGGGCAGGATATACGCGAGATTTCCACCAAAAGCCTGCGCGAACATATCGCCGTCATTCCGCAGGATACGACACTGTTTGAAGATACGCTGATGGAAAACATCCGCTTTGGCAAACTTGATGCCACAGATAAAGATGTGATTACTGCCGCAAAGAAAGCCAATTGCCATGACTTTATCATGGAAACAACAGACGGTTATAATTCCATGGTCGGCGAACGCGGCGTGAAACTTTCCGGTGGACAACGGCAACGGATTGCCATTGCCCGCGCCATTTTGAAAGCCGCACCGATACTGGTGCTGGACGAAGCGACATCAGCCCTTGATACCGAATCGGAACAACTGATTCAGGAGAGCCTTGAAAAACTGATGGAAGGCCGCACAGTTATCGCCATTGCCCACCGCCTGTCCACCATCGCACATATGGATCGGCTGGTCGTGTTGGATTCAGGAAAAATTGTCGAAGACGGTACGCATCGCAGTCTGCTGAAAAAAGACGGCCTTTACGCACAGCTTTGGAAAAAACAATCCGGCGGTTTTATTACCATTGAACAGCCGGAAGAAATATCCACACCAAAGAAAAAAGCAACAAAAGCTGCGAAAAAGACCAATAAGAAACAGGCAGGAAAAAAGTAATATGCTTGAAGAACAATCCCCGAACCATCTTCTTTTTGTGGAACCTGCGGTGTTTTTTGCCAATCCGGAAACCAGCGCTACCAACCCCTATCAAAACACGGCCGCGCAAGTAGATCCGGCTGCTTTACTGGCAGCAGTGCGGACGGAAATTGACCGTTTTACCGCCCTACTGGAATCTTTTGGGGTCAAGATCACCCGCGCACCGGGCAGTCCGCAATGCCCTGACCATATTTTCCCCGGAAACTGGGTTTCCACCCACCCGAACCGTACCGCCGTGTATTATCCGATGATGGCAAAAAACCGCCGCGCCGAACGCACCCCTGAAATTTGCGCCATTCTTGAAAAGCAATACAAGATCTTTCACGACTACGCACCTTTTGCCGATGAAGGCAAATTCCTTGAAGGTACCGGCAGTTTTGTTCTGGACCGCATTAACCGCATTGCCTATCTGGCTCTCTCCGAGCGCAGTCATCAAGATGTTGCGGAAAAATGGGCGGAAGATATGAAATACGAGCTGATCTGTTTTGATACGAGGACACCGCAAGGCATTCCCGTTTACCATACCGATCTTGTCATGTTTATCGGGCGTGATGTTGCCGGTATCTGTTTTGACTGTATTCCTGATGAAAAGCAGCGCATACGCGTACGCGAACATTTGGAGGAAACGCATGATATTGTAGAGTTCAGTATGGAGCAGATGAATGAAATGTGCGGCAATGCGCTGGAAGTGCGCGGCGAAGCAGGCATTGCCTATCTAACGATGTCCTCACGCGCCTATGCGGCACTCACGGCGGAACAGGAACGGATCCTACGGCGCTACTACGTTGATATCATCCATAGCCCGCTTGATATCGTGGAGAATTACGGCGGCGGATCGGCACGCTGCCTGATTCTTGAATTGTTTTAATTACATGCCCGGACGGCGCGGTCTGTGACGGTTCTGCTGCTGCGCAGGTGCGGGCGTGGATGTAAAATAAGCCGTCAATGCTGCGCTGCGCTCCGTCTCCATATCCTGCCAGACATCATGCGCTTTAACGAAACCATCCAGTTTTTCAACTTTGCTCAGAAAATCATCACTGCATTCCAGCAGAATGACAGGCGCACCCGCCAAGGCTTCTTTGAAATCATGGAAATGGATCTCCGCGCCCTCGGCTTTTGCCAGTACGGCGATCTCGCGTCCCAGTTTGTCACGGTTTTCGACGACCTCATGAACATTACCGGTGAGATCTGCTTCAATCACATGAACTTTCGCTTGGGACATCTTTTGCGATTCCTTTCCAAAAAACCTTACTGTTAAAAATACGGGAAAGACAGACTAGCATTCAAAACAGCGCAACGCAAGACTCATCAAGGTTTTGCGGGCGGCGGCCCCGAAAGATGAGACGGTCTTTCTCCGCAATAGGGTGTCGCTGATATTTTTTGCCAATGGTCTTGCGGCTGCGACAGGCGCTCCAGCACAATATTAGCAACCTCACCCGAGAACGGCATAAACACATGCCCGCCACTGACCGGAACATTTTCCGACAGCTTTGTATCCGGCTGCAATGCCTCCTGCCACAGCACAAACATATCTATCGCCGATAGCAGCGATGTCACCGGAACAGGCGGCGGGTTGCGCAAAGCCTCGCGGAACGCCGTTTCATCCTGCGAGGTTTCATCGCCATGAAACATGGTATAAAGATTTTGCAGACGCATCAGAGATTTTTCATCATCTGCTGCGGGAGAAACCGGTGTCGCCAGCGTGATCACCTTATCGATCTTATCAGGATATTTCCGCGCCAGTTCCCGTGCATAGACCCCGCCAAGACTGTAACCGACCAGAGACACTTTCTTGTTGCCGTTTTCGGCATAGGCTTTTTCCAGCACAGCTTCCAGCGCTGCGACATCTTCGGCAGACGCACCCGTATTCATGCCGCCGCCCCATTCATAAACCTGATAACCGTGATCACTTATTTTTCCCGCCAATGACGACATATAGGTATCTCCGGTCATAAAACCGGGAATCACGATCACCGGCGCGCCTTCGCCACGTGGAATAGACTGCCGTACCGCGCTTTTTGAAAAATTTTCCTGCAAAGACGCAATACAGGCGGCAGACGGCGTTTCCGCAGACACCGCGATTTCCTGGATATTCTCCTGCTGCCAGTTTGACAGATATTTGACGCTGACAATCCCGCCGATCGTCGCCGCAGCGGTGATGAAGCTGACAGCCATGCGGGCTGTTTTGCGCTTTTTTTCTGAAGCCATTTTTCTTTTTCCTGTATGCGCCATAATATTCACATAAGAAATTGCCAAAGACAAGCATTTTTGTTTTGAGTTTCCGCGCCGTTTTCTCTATAAAAGATAGGCGGTTTTTTTAGGGTTTAAAGAATAATTCCTCTGCAAAAGGCATAAAAGCAGATATGGCAAAACCGCGCAATAATGCGAAAAAGACAGTAAAACCAGATACACCGCCCGCAAAACCTGCGGCGGCGAATGATGATCTGTGGCAAAATTTGCCGCTGCGCAGTGTTCCGCAAGAAAAACCAAAAAAACCCGTCAAGCCGCAACCCAAGCCGGAACAAAAGAAAACCGCAGCCCCCCTGCCGGAGCCGGCCCAAGAACCTGTCACAAATGATACGGTAACCGTTCCGCAAAAAGAGGATGCGGCAAATGAGCCGCATTACAAACCGGAAACCCCTGCCGAACGGCAACGACGCAAAAAATCCCTGAAGCGGCGCGTGCTGGAAACAAGTATTGATATCGCCGGGTTTAACGGCGTCCGCCGTGCATGGACAAAACCGGACGGCAGCCGTTTTAAAAACGTCAGTAAAAGTCTGGGCAGCAAAGCCGCCGATATGCTGGCCGGCCGTATTGTTTCCATGACTTTCCGTCTGATCGCCATTACCTGGGTACTGGGTATTATCGGTGGTGTCACGACTTACGGCATGCTTGCCTTGCTGGCGGTTGCCACCGGCGTCGCCAACGTTGCCTATACTTTTGCCAAAGATGTCATCGGCGAGCGCCTAAAAAACCGCAAAAAGAAGAAAAAGCTCAGCAAGGTTTTTAACAAGGCGCGGATGCTGAAACTTGGCGGTGCTTTTGCTGCGGGGTTCTTTGGCGGTGGATTCGGTCTGTGGCTGGCGAAAACAGAGATCTTTCAAAACGCCTTCCATTTTCTACAAGACTTGCTTGGCCCCGCCGGAAAATCGCTTCCCAATCCCGGCGATGCCTATCAAATTCCAAACAATGATACTGCAAATATCGTGCCCAAAGAAATCACTGCCCCGGCTGCTATTGGCAGCAAGGATTTACAGCGTGAATTCCTGCAATCCGCACAATATTCCGAACGTGTCATTGAAGACGCCGCTGCACAGGCGCCAAAATTACCGCCCCCACCCGATTCACATGTCATGCAGCTGCATAACGGCCGAATTGATGATATGCCGGTTTCCCCGTTTCTGATGATGATGAGTATGCGCAGCTAAACAGTCATTCTGTATCAAAGCTGAATCCATGTTGTTTTCAGGTCGCTGTATTTATCCAGCGCATGCAGAGATTTATCCCGCCCGAATCCCGATTGTTTAAAACCGCCGAAGGGAACGGATAAATCCCCCGCAGGGTCATAACAATTCACCCAGACCGTTCCGGCATGCAGCTTACGCGCCATGCGATGCGCCTGTGATACATCCCGCGTCCAGACCGCTGCAGCAAGGCCGTAGATACTGTCATTGGCGATTTGCAGTGCTTCTTCTTCCGTCTTGAATGTCAGAACGGATAAAACGGGGCCGAAAATTTCCTCCCGCGCGATCGTCATATCGGGCGTGACGCCATCGAAAATTGTCGGCTCGACAAAAAATCCGGGCGCATCCGTAATACGTCCGCCGCCATAGATTGCCGCTGCGCCTTCTTTTTTCGCCGTTTCAATATAGGCCAGCACACGCTGCATATGCGCCTCTTCAATCATCGGGCCGACCGTCGTATCAGGGTTCAGCGGATTGCCTGGAATGTGATGTTCCGCCGCTGCCAGCAGTTTTTCCATGAAAGCGTCTTTGATCTCCGCATCCAGCAACAGGCGCGAGCCCGCTGTGCAGACCTCACCCTGATTGAAAAAGATACCCCATGCCGCGCTGGACGCCGCCTTATCCAGATCAGGACAGTCGCGCATGATGATATGCGGAGATTTACCGCCGCATTCCAGCGACACGCGTTTCAAATTCGACTGGCCGGAATATTGCATGAACAGTTTTCCGACCTGCGTTGATCCGGTAAAGGCGATCATATCAACATCGTCATGCAGGCCAAGTGCCTTGCCTGCGGTTTCACCGAAACCCGGCACAACATTAAAGACGCCGTCCGGCACGCCTGCCTCCCGCGACAATTCCGCCAAACGCAAAATCGACAATGGTGACTGTTCGGCAGGTTTGACAACGATACTGTTTCCTGCCGCCAGCGCTGGTGCGATTTTCCAGCAAGCCATCAGCAGCGGAAAATTCCACGGCACGACAATGCCGATGACACCCAGCGACTCCCGCGTAACCAGAGCCAAAGCGTCAGGCGCCGTCGGTGCAATTTCATCATTCACCTTATCAATTGCCGCGCCGTACCATTCCAGCGTATTCGCTGCAGCGCGCATATCAATCGCCATGACATCGGAGATCGGTTTTCCCGCATCCAGCGATTCCAGCAGTGCCAGTTCTTCCTGATGTTCACGGACAAGCGCCGCCCATTTTGCCAGCACTGCGCCGCGTTTGGCGGGATGCATATCTTTCCACACGCCTTTGTCAAAAGAGGCGCGCGCGACTTTAACCGCCGCATCAATATCTGCCGCATCACCTTTGGCAACATCCGCCAAAATTTCGCCTGTTGCCGGATTAATACTGGTAAACACATCACCCGAAGCGGAAGCGGTAAACTGCCCATTGATAAAGGCCTTGCCCTGGATCGACAAACGTTTCGCCTTTTCGCTCCAGTCCTCAAATGTTTTAACAGCCTGCATGGCACGCTCCTTATTTAAACATTCAGCATCAGATAGCGGATTTCCCACGGTGACAGCGCATTAATATTCGCCATATATTCCTCCCGCTTCACATCTAGATAGGTCTGTACGAAAGCTTCGCCAAGATATTTACGCAGCGGTTCGCAATCTTCCATCTCATCAAGGCTGGAGAATAAGTGCTGCGGCAGGCGGTGATGATCTGTTTTATAAGCCGGTTCATCCGTCGGGTCATCGGGAACAAGTTTTTCGATCATACCGATATATCCCGCAACCAGCGACCCTGCAAAAGCCAGATAGGGGTTCACATCCGCACCGGCGATACGGTTTTCAACACGGCGGCCTTCCTTGCCGCCACTGGGAACGCGCAGCCCCGCCGAACGGTTTTCTCGTCCCCAATGCGTATTCACAGGTGCATCGAAACGATCGCAAATGCGCAAATAAGAATTGGCGTAAGGCGCCAGCAGCGGCATCACCGCCGGAATATATTCCTGCAGACCCGCGATATGGGATAAAAACAGTTGCGTATCATTTCCCTTACTGTCGGCAAAAACATTTTTACCGGTTTTGATATCAACAACGCTTTGGTGCATATGCATCGCACTGCCATATTGATCCGGATAAGGTTTCGCCATAAAGCTTGCGAACATGCCGTGTTGAATTGCCACGCGCTTGACGATACGTTTAAACATGAAAGCCTGATCGGCAATGCTGATCGGTTCGCCATGCGAGATATTGACTTCAAACTGCGCCGGGCCTGCCTCATGTGTCAAGGTATCAATCTGAATACCCATCACGCGGCAATAGCGGCTGATATCACTAAACAAGGCTTTAAACTCTTCCAATCCCGTAATTGACAGCTCGCCCGTATCCCATGCGATTTTACCGGAAATGCCACGCGGCGGCATCGGCTCACGCTCGATTGTTTCCTGCCGTGCCAGCAGAAAGAATTCAAATTCCGGTGCGATAATCGGCCGCCAGCCTTTTTTCTCGTATAATGAAACAACCTTTTTCAACACCTGACGCGGTGCAACCTCTGTCTGTTCCTGATTTTCTTTAACCGGATCACAAATCACACAAGCCGTTGGTGTTTCATGCCAGGGTACGATCCGCATGGTTTGCAAATCGGGGACAAGAAACAGGTCGACCTCCTGTTCCGTCACAAAGGCGTTATAGGTAAAGTCACAATTAATGCCCAGACCGAATAAAGCTTCCGGCACGCGGTGACCGTAACTGCGCAACCCCTCGACAAATTTTGCGGTCGGCATGACTTTCCCGCGGCTGATCCCCGCAAAGTCACTCACCAGAATTTCAACATCGGCAATGTTGTTTTTGGCCAGCCATTTTTTGATATGGTCTATTTTTTTACTGTCGTATTTCATAGGAACACCTATTCCGTTTTTTCATTGATATTGTCTTGTGTTGGCAGCAGCCTTGAAAGCCGCAAAAATAATAAGAATGCGCCCGAAAGACGCTACAGACCCAACTTTTCACGCAGGGCATAAAACCATGCGCCCAAAGCGGTAAGCGGTACGCGAAATGTCCGTCCACCCGGCCAGGGGAAATGCCGGATGGAGGCAAAAACATCAAATCCTGCGGATTGCTCGGCAATCGCTTCGGCAACCAGCTTACCCATCAGATGGGTTGGTGTGACACCGTGACCGCTGAAGCCGTGAACAAAATAGATATTATCCGTCAAGCGGCCGACATGCGGCAGGCGGCGGAAGGTAAAAGACATCTGGCCGCTCCATGCAAAATCGATTTTTACATCTTTCAGCTGAGGAAAAACTTTCTTCATATTAGGCCCCAGCTTTGCCTTAATATCGGCAGGAGTCGCGCCACCGTAAACAATGCCGCCGCCGAACAGCAGGCGCTTGTCACCGGTAACGCGGTAGTAATCCAGAATGTAATTGCAGTCCTCGATACAGTAATCCGCAGGCATCAGCTGATTGCAAACATCATCACCCAGAATTTCCGTTGTGATGATCTGGCTGGATACCGGCATAACCTTATTGGCAATTTCCGGCAGGGTTTTTTCATCCATATAGCCGCCGCCGCAAACAACGACGAAATCGGCCGTAATTTTTCCGTTTGCCGTATAAACCTCCGGCTTGGCGGTTTTCTCTACTTTCGTGACTTTGCTGTTCTCAAAAATTGTACCGCCCAGCGATTCAATCGCCGCCGCCTCACCCAATGCCAGATTCAAGGGATGCATGTGCCCGCCCCAACGGTCAACCATGCCGCCGACATAGGCATCCGATCCGACAACGTCTTTGCCGACTGTTTCTTTATCCATTATTTCCAGTTCGGTATGACCAAAACGTTCCCAAAGCTGTTTTTCATGTTCCAGATCTTTCATCTGCGCCGCAGTATAGGCGGCGAAGAAACTGCCTTTGGATTTCAGGTCACAGGAAATATCATAGGTTTTTACTTTATCGCGGATGACATTCGCGCCGTCAAAGCTCATGGAAACGATGGCATTGGCCGTGTCCTCGCCATATGCGGATTTTATCTGGTCAAAACCGCGGCTATAGCCATTGATCAACTGCCCGCCATTGCGCCCCGATGCACCGAAACCGACTTTATCGGCCTCCAGAACCATCACCTTATAACCTTTTTCCGCCAAAAAAAGCCCCGTCACCAAGCCGGAATAACCTGCCCCAACGATACAGACATCGCAGCTGTGCTCGCCTTCCAGCGGCGGGCGTTCAGGTGCCGCATTCGCCGTCGCAGCGTAGTAGGAATCCGGATATGTTGCTTGTTGTGCCGTCATTGTTCTCGCCTTGGCGCGTTAGACATCTCTTAAATAGGCATTATATTCTACATCACTGATCATATGGTCGAACAGCGTTTTTTCCTGCGTCTTGCATGCCGCATAAAGTTTGCGGTAATTCTCACCCAGACAATCGGCAATAAATTCAGAGCGTTGAAAGCGGGCGATCGCCTTATCCCATGTCAGCGGCAGTGTTTCCGCACGGCTGGCATAAGCATTGCCGGAAACTGGCGCACCCGGATCAATTTCTCCGTCCAACCCTGCCAGAATACCGCCCAGAATAACTGTCAAGACAAGGTAAGGATTAGCATCCGCTCCGGCGACACGGTGTTCAATGCGGGTATTCTTAATATCACTGTCCGGCACACGGATAGCCGTACTGCGGTTATCATAGCCCCATGTAATTTTTGTTGGCGCATGGGAACCTTTTTGGAAACGACGATAGGAGTTTATATTCGCCGCCAGCACCGCCGTGCTGCCCGGCAATGCCGCCAGCAAGCCGCCGATGGCATGGCGCAGCGCAGCCGTTCCTTCCGTTGTTTTTCCGGCAAAAATATTTTTGCCTTTTTTATCCAGTACCGAAACATGCGCATGCAGCCCGTTACCGGAATCTTCTGCGTAAGGTTTGGCCATGAAGGTTGCTTCCAGGCCGTGGCGGCGTGCCACCCCTTTAACGATGCGTTTCAGCATTACGGCATGATCGGCAGCCGCCATGATATCCGCCGTATGAGCCAGATTGACTTCGAACTGACCGGGGCCGTTTTCCGACAAGGTCGTATCGGCAGGAACACCCTGTAATTCGCAAGCCTGACGGATACCCGCCAACACATCTTCGAATTCGCGCATCTCCCCAATGCTGTAAGTCTGCACGGCATCCTGACGCCGTCCTGTACGCGGTGATAAAGGAGGCGCGGGATAACCCTGCCTGTCCCTGTCAGGACTGTAGAGATAAAATTCCAGCTCTGTTGCCGTCACGGGTTTCAGACCACGCTTTTTATAACGTGCCGCCATACGTTCCAGAATATGGCGAGGGTCACCATAGAATGCCTTCCCATCCGCTGTTTTCATTGTCAGTAAAAGCTGTGCCGTCGGTGTTTCCAGCCACGACATCCTCTTTAGACTGCCCGGCACGGCATAACAGACTCCGTCGGTATCGCCTGTTTCGGTGACCAAACCGGCTTCCAGCACATCATTCCCCCAGATATCGACGGCATAAACTGAACGCGCCATCCGCAAGCCGCCTTCAAACAGCTTATCGACGCTTTTTACAGGCAGCCATTTACCGCGCAAGACACCGTTTGCATCAACGATGAAAGCTTCAACCGTTGAAATATCGGAGTTTTGCGCAAAAAATTCCGCAGCCTCTGTTTTTACGGCAGTTTTCTTTTGGGTCATACAATTTCAAGAACGGATATAAAAAATACCCTTACAGCTTACAATAAATATCCCCGTCGGCACAATCACGATAAGAACGGCGTTTCGTCTTTTTATTTTTTCAGTTACACTCTTTGAGAACGATGGAGGACGCAACGATATGGAATGGACTCTGCTGGCGATTGCTTTTATCGCCGTCATCTGGCTAAAGATCAATTACCGCAAAACGGACGGCCCGCATTCATGGCCGGTCACTTCCTGTCTCGCGGGGCTGTATCTCGTCATATTGTTTTTTCCCATTCATCTGGCCGGAGATTCTTTTTCCATGGTCTGGCTTGTACGCGCCAGTGTTGCCGCCCTGCTGTGCTGGGAACTGATTGCCGGACATTTCAACAATTTTGTGATGAGCCGCTATGCCTATACACTGCCGCGGGAGCGCAGCAGCAAGGATGACGGCATTATCTGGATGGCGCGTTTTTTGATGCCCTTTTACGCGATTTCCTTATGGAGCATTCTCTCACTGCCGACATTTTTCCAGTTCAACCGCACCAGCCAGTTCTTCGTGTTCGGCTTTGTACCGGTCGGCACTGCGGGTTTTCTGTTCGGGCTGGCCTTGCATGTTCTGCGCAAACGCCGCATGGAACAACCGGAAAAGAAAGACGCCTAATCAGACAAAACTGCGGCGGCTATTCACCGACGGCTTCTTTTTTGTCCGTCAGTTCTTCCGCACGCTTTGCCACCTGTCCATCATAATCAACCAGTGTTTTGAAATTCTCGCGCTTTTGCAGCTTGCCCTCTGCGACCAAATTCTTCTGCGATCCTGTTCTGCGGATTTCCTGATAGGCTTCCGCCGCTGTCTGGCGCTGCGCACGGTAGACCGGCAACGGATTCAAGACCAGATCAATCGCGCCATCTGATTCCTTGTCCAGTTCTTCCGGTGACAGCAAATCGACCTTACCAAATTCCGTCATATTCGCCAGCACAGGCAAGCCGCCCGCCGCTTCTTTGACCTGACGGTAGGTCGCATAATCGGGAAAGGCCTCGGCAAAAATCATATCCGCACCCGCCGCCGCATAGGCCGTGATCCGCGCTAATGTCAATTGCAGTGCCTCGGCCTGAACGACCGGATCACTTTTCGGCTTTCCGCTTTTTTCAGCCAGACGATCCGCCTCGGCAGCCAGCGCATCGGTACGCGCCATAACAACAAATTGCGGGTCCCGTTTTGCCCCCACGGCCTTTTTTAACCGTGCAACCATTTCCTCTGTTGTTACAACATGTTTACCATCGAGATGACCGCACATTTTCAAATCCTGCTGGTCTTCCATATGCACTGCGGCAGCGCCCGCCGTTTCCAAAGCACGGATTGTCTCCGCCGCATCTTCAAAACCCGTATCAATATCGACCAGAACGGGAAGCTGTGTGCCGCTGTCCAGCACACGCGTCACTGCCTCGACCATATGCCGCAGTTCCAAACGTCCGATATCAGCCCAGCCGCGCGATGCCGCCACCTGACTGCCTGAAATATAAAGCGCGTGAAATCCCGCCTTTTCGGCCTCCATTGCATCACTGCCATCCGCAACGCCGACCATATGCAGCGGATGTTCCTTGGCAATCGCCTCCCGCAGTTTTAATCCTGCTGTTTTATTCATTTCTTTTTCCTTCTCCGCTTGTTAAAAACCAACCGTACCGCGACGCAACCACATCGCACCAAGAGTTGCCAGAATAACCACCAATACCAGAACGCCCGACACAACCGTATCAATCAATGTCGCCCGCATGATATCACGTGACATACGAAATTTACCCTTATCATCCAGTTCCAGAAAAAACTGACTGCGCAGACGCATTAGATCCACCACCATAAAGAACATAAAGGCAATCGCCGCCGCCAGAACAATTGCGAAACAATCGCCCGCAAAATACGGCGGACGGTAAACCGACAGCATCAAAATACCGAGCATACCGACCAGAAACAGCACCAGAACCTCTCCGAAATTTGCACCCTGCATGCGTGACAAGACCAGCGCATCCAGTTTTTCCGTCACATCACGGAAACATTTGTGTCCGCCATTGCGCAAATCCTGATAATAAGCATCAATTTTTTCAACATCGCTAGTTTTGACAATTGCCGTCAATTTATCAATCAGAGTCTTTTTCTGTTTTATCTGACGCGGCCCGTCATTTTCAACATGACGGATCATCTCCACCACCAAATCTTCTTCAAAGCGGTCACGGCGGATCAGCCTGTCCATCAAAAACGCGATCAAAATCGAATAGAAAAACAGTGGTACCGATGCCGCCTGATAATAATCATCCACACTCAGCCCTTCGAAGAAATAACAATAGATACTGACCAGCAGCAAAGTAATGATCGTTGCCGGGTAAGACAGACGGTCATCCGGTTTGGAGGTAATCAGAAGATTTGCAACAGTGATCATTGAGGCACCCAGAATAATCTCCCCGGTAATCGGCGACATGCCGAACAGCCACAGCCAGAACAATGTCAAAATCGGCAGAATAAACCACAACACAGAGATATTCTGAATCGTGGCGCGGGCAAGACCGAGCGTAAAACTGAGACGCCCCATCACAACAATCACAAGGCTGAAGAACAGCAATGCGGCGACACCTTCCAGCGTATAAGTGCCGGTCGGCATCTCCAGAAATTCCCGTCCGGCAAAAACAGAGAGTGCCGCAAAAATGACACAGAAAAATCCGTAATTAATATCAACGACAAAAATCGACAAAAACGGCCTGTCTTGTAGTTGCATTTTGCGGATCAGCCCGTCCTTGATAACGCCGGAAAGCGCATTAGAGAAACCCGCCGCAAAAGGAAGAAGCAAAATCCCCCAGCGTTTCCACGGATCAGGCTCTGCGGTAAAAAATTCAGAACGGGTTTCCGGATAAAGCAGCATCAACACGCCTGCAAAGGCAAAGAGCGACAGGAAAATTTCTTTTGCACCAACCTTACCCCAATCCTTGGTCACAAGTGCCGGTGATATAAACAAGGCCAAAATCGGCCAGAAATCATAAACGCTGATCGCTCCTGCGACGGACAGATGCAAGAAGGAGATAAACAAGCACCCCATCGCCAAAACGCGCAAAAAGCCGGAGGCCGAAAAAATCATCATTTCACGCGCATTCAGATCACGCAGGCGTTTATATTTCACCTTGTCGCGCCGTGTCAAAAATCTCAGCAAACAAAAAGAAACCGTAAAGCCGATCAGCTCTGTCCAGAAAATAAATTCCCACAAATTGATCTGCTGAATGCAGAAGGTGATGATAGGCGTCCATAAAGAAAACAGAAATATGGCGACAAGCATAAACATAACGGCCATGGCAATCCCCCCGAATTGACGTCCAGCACCCATGCTACGTCACTTGAACAGGCAAGTCCATACAGGGCTAAAGGGGAATGCTTACTCCTTCATATTGTTAGAACGATTTCGGTTTGCGCTTAAAAAACGGCTTGTCCGGATGAGAGGGCAGTCTGGTAACAGCATTCACGGGTTTACTCACGGGCTTGGTGATGGCACGGCCTGCCGCTTTGATATCCGCGATTGTCATACCGCAACCCTCCGCCTCTTCCCCATATTTTTCACGGTAGACGGCGCCCGTATCCAGATTAAAGCAGTTGCCCAGCTTAAGCGCATGCCCCTCACTGACAGTATGACCGGAAAAGACCCGGTCAATACCGTCGATTTCACTGTTATCGCTCTCTTCGGCGCGACGACGGCCCCATAATGCGGTTTCAACCGTTTCCGGATCTCCCGCCTTCAGCTGCTTCAGGAAAGTTTGCCAATCCATGTTTTCCGGCACTTCAGCATGAACAAAACCGACCGTGCCCCGATCTGTTTCAACCTCCATCGCCAAAGGCAGTTTTTCAAAAGCCGCCTTCATTTTTTTGCGAAATTCCGCATTTTCTTTTTTCAGCCAGCTTGCCCCGTTGCGGCGCGCATTGAAATTCGCTTTGGCGATATTGAGGCGCCCGTCCTTGTAACACATATCCATGAAAATATCTTCGTGATTACCACGAAGAGCATAGAACCAAGGCTGTTCCAGATATTCCAGACAGCGGCGGGAATCCTTGCCGCGGTCAATAAGATCACCGACGGAAATCAGCCTGTCTTTTGCGGGGTCGAAATTGACTTCCTCAAGAGCTTTATCCAGCAGATCATAGGCACCGTGAATATCACCGACGACGAAGTCGCGGCCTTTGGTGTTTTTCGGCAGTTTCAGAACAGCGGGCATTCCGGTCGCCCCTTTACGAAAGGCTGCGTCTATTAATAGTCATACCAATAGCTGCTGCGTTTTTGATAACCGGTAATGACCCGGTCTCCGCTAATCGTGCGTGCCGTCGTAAAAGTGTAATAGCTGTTGGGCTTTACATCATTCCACAGCTCTTCCATCTCGCTTTTGGACAATCCACCCAGCGTCGGACGCACCTCGTAACGATTGCCGTCACCCAATTCCAGAATATGGCGGGTGTTTTCATTGAAGTCGCGGCTTAACTGGCGCGATTCCTCAACAACTTCCGGCGCCTGTCCGACAACTTTGCCATCCTGCAACTGATCACGCATTTCTTCCAGACGGAACAGTTCTTTTGTGACAACGGATTGTGTTTCGGTAATCACCTGTTTATCCGCCACGCGGGTATAGTTCAGCTCCTGTTCGGTCATATTCTGCACACCGACCGGCAGAGCGACAGCCGCAAAAACGGCAGCGAG
Organism: Alphaproteobacteria bacterium; assembly: GCA_006226225.1. Lineage (GTDB taxonomy): Bacteria > Pseudomonadota > Alphaproteobacteria > Micavibrionales > CSBR16-224 > CSBR16-224. Next base: position 17,422 of record SBHI01000156.1, read on the forward strand.
GCCAAGTTTGGTAATTTTCTGGCGGCGCGTCTTAAAACTGAACAGGCTTTTCGTGCCTTTCACAACACTGTCTTTAAAGTCGGCGATTTTATCTTCAAGATCGCGGTTGTCTTTTTTTCTGTCTGCCATATCTTTATCGTCCTTCCTGAAAAACGGAAAATGTTACTGCTGCGGGCGCGGGCCGCTTGTGCCGCTGCGCTGTGTTGGCTGATCGCCATTATTTTGTCCGCTGCCGTTTTGCAATTGTTCCAGCTGTTTTTGCAGCTTCAGAATTTCCAGCTGACGCTCGATATCTTCCAGACTGGGCTGGGCGGATGTGCTACCTGTTGTCGGTGTCGTCACAGCGGGGGTTGTATTCGCGGCATCGCGCTGCGTTGCACCGTTATTGAATTCAGCTTGCAACTCAATTCCCTGTTCGCGTGCCTCACGGATTTCACGCCAGTTATTCGGCAGGCGTTCCACCGACATGATATTCGGCGGCCCCATAAAGTCCCAGCCTTTCACAACCGCTTCGTACCATGCGCCGGGTTTCAGATTGGCATCGATGGTTTCAACGGTATTGCGGTTTTTCAAATCAACGCGGGAGGGGTCATTGGCGAAAACACCCTGCGGTGTTCTAATGATACGTCCCAGAACTTCCTTGTCGCAGGCCGAACGGTTGACGGAAACCTCGGGATCTTTCCACGAGAAATGCTTTTCAACTTTCACCTCGTTGCAGGTTTCACGCACGATCGTACGTTTACTGTCCAGAGATTCGACCTGAAACTGTACCGTTCGTTCCGTTTCGTCATAGAGATATTTACCGCCGACCGCACCGCCGATGCCGACTGCGCCGACTGCCAGCGTCACGCCGCCGATAATAGCTTTGCGTTTCATTGCTTTGAAGTTAAAGCGCTCAGACAGACGCAGGTCGGGTTTCATACGCTTCAAGAAAGACTTTTTAGGCTCTTTCGGAGCGGCCGGTGTTTCCGGCTTGCTGTCGGGCTGCTTTTTATTCTCGTCGGCCATATCTCGTCACCTCGTCTTAAAAAATCAAACAAAATAATCACGGCATCCGTTACCGGATTCCCTGCCTTACACACCGCCGTCAGGCGCGCTTGCGCCTTGATATTCGCTTAATGCCTTGTTCCTGAGGCAAATCATATTTACAAAAATCCTTGTCACGTACAAGAGAAAAAACAAAAAAACCCGGCTATGCGGCTGATTATTTGACTTTTCTTGCACATATGGTAAAAAACGGGAAGAAAAGAGAAAAAACAATGTTCATCGACAGTCACTGCCATCTGGATTTCCCTGATTTCGAAGAGGACGGCCTTGAAAATGTTGTCGCCCGCGCAACAGAGGCAGGGGTCGGGCAAATGGTGACAATTTGTACTCGCATCGCAAAATTTCCGCAAATCAGCGATATCGCCGCACGGTTTGATAATATTTTCTGCACGGTCGGCACACATCCGCATAATGCGGCGGAAGATGCTGAAACCGGCTATGATACCGATGCCATTATCTCATTGGCAAACAGCAATGA
>SBHI01000015.1 GCA_006226225.1 Alphaproteobacteria bacterium
AACACACTGGTACAAGGCATCCGCAACAGTGGCCATAAAAACGTGCAGGCGATTGTCGGCCCGCAGGACATTCCGCGGCTGGTCGGAAAAAGCGCCAAACCGCATGATATGGTGCTGTTCCTCGGCGCGGGCGATGTGACGCAATGGGCCTATGCCTTGCCGAGCCAGCTTTCCGAACAGGACAAGGATCATGACGACACAGCCGCACAACGCCAAGCCGTCTAACAATATGGCTTTAATTGACCGCCTGCCGGAAACGCGCGGCAAACTGCGTGAAAATGTGCCACTAGCACCGTTGACATGGTTCCGCGTCGGCGGCCCTGCCGAAGTACTGTTTCGCCCCGCCGACACACAAGATCTGGCTGATTTTCTTAAAAACTGCCCCGCCGATATTCCGTTAACAGTCATCGGCGCGACTTCGAATTTACTGGTGCGTGACGGTGGTATCCCCGGCGTTGTTATCCGTTTAGGTGGTGAATTTGCCAAAACGGAACTGCGGGATGATGGCATCATATATGCAGGTGCCGCCGCGCTTGATGTCAGCGTTGCAAAATTCGCCGCAGCAAACAGCCGCGCAGGTCTAGCTTTTCTCTCCGGTATCCCCGGGGCAGTCGGCGGCGGCTTAACGATGAATGCGGGTGCTTATGGCGGCGAATTTAAAGATGTCCTTCTATATGCCGATGCGGTCGGTCGTGACGGCACGTCCTTGAAACTGAGTCCCGAGGATCTCGAGATGCGTTACCGCCACAGCACAGTGCCGGAAGGTGCCGTCTTCACCGGTGCGGCATTTAAAACTACAGAAGGGAATAAGGCGGAAATTCTTGCCGCCATGGAAGAGATTAAAAACAAGCGCGAGGAAAGTCAGCCCATCCGTGAGAAAACCGGCGGCTCCACCTTTGCCAACCCCTTCCGCGATAATCCGGATTGCGATAAACATGCCTGGCAGCTGGTTGATGCGGCAGGATGCCGCGGCTTAAAAGTCGGTGGGGCACAAATTTCCGAAAAGCATTGCAACTTCATGATCAATACCGGCAATGCCACAGCCAGTGATATTGAAACACTTGGAGAAACCGTCCGCGCCCGTGTGTTGGAGCAATCCGGTATTACGCTGCGCTGGGAAATCCGCCGTATCGGCGTACCGCTAACCGAATAATCCCAAAACCCCTCTCGCCAGCGTGCCTGTTCTATGTTATGGTAGGACATTATTCACGGTTGCGCCCACCCGGTTCTTTGAGGTGCAAAATAAAAGGAAATACTGCCCCATGACAAACACACCCCATGTCGCCGTTTTACTTGGCGGTTGGTCCGCTGAACGCCCCGTTTCCCTTGTGAGCGGAAAATTCTGCGCCGATGCACTGGAGGCTAACGGCTTTCAGGTCAGCCGCATTGATGTGGCGCGTGATATCAAAAGCTTGTTGGAAAAGCTGGACGCTGCCGCGCCTGACGCCGTTTTAAATATGCTGCACGGCCCTTTTGGTGAAGACGGTACAATGCAAGGCTTGCTCGAGCTTTTGGAACTTCCTTACAGCCATTCCGGCGTTCTGGCCTCCTCCCTTGCCATGGACAAAAACAAAACCAAAGAAATCGCCGCAGTTCATGGCGTGCCAGTTCCCGAAAGTCAGCTGTTGTCACGTCAGGATTACCTGCTGCAAGGCATAAAAATTCCTGCACCTTACGTTGCCAAACCGAACGCGGAAGGCTCTTCCTTTGGCGTTTATATTGTCCCGCAAGGTGCGAACCGCTGCCCGCTGGAAGACCCGGAAATCTGGAAATTGGGTAATGCCGATAAACAGGTTCTGGTTGAGGAATATATCCCCGGGCGGGAATTGACGGTTGCCGTCATGGGCGGTAACGCAATGACGGTCACGGAAATCGTTCCGCAAACAAATTTCTATGATTACGAAGCCAAATATGCCGCAGGCGGCTCAAAACATATTCTGCCAGCCGATCTTCCCGAAGAGATTTTCGATGCCGCCATGCAACATGCCGAAGCTGTGCATAAAGCACTGGGTTGTCAGGGCGTAACGCGCAGTGACTTCCGCTATAATGACACGGATGAAGGCCGTCAGGGTCTGTTTTTCCTTGAAATCAATACCCAACCGGGTATGACACCAACATCTCTGGTTCCCGAACAGGCTGCCCATCTGGGGTTGAGCTTTGAGGAACTCGTTGTCTGGATGGTCGAAGATGCGCTGTTCCGCAGCATCGTAAAACAGGGGCAGAGTGAAGGGGACGCAAATGGCGAAAGCCAAAAAAACAACGCGAAAAACAGCGAAGAAAAACAGCACGCGTAAAAAAGAAATAAAAATGCGCAATTCACCCGCGCATGATTTCGCAAAATTTGCTATACTGGGTTCAGTTGCAGCTTTCGGGTTGTGGCTTCTTTCCGGTCTTGCATCCGCAGGGTTGGTTTCCCAAATGACGACATGGATAAGTGAGAAGAGTTTGCAAGCAACGGCCCAGACAGGTTTTGCCATTCGCGAAGTAAGCGTTGCCGGACGGTCCCGCACCGACCCGGAGGAGCTGCGCCGTCTTTTGAATGTTGAAGAAGGTGCGCCGATTTTGGCTTTTGATCCCGCGCTTGCCGCCTCGCGTATTTCTGCCATCTCCTGGGTTGAGGATGTCCGCATCCGCCGCAGCCTGCCTGATAAAATTACCGTCAATCTAACGGAACGCATTTCGGTTGCCATGTGGCAAAACGGCGGCGAACTCGCCGTGATTGACCGTGAAGGCCGCATACTGACCCGTGAAAATCTTGAAGAATTTTCCTATCTGCCGCTGATTGTCGGCAAGGATGCGCATAAACATATCGCCGCGCTAACCGTCATGCTGCATGCCGAACCGGGGCTGACCAAATATCTTGAAAGCGCCGTACGCGTCGGCGAAAGACGCTGGGATCTTCTGCTGACAGACGGCACCCGCGTCAAACTGCCGGAACATGCGCCCGAATTGGCGCTCGCCGCACTGATGAAAATGCATAAGGACGAAAAAATTCTCGACCATCAATGGACTTATATCGACCTTCGCGTCGAAGACCGCGCCGTGTTCCGTCCGGAACGCACCTCAAAGAATACGACCACGACCGCCTCTGCCGGACACGGCAACAAAGACGTAAAAAACTAGAATAAAAAAAGACACATCAAGCAGCCTTTCTACAAGGCATCTAAGACGACAATAAAAAGTAAGAACACGGAACAGGAGACAACTGCCATGCGCTTTGCACAGTCATTATTCGACTTCGACAAAATGAAGCCGCTGCAAAACGGCAAGGATACGGAAGATAAAAACATCAATCTTCCACAGCGTAAAAAGACGCAGACCTCTCCTGTCGCCATCGTCGATATCGGTACCAGCAAAATCTGCTGCATGATTGCACTGGCGGATACGGAAACCCGCAAACTGGTTGAGGTTATCGGTATCGGCCACCATGCCTCCGCCGGAATGAAAAACGGCAATATTATTGATTTAAAAGCGGTAGAAAACGCCGTTGGAGCGGCCGTGCAGTCTGCAGAAAATATGGCGCGCCCGAAAATGAACGGTGAAACACTGGAGAGCGTCTTCGTCAATATTCCCGCTTTGTTCACCACGCCGCATCATTTCTCCGTCGATGTCCGCATTTCTGGCCATCAGATCACCGAAAAAGACATCGATGCCGCCCTTTATCAGGCACGCAATATTGCCGCACCGGGGCATGAGGAAATCGTCCATGTTATTCCCGTGTCCTACAGCGTTGATAACCAGACCGGTATCCGCACCCCTGTCGGCATGTACGGGCACGAGCTAGGCGTTGATCTCAGCATTATCAGCGCCCCCGTTTCCGC
>SBHI01000044.1 GCA_006226225.1 Alphaproteobacteria bacterium
TCCGCTGTGATTTCCTCCAGAATATAATCGAAAACCGTTTCGCCTGCTTTGGGAATCACTTCCTGTTTCAGATAACCGACGGCGATACCCGGCTCCTGCCAGCGCGTTCCCGCATCCAGCTCCTGTTCGCCGGTAATCATCCGCATCAGGGTGGATTTCCCTGCGCCATTCGCGCCGACCAGCGCGATTTTATTCCCGGCATGGATATGAAAGGATAGCGATTCAAAAACCGGCTTGCCTGAAAAGGCAACAGCCGCATTTTCAACACTCAATAATAATGAGGAGGCCATCTTCTAATAATCCCGTTTCCAAAACACACCGACACCCGTTGTGCCTGTCGTGCCGGTTTTGCTTTCTACCGTAATATCGGGGGTGAGTTCAATTTGAATTTTGGCCGCGCCGCCTGCTTCACCGCTGCCCGTTTCTGCCTCAAGATAGACTTTATCCGTCACATATTTTCCCGCCCCGACGGTGACACCACCCTCCGCATCGCCGCCGACACGTAAATCATCGAGCCCTGCTGCACTGCGGATATCGCCGACCGGGTCAAAGCCGCTGCGTTCTCCTGTTGTCAGACGGCGGATCGCCGAAGCCAGCTGCACGGCCTGAAACGGGGAAATCTGCGTGGCATCCCGCCCGAACAATAATTGTGCAATTACCTCATCCTGCGGACGCGGCGGGTCGGACGTGATGGTAATCTGCGGCGCTTCGGCCGTTCCGGTAATACCGATGCGCGGCTTGATATCCCCCGCCTTTGTTTCCGTCAGAATATCCAAATAGGGTGATGGCGGGATTGTTCCCTGAAACCGCAGATCGGCGCGCAGGATATTGAACGTCTTGCCCAGCTCCTCATAACGTCCGCGTACCAGCCCCAATGTGCCGCGCACATCGGGTTCCTCCAATGTACCTTTTACTGCGAGAGCGCCTTTCAGCTCCGCATCCAGCCCCCAGCCGCGCACAAACACCTTATGATCAGCCTTTAGTGTTAAGTCCAGTGCCACACGGTCAAGCATGCCCGTTTTTTTCTCCGTCTCTTTTGTCACGATATTCAGCGATGGAATGGATTTTTCAAACCGCTCCGGCAGCGTAATCAAAACCGTATCCAGAGACACATCGCCTTTCACCAGATAAAGATATCGTCCGCGCTGCGGCAACACAGATACATCGCCGCTAAGCATAGAACTCGCATGTGTTGCACGGACAAGATGCATGCCTTTTAAAATCACTTGCGCCGTCACATCCGGTATATCACGCCCTGCACCCGTACCGATCGTGCCCGTCATCGACATTCTGCCCGTGCCGCCATCTGTTGCCGTCAGGCTTTTCAGCACTACTCCCGTCTGGTCGAAATGCAAATCGCCCTTGATATCTTTCAAGATAATGCCCGTATCAGAATCACGGAATGCGGCTTGCGATAACACCAGCCCGCCGCCATAAACAGGCTGTGTCAGACTACCGGACAATGACGCATCCAGTTTCACCGCACCTGACAAATCCTGCCCTGCCGCCAGAAACGGTGCGACGACCTGTTCAAGATCGAAATCACCCTTGGCTCCCCCTGTGATTTGCGCGGATTGGGACAGATCAAATACAAACGGATATAGCGACAAAGACACAGGAACGGAGGCCACCCCCTCAAAACTGCGAATACCCTGCCCCTTTGCCGTCAGCGCAACCTCGGCCGCACCGTTTTTATAATGCCCGTCCACCGTCACCCCCGCATCACGGACATGACGCATCCGTCCCGCAATTTGCGCCGATACCGTCAGTTCCGGCATTTGCGGCGTACCTGCCAGCGTCACTTTTCCGCTTGTGATTTTTGCCGGATAACTCTCCAAAGTGACAAAAGGCAAGGCATCAGGTGTGATATTGTCCAACGCGGCCTCCAGCGCCAGTTTTTCCATGCCAGCGCTGCCTGACAGATCAACCGTTCCTTTACCAAGTGTCACATGTGTTTTTTCCAGTACTACTCCCTGCCTTGCCAGATCAGCGATAAGGCTCCCTTCCGCCTTGAAGGGGGCATGGTCATAACCGTCAAAAACAAAGCCGATATGATGTCGGCCGCCTTCCTGTGCCGCCACATCTATTTTGGCATTTTTCACCGATGTGCTGCCATATTGCATATCCTGCAAACGGGCCTGTCCGGTGATTTTCTGTACATCTTGCGGATGAGTCAGTGTTAAAGAAAAAGCACCACTGCCTTGCAGCCCATCGACACCAAATAGTGTTTCAACCAGCCCGAAATGCGCGGCCGTCAGTTTGATCTGCCCGTCCGCCAGCTGCGTTTCGCGGTTCAATACCAATGCCCCTTCCGCCGTTATGCCGGGAAACTGTGCCGCAAGTGACGGTAATTCCAGCAGGTCATCATGCAGCACGAAGGGCAATGTCGCAGAAATCTCTTCATCCGCCATTTGTCCCGCCAGTTTCAAAACACCTTCCGCCGCATCCGTTTTTCCTGTCGCGCTCAGCTCAACGCGTACTTCCTGCCCGATTTCGCTGCGCAGCTCCTGACGAATAGCCCCTTTGGCCAAAACATCAAAAATCTGACCGCCCCCATCATATCCGCCAGCCAGATCAAAGACGTACATCCTGCTTTTCTGTACGCGTGCATTCTCCAGCTTCAAGCTTGTACTGTTCCATTGTCCCGACGCTCTGTAGGCCAACTGTTCCGGCAAATACGGCGCTGCCGTACCTTGCGGGTTCTCCAGTACAACAACGCCCGTTAATTCCGGCGCATCGCTCAAAGATAGCTTCTGTACGCTTTCCAACCCTAATGTCAAACCGCCCGGAACAACTGCCGGAGACAGTGCCAAATGCGGCAAACGCAAATCCAGTGACAGTGTATGAAAATAAATATTCGGTTTTTCCTGCAGTTTAAATGCGACAGTTTCCACCGCATTTTCCTGTATTTGCGCCTGCGGAAGACGCAGAAGATCAAGGGACGCCGCATCAATATTGACAGAGAGATGCCGCAAAGCCAGCGGAAAGATATTCAACCGCAGATCAAGGTTTTTAGCCGTTACGAAAATACCCCGTTCATCAGCAACCCCCACATACGCCGCACGTACACCGTACGGGCCGTGCAGACGAAAATCCTGCAATACAACCTGATAACCCGTATTGCGGGATGCTGCGGCAAGTTTTTGCGCCAGCCAGTCTGAACCGCTTTGTGAATTCAGCCAAAACAGAAACAATTGCAATGTGATTGTCGTTACAATCACCGTCAGCAAACACAGCGAGAACACACCCCAGACCAGTTGACGGAACAGTTTGAGCCCGCGTCTTTTTTTCGATGCCGGAACTGCACCATCCTGCTGCCGTTTTGCTGTCATATCTTTTTTCGTCATCGTCAAAATGCCTGCCCGATACTGATATAAAACTGCCAATCTCGCTGCGTTTGGTCGCGGTTATTCAACGGCACGGCCAAATCAAAACGCAACGGCCCGAAATCTGTATAATAACGCGCTCCTACACCCGCACCGATATAATAACCACCCTGAAAATCAGGAAATTCCGCATCATAGGCGCCGCCGCCATCAACAAAAACCACGCCGCCGATTTTTTCCTTCACTTTAAAGCGCAGTTCCGCAGCCGTTTCCAATACCGACCTTCCTCCAAGCGGATCGCCATTCGCCGCAATAGGCCCTGCCTCCTGATAACCAAAACCGCGCACCGATCCGCTACCACCGGCATGAAAACGTTTGGAGGCGGGAATATTACCCGTGCCACCGCCAAGAATACTGCCAAGTTTGCCACGCACCGCCAAGATTGTATTCCTGCTTTTATCCAACTCGAAATAAGTCGCGCCTTCGATTGTGCTTTTGAAAAACGGATCGGCTTCTCCGAATAGGTCAAGATTTGGCTCCCCCCGTAGCTTAAAGAACATCCCCCTTTTCGGGTCAAGCTTATCATCGCGGTCATCAAACCCCAGCTGTCCCGATAGTGAAAATAGCGCAAAATTTCGTGACACCAATGTTGTTTCATCGCGAATACGGCTGATTTCAAACCCTGTTCCCAGCCCTGCTGTCATTTTTCCGGAAAGTTTGCGTTCCAAATCCGCCGTATTTTTGAAACTGAGCTTTTCATAGGCATCAGTATCCTCGCGCCCAAGAGTGGAGGAGAGTTTCAGCTTCTGGTCATCACGCAGAAAATAAGGCTTTGCAAAAACTGCGCCCGCAGCCTGTTCCAAAAAGTTTCCGTTCAGGCTCAGTGACAGCTCTTCCCCACTGCCGAAAAAGTTCCGATGCCGCCATTCTGCCGTCAGACCCGGCCCTTCATCGGTGTAAAAACTTCCTCCCAGCAGCAATGTACGGCGCGCCGTTTCACGCAGTACAAAACGCACCGCCACCACGCCGTTTTCGTCCGGTGCTTCCGGCAGAATTTCATTCACCGTACTGATCAGCCCCGTGCCAATCAAAGCGGTTTTTGTCGCCTCTATTTTCGCCGCATCCCAGCAATCGCCCGTTTTATATTTCACAAAACGGCGCAAATGTTTGTCATCGATATAGGGCGCCCCTTCAAAACCGGTTTCACCAAAAACAGCTGGCTGTCCCGCATCAGCCACAAAGCTCACCTCTGCGCTGTGACTGTCATGATCCAGCACGACTTCATTGCGCAATTTCAAACGGAAGACACATTTTTCTTTTCTAATCGCTGCCGCCAGTTTTTTTTGCGCAGTCAGCACTTTTTCTGCCTCCAGCGCATCCCCTGCTGCAACACCTTCCACAGCAACATCACCTATGCCAACCAGATTAACCGCAGCAATCGTGTAAAGCGGGCCTGCATCCACCTTCAAAACATTCTGCGTTGCCTCCGTAAAACTAATTTCGGGATTATAGTATCCTTTTGCATGGAGCGCTTTTTCCGCATCACGGCGAATACCGGCATAACGAATGGACGGCTCTGCCCCTTCAGGCAGTTTGCGATTTTTATATTTTTCGATCACGGTTTCGCGAAGCCATTGGTAAAGCGGCGTATCAGGCGCCACGCCGTCAAGGCGAACGGGCTCCTGCGCTAATGCCACAGCAGCCAAGCCCCAAACAAGCAGAACGGGGAGAACAAGAATGTAAAAAACCCTCATTTTCATTGCTTTTATTTTATAGCACAGCGGCCTGTGCTATCTATAGACAAAAGGCATAGAGTTTAAAGAGGAACCGCCATATGCTGCGCATTATTATCACCGTCCTTATTGCATTCAACCTGACCGCAGGCGCGGTCTATTTTTTCAGCAAAGACCGCGTGATTGCAGAGGTTATTGCCGCTGCACAGGCGCGAAACGCCACCGCTTTGTCCGCCCGTATCGACTGGGAGGGCCTGCGCGTTTTTCTGAAAGAGGATATCAGCAAAATGAAACGCACATTGGGCAGCAAAGGCGGAAATGTCGGGCCGTCGCTGTCACAGGTGAATACAGTCGTCGATTATTATGCACAGCCTGAAAACCTGGGACTGCTGTATTACTATCGCGATTTGCTGTTCCCGAAACTGCCGGAAAAGGCATTTATCGACAGTACCGGTTTTTTTCCGCCTTACGGCTTTTATGTCGTACTGACTTATCCCGCAGCAGGCGGCCCGGCTCTCGGTGATATGGGGGCGCTCATGAAAGACCGCCTGAAGGCACGTGTTGTTTTCCGGCTGGACGGGCTGACATGGAAGGTCAGCGAATTACACCTGCCGATTTTCCTCGTGCCGCGGCAAAGTTTTTCCGTCCCCGCCATAGAATATTTTGGGCGCGGCGTGCATTTTGACAAATACTGGCCTGAAAATCCGGCAGAGTGATGTCTATTCCTGCGCCGGACTGCTGTCGCGTTTGTAATTTTTGAAAAAACGCCACATCATTTCATTCGCATCAAAATCGCGGCTGGTTTTACCAACAATGGCGCGGTGCGCCTGACAGAATTTCTGCACCGGTAGACAGTCTTTTTCCGGTGAACCCGGCCATGTATGGCCACCTTCATAGATCGTGCAAACCGCAACGGCGCTGCCGCCCGTGCAGTCTGCTGAACGGCGGCACAGCGTATCGCCGTTTTTAAATGTTACTTCGGCCTCGGCACTGCAGCCATTGATCTCACGCCAGAACATATCCTGCTGCGCCACCCCCATGCAGGGGAAAGGATTCTTTTTCGGTTTCAGCTTTGTCGCGCCCGCAATGGCATCTTCCCAACAGCCGCCGCAGCTCTCGCCGCCATCATAAAGTGCGCATTTATCCGCCGTACCGTGAATGATCATCACAGGAACAGGGCGGGAGGGTTTACATTCCGGCGGAATACCGGGGCCGCCAACAGAAGCGATCGCCGCAACTTTATCCGCCAGTTTACAAGCCAGAACATTCGCCATCAGTCCGCCGTTTGAAATACCTGTCGCGTAAATACGCGTCATATCCAGCGGATAATTTTGCGCAGCCTCTTCCAGCATTTCAGCGATAAAAGCTGCATCATCTATTTTTTCCTCAGCCGCTACACCGCAGCAAAAGCCGCCATTCCATGTCGCCAGTTTTTTCCGCAGCACTTTCTTGGCCGTCCCTTCGGGATAGAACACCAAGAAGCCTTCACGTTCTGCCAATTCTTCAATTTGCACATGGTCGCGAATCTGCAGCGCATTACCGCCGCCGCCATGCAGCATAAGGACGGCCGGATAAGTTGCACCACTCTCTCCCGTTGCCGATTCAGGCACATAGACGTAATACAGTCTTTCCAGACCATCTTTTGTTTTAATGAGGTTTTCATGCAGGCCGGAAATATCCGCCTCTGCTGCTGTAGCCTCTTCTACAGGAGTGACAATGTCTTCAGGCGTTTGCCCCCATGTCTGTGCCGACGGCAAACAGAGCGATATAATAAAAAAGGAACACAAAAACAAAGCTGTGCGCAGCATCATAATCCCCTCTATATTTTTTCACAGGATAATGTGCCGACTATAACATTCCGGTCAAAAGATGAAAAGAGTTTGACAGCTTAGCCGGATTTCAGCGCCGCCGTTTCCGTGCAGATGAATAATTTACGCGCCCGCTTCAACCGCGCCTCGATAATGCGGGTTTGCGCCTCCAGCGCCAGCACAGGGTTGCCTGTTGCAAGTGCCGTAATTTTTTGCGCTGCGGCATAATAATCTTCGTCCTTGTCAATATCCGCCAATTTTTCTTTCAAGCTAGTTTTTGGCAATTGTCCTGTTTCCCGCATTACACCTTCAAGAAAAGAGAACAATTTCTGCGAATCTTCCGGCATTTCAATGGCACGGACAATAAATTCCTGCAACAGGTCTCCCACAAAAACCTGATGCAGGGGTGATTGTTCGGCCACCGCTTCTAAGGCGGTATGCAAATGTACCGCTTTCAGCCAGCCGCCATCGTTGATACGGGCAAAAATACGGGCGAATTCCGCCGCATCAGCGCGGCCGTCACGGATACCTTCCGCCAAAACAGCCACAGCGGTATTTTTCCGACGCCCCTCCGGCGACAACAGTGCCGTCGCAAGACAGACTCGCGACATTTCCGTCCACGGACGGTTAAATTCAAACAACGGGCGCAAAAACGCACCATCCGCGCCATTGCCGCCGCTATTGATACCATCCATGATATTGCGTAAACCAACCGTAAAATATCCATCCAGATTTAGCGGCCACAGCATCGCCAGCCACGCCACCGCCCAACCGCATGTCAGGCCGGTTCCCCCATCTTCATCCCGCAGGATACGGTGCATACTCACTGTGGGTATGCGGCGGTAATCCGTCGGCATATCACCCAAAATCATTTTTTTGGTGTTGCGGAACAGTGACTTCGCCACACCGGCAAGCAAAGAGCCCGACTGGTAAGCATCCCAAACCCGTTTTGCCTCATCGGGGCTGATATAAGGGTCAATATGTACATGAATACGCGGCACATTACGCGTTTCGCCATCTTTTTCTATTTTGCCGGATCCTGCCCGCCATGAATATTTCGCATGTTCAAGACTGTCCGGTAATTTATCGTCCAAAAGCAGCCCGGCAAAATCATCTTGAAAATCACCTTCCGGATCACGTGCACGCGCTGCCGCAATCCAGACATCATAATGCAGTGCGTCTTTCGGTTGCGGCCCTTCTTTCGCTCCCAACGCCCAGCGCAAAACACGTGCCTGATGCCCGGGCATATCACGCAATTTTTCCAATGCAGCACCGCGCCCGTCCGGCGCAAGACGCAATAAAGCCTGCATAAAATCTGCTTGGCGAACGATACGTCCGTTTTGTTGCGCATCCTCCAAACGTTTTACCATCACCTCCGGTGCAATCCAGCCATATTCATGCGTCGGCAAAGACATAAGCGGTGCGGGTTGTTTCTTTTCAACAGCCCTGCGGATTTCATGTATACGCTTGATAAAGAAAGTAAAAGGAACGCTTTCGCGGTTTTTACGCTGCTCATCGCTGTGGTGGTGTTTGCCGTCCATCCATGTCAGAAGCAGATCGGACAATGCCGCGGATAATCCGGCATTCTGCGCCAACAAACCTTGCCCCTCGCCTTTCGCGATTTTTCTACGTAGATCACCGGTACGCCCTGTTAAATCTTTCACATCCTCCGCACTACAAAACCGCGCAATACCGTCCAGAAGGCGCTCAACCTCCAACGGGTTTTCAATATTTTCCAACGCATCTTCAAGCGCTGCCAACACATCATCAATATCTTGAAAGGCTTCGATAGTGCGGATATCCGACAAAACAGCGGCATCTGTCAACCGGTATTGCAACGGCAAAATATCCGAAGGCGTTTCAGGAGGGTTGCCGATCAGCCCCAGTCCGATCATTTCACGCACCTGAATTTGTAATCCCGATAATTCCTGAAAAATTTTTTGTTGAAGATCTTCTGTCGCCATTTTTTTGCCCCCGGCCTATAAACAATTCAGCTTACCCGCCATTCTCCATCGCTTTTTCTTCTCCTTCCCCTGTGAAGTTACATAGTAAAGGGGCTTGGTTAATATTCCATTAAAAACATTACAATGTATTGATTAATAATGATTTTTTATAACATCACCGCTTTACGGTAACGAGAATGTAACCTATTGTTAACCTGTTGTTGCTAGAATAGGGATAGTGTAAAGTATCTGTAGAAGTGCATTTACTACAGCTGGTGTGTACAGAGTTTTTCAAGGAGTGTAACAAGTCGATGATGACAGAAAAGGGGGAGGACTGTAGTCGCAAAGGCTTCATCCGTTTAGAAGGCTTCACCCTCATCGAACTGGCAATCGTCATTGTGATTTCCGGTTTCATTATGGCATCACTTTCCGCGGGCATCACCATGTACCGCAAACAAGCCGTATTGGATAAAACAGACAACCATATTGATGCGGTTTCCCTGGCAGTAAAACAAATGTTTAACGAAGGGCTTGGTGGGCGTTATCCACGTCCGGCAGGGCGCAATCTTGGCCCGTCAGATCCCGATTACGGTATTGAAATCAGCGCAGCGGATGCCGCTGCGCTTGCCATAGGTGATTGTACCGCTTCAATGGTTTGTAAAGTCGCCGGGGCACGCGATGCAGATGGTGACGGTAATGTTGATCCTGTCCTGATCGGCGCCGTTCCCGTCAGAACAATGCGGGATATGCTGCTGAGCTTTATTACCTCGCAGTATCAACTGTATGAAGGTGCCGGTCTGCTGCACAGCTTTACAGCCGGTATTAAAGTCACGGAAAGTGCCTCTTATGATTTCAATCTTGACGGATGGGGACGTGCGTTCACCTATGCCGTCACGGAGAATCTGACCGATCCGGCAACATATGATGACCTTTACGGGTCAATCGCCGTTGAAACAGAAGGCGGTGAGAGCCTGTTGGGCGAGCCCGGATCGGCACATGTTCTCTTTGTTTCACACGGCCCCGACGGAAAAGGGGCTTACACGCCCGATGGTAAACTTTACAGAGCATGCAATGCCACCTTAGGTAACGATCAGGAAAACTGCAATGATGATTCAACCTTTATCAGCGGTTTGATGTCTCTGGGAGACAATGCTGAATATTTCGACGACTTTTTGCGCTTTTTCACACGTGGTAGCTCGACAATCTGGCGCCCGTCATCCAGCGTCGGTGCCGGAATTTACAACACCAATCCAGGCAGAGTCGGTATCGGTACCGATGCGCCGACACAAAAGCTGCATGTCCTCGGTGATGCGCAAACTGGTAATGCACATGCGAATTCTTACTGTGACCAAACGGGAGGCGACTGCCTGATACCGGCCACAATCGGCGGTGCGGGCATTAATTGCAGTAGCGGTAATACAATGACAGGTATCTCCTATAACAGTGCCGAATGCGGTGCCTCGCCAAGCGCCCCTGTTGTCCTTTCGACAAACTGCCCTGCGGGCGAGGTTCTGCAAGGTATTAATGCCGACGGCAGTTTAAATTGTGCAGGAGGATAAAAGTAGCCATGCAACACATTCAACAGCGCCATCCTCAAACAGAGACTATCCGCACAGGCCGTGCGGGATTTTCCCTGATTGAACTGGCCGTCTTAATGGCTATCGTCGGACTGATTATGGCAGGCATGCTGCAAACCTACCGCGTCCACTCACGCGCGTCCGAAATCAACAACACAAAAGGCCGGTTGAATGAGTTGTCTTCGGCCATGCAGATTTATTACTTCCGCAACAGAAAGCTGCCTTGCCCCGCCTATCGCGGCGTGCCGCAAGACGACACGGAATACGGTCAGGAAGCCTGCCCGGAATTCAGAACAGGTTTTCCTGGTTTCTGGGCTGTCCCCACCTGCAATAACGGTCTTTGCCGTGTTGCCGGACAGCGTTCCATTGACCATAATGGCGCAGATAATGTCAGCGCCACGCATCAGAATTTCAGCGCCGTGCTGGTCGGTAGCGTCCCGTTCAAGGAATTAAATACGGTACTGAACCTTTCCCGCCAAAATGTTTTTGACGGCTGGGGACGGCAATTCACCTATGCCGTCACAGAACGGCTGACACGTCCGGAAGGGGATGCCAATGGTGGATACGGCATTACCCTGGGAACAATCGGTCTGGGCATCTGGTCACCGCTGGCAGGGGCGGAAGCGGATCCGGCGCAGGATATTTATGGAACAATTCCCAACCCACCCGGCAGCCATACGGCGCTTATTCTTTCGCATGGACAGGATGCCATGGGGGCTTATACCTCCAACGGTGTCATGGTCAAACCTTGCGCATCCGGTGCCGATGTCATGCGGGATTCGGAAAACTGTGATGATGACAGCCAGTTCAGCATGGTCACAACCGGTGGACAATATACATTGATGTCCCGTAAAAGCGGCACCTATCATTTTGATGACATCCTGCTGATTAAATTCAATGCCAATAGTTCATCATGGCAAACATCGGATGTGAACCCGGACAATATCATGACCAGCCCCGCCTATAACGCAATCGGCATTGGTGAGGAAAGTCCGCAGGCCAATATCGACGTTTCCGGAAATATTTTTCTGGATAATGACGGCGGCACCCAGACCGGACGGCTGCGTGCCGACCAGCTCTGTAACACGACAACCGGCGCCGGTGCCGGAGATTGTTTTGATCCGCATCTAATTGGCGGTACGGGGATGGGATGCACCCTTCCCGGGCAGGTTATGGTTGGGATCGCCAATGGCGCACCGATTTGCCAATATGCCTCTATGCAAGGTGTAAACCCCGGCACATGCTCGTCGGGAGAGTTTATTGTAGGTTTTGATGCTTCAGGAGATATCATATGCGCACCACCCGGTTTATAATAGATTGTTTCAATCCGCGGCAACGCCCTAACTGCGGTATGAAGGCGGGTTATACGCTTTTGGAACTGGCCATCGTTCTGTTGATTGCAGGCCTGTTTGTTGCGTCCGGCCTGCAAGTCCTGAAGCTTTACAATAAACAAAAGGCTTTCACGGCCACGGATAGCAATATGTCCGAAGTCGTCAACCAAATCCACGCCTATCTGGAAGCAAATGGCCATTATCCCTGTCCGGCGCGCCTTGATGCCACGCGTACCGATGCGGATTACGGTATGGAAGGGGATTGTGATGATACTTCTGTTGCCGTCGGCACCTGCGCAAACGGTATTTGCGTCGAAGAAAGTGTGAGCCAGATTGATATAGATAATGACGGCACGCCCGATGCGTTCGCACGTGTAAGACGCGGCGCCATTCCCTTCCGCGTCCTGAGTTTGAAAGGCAATCCCGAAGCAGTCTCCTATGACGGTTTCGGGCGCCGTATCGAATATGTTGTCACAGAGCGGTTAGCCTCGGCAACATTGCTGGCCGACTTTGATCCCGCAGATGGTGGTATTTCTGTTGTGGACAAAGACGGCAACCCGGTTGTTCCGGAAATGACGCATATGCTGTTGATGAGCCGCGGTGAAAACGGTGCCGCCGCATGGTCGCGCGATGGCGTACAGCTTTCCGGCTGCCCTGCAACAGGTACCGAACGTGAAAACTGTAATACGGCCAATTCGGCACCTGAAAATCAGGCTATTTATGCCTCAGACATCCGGAACCTGACAGCAGCAGAGTTTTTTGATGACGTCATTTCCTACCGCGCTACGATTGACCGTCCGCTGTGGAAGGCAACAGATGCCAGTAAAATCGACATTACCGATCTTGTTGTTGCAGGCGGTGGTGTCGGCGCAGGGGGAGATCCTGATCCCTTTGCCGGTGGTGGTATTCCCAAGCTGAAAACCTCCAATGCCAGTGATGATATCCGCGCGCAAGGTGACTTTATGCTGTCGGAATTGTGTGACGAGAATCAGGATGCCTGTTTCCCGACACAGCTGATTGGTGGCGCGGGCATGAGATGTCCGGCCGGGCAATATATGACCGGTATTCAAAGCGGCCTTCCGCTGTGTGTTGCCATTCCTGCACCAACCTGTCCGGCAGGACAGTTTATGTCAGGTATCGACAGCAATTTGCGCCCGATTTGTAGTGACCCGCCAAACTCTTGCGATGCAACCAATGTCACCTTTTGTAGTGTGACACAGGCACTGCCTGCAGCATTTCAGGGCACACAAATCTATCTGTATGCAGGTGATACGCGCTATCAGCGTTACCGTTGCGGCAGCTCGGGCTGGTATCAAAACGGGTCAGGCGGTTCTTGTACCTGCCCTGCCTGTACGCCTGATACATGGACGAATGTTGCAAACTGCCCGTCTTATATGACCGGCCAGCAGACAACGGATTACGAGCGCGCCTGTTATCCGAATCTGCCGCCTGCAGCTTCGTCAACAGCCTGCTCCTATACATGGCAAACAGGATCAACCAATACCTGTGAATGTGATTGTGCCGATGGTGGTGTGGATGGCAACGGCTATCTGTGCCGGATTAACGGCACGGGTATGAGCAACCGCACAAAATCATGTCCGAGTGGTTTTAACTCGGGGCTGCAGACCCGTCAATGTCCGCGTATCTGTAGCAGTTCCGGTAGCGGTACACGAAACCCCGCCTGTTACGATTGGCAATCATCTTATGCGGGTTACGGCTGTGAAACACTGGGATGTACGCCTTGGGATGACAGTGCTTGTACCTGTCAGGCGCAAAGCCCGCAGGTTCAGCAGGACAGCTGTCCCTGGGGTTATGCCGGTACCGGTGAGCGCCGTGAAAGATACTGGAACTGTCCCGGCGGGCCGACCGCGCCCGGATCATGGGATGCTGGCTGGACTGTCGTTTCACCCGCCAACTGTACCTGTGACCCGCTGTGGGAAGAACGGGATATCAGTTGCGGTTCCTCCGAGGCAAGCACCTACGGTTTCGGATCAGGCTATGGCGGTACCATCCGTCTGCGCCGTGAGACCTCGGCATGCCCGAACCCGACATGGGATCCGTGGTTTGTGAAAAACCACACCTGTTACACGCTGCAATGTAACCGTCAGCCCGGTGCCAGTGGCTCCGAGCAGGGAACGGACTTCGTCGGCGTGCCCATCAGTACACCTTGTACCTGTGGTACCGGTACGGCCGCTTGTTACCAGATTAACGGCCAAAACGACTACACGAACTACTATGCGTGTCCGTGTACGCCGGTCAACTAATACGACAAGTGTTACTTAACAACAACGAAACGCCCCGCTCTTTTCCAAGACGGGGCGTTTCTCTTGCATGTTTAAAGTATCCAAAATAAAGAGAATGGGTTAGAATGAAATTCTACGCCTTTGGGCGGTAAACCTCTAACAAACCGTTCCTTATTCATGCCTGAAAATCTGCACCTTTGGAGCATCCTTGAAGACGTTATGCTGATTTTGGCACTGGCGGGGTTGGTTATTCCGGCCTTGCAGCGTTTCAAAGTGTCTCCGGCTCTGGGCTATCTTGTTTTCGGGCTAATTATCGGCCCGCACGGGCTCGGTCTATTGACCGAGCGCTATCCGGCACTCTCTTCGCTTGTGATCGAGGATAAAGGCCTGATCCATCTGTTGGCGGAACTGGGTGTCGTTTTCCTATTGTTTATGATCGGGCTGGAATTGACCTTTGCCAAATTATGGCAGTTAAAACGCTTTGTGCTGGGGCTTGGCGGGTTGCAGATTGTTGTCACCGCTGCCGTAATTGTTTTGATCGTCCTTAATCTCGGCTATGCCCTACCCGTTTCCGTGGTTCTTGGCGCGGCGCTTGCACTTTCCTCCACCGCGATTGTCATGCAGATCATGATGGAGAGACATATGATCTCGCGCCCGACAGGTCAGATTTGTTTTTCCGTGCTGCTGATGCAGGATCTGGCTGTCGTCCCCATCCTTGTTATGGTCGGCGTTCTGGCAGGACAAGCTGATGGCGGCGTTGCTCTTGTACTGGTCAAGGCTGTCGTCACTGCCGCCGTTGTCATCGGCGTGATGTTTTTTCTGGGACGTACATTGCTTCGTCCCGCTTTGCAGGTTCTCAGCTTTGCCAAAAATGCCGAGTGGCTGCTGGCAATTACATTATTCTGTGTGATCGGCGCGGCAGGCATGACGCAGGCCGCCGGACTGTCTGCCGCGCTGGGCGCCTTTCTGGCAGGGCTGCTGATCGGGGAAACCGATTTCCGTTATGAAATCGAAGTTTTGATGGAGCCTGTCAAAGGCTTGTTGATGGGGATTTTCTTCCTGTCCGTCGGCATGTCGATTGATCTTGCCGCTTTCCAGCAATACCCCGTTATGCTGCCTGCCGCCGTTGTCGGTATCTTCCTTGTCAAAGCCGTGATTTTTTTTCCGCTGGCGCTGTTATTCAACATTCCGCGCAACCAGGCTATTAAGGCCTCCGTGATGCTGGCACAATGCGGTGAATTCGCTTTTATCGTTATCGGCCTTGCTGTTACGGGCGGTCTGCTGCCACAGGAAGATGCACAGTTTTTCCTGATGCTGGCAGCGATCTCCATGCTGTGCACACCGCTTTTGACCCGTCTGGGCCCTGTCTTGCAAAATCTGCTGCGCGAAAAATATCAGGAAACCGATCCGCAATATACGGTTCCGACCGAAAACACCGGTCATATTGTCATTGTCGGCTTTGGCCATGTCGGCCGGTCATTGGCCGACATTTTGGAGCGGCAAACCATCCCCTATATCGGCATTGATATGGATGGAGAAAACGTCAAGGAAATGAAGAAAATGGGTTATCCGGTTCTGTATGGCAATGCCCGCCATGTCAAAATGTGGACGGCCCTCAACGTCGAACATGCCGGGGCGATTGCCGTCACTGTATCCGCATATGAGGATACAAAAGCCATTATCAAAATGCTGCGCAAATACCATCCTTATATTCCAATTCTGGCACGCACACAGGAAGACAGGCAACCGCGCTTCCAAAGCGGCGACAACACCGTTTTCATTGCCGAACAAAGCGAGGCCACACGTCAGATTGCCCGCGTCTTACTGGATTATATCGGTCTGGAAAAAGATATTATCAGCTCCATTATCGCAGCCCATCGTGAAGGCGGTGACAACGCTGAAGAGGCCTAACCGCAGCAGATGGATTTTTACAAAAACATTCCCGCCATCGATGATTTTCGTGCCGTCTTAAATGACGATAATTACCACACTGTGCCGCAAAACTGGCTGATTGCCGTTGCCGATGTGAAGGGATCAACCAAGGCGGTTGCCGCAGGACAATATAAACAGGTTAATGCACTCGGTGCTGCGGCCGTCACGGCTGTTTTAAATGCACTGGGTGATTTGGAGATTCCTTTTGTTTTCGGCGGTGACGGCGCCAGCTTTGTCGTGCCGCCCGAAGCAGCCAATGCCGTCTGTGCCGCCTTATCCGGCGCGCGGGATCTGGCGGAAAATGTTTTTTCTCTGGAACTCAGGGCCGGGATTGTCCCGGTTTCCGCTGTCACCGGAAGCCGCTACAGCGTAAAAATCTGCAAATTCAAAATAAATGACAGCCTTTATCTGGCAATGTTTACAGGCGGCGGACTGGCCCGTGCGGAAGACATCATCAAAGCAGATCCGGCTCATGGCGTACGCCATTTCGTCGATGCGGATTATCTAAAAAAACATCCGGCTGATTTCACCGGATTTCAATGTCGCTGGCAGAATGTCAAAAGTGAAAAAGGGGAAAATGTCACGCTGATGATCAAAGCGCATCCGGCAAAATCGGCAACCGCCGCCTTGATATATGACGAAGTTCTATCGGGCGTACAAAAAATTTACGGCACAGATGATGCCGCCAATCATCCCCTGCCTTTGCAGAATCTGCGTCTGACGCAGGATAAAAAGCTGTTATTCTCGGATATCGGCATCAACAACTATCGCAAACCGCCCTTGAAAAAAGCACTTTATGCCGCCGGCATTCCACATTTCATGAAAATCGGGCAGTGGCTGATGGATAAGGGCAAAAAACTGGGTGATTTTGACGGTGCCACATACCGTACTGCCGTCCGCCGTCAAAGCGACTGGCGTAAATTCGATGACACATTGCGTATGGTGCTGGACAGTGCACCGGAACAAACGGCACAGCTAAAAGACTTTCTGGAAACACGCAAAAATGAAAACCGTATTTTTTACGGCATCCATACCGCGAAATCAGCACTGCTGACCTGTATGGTGTTTGACCGCGCCGAACGGCATCTGCATTTTGTTGATGGCGCAGACGGCGGTTATACGCTGGCTGCGGCGCAGATGAAAGAACAAATGGCACACAGCATGCGCGATAGCGGTTGAATCGGCGAAGAATTTTCAATATAGTGCTGCATTGCACCAGAACAAAAACCGGCATGTTATGACCGCAACACAATCCAACCTGAAACAGGCTTTAAAGGCCCGCATCCTTATCCTTGACGGCGGTATGGGTACGATGATTCAGGATCATAAACTAACGGAAGAGGATTACCGCGGCACACGTTTTGCCGATTGGAAAAGTGACTTAAAAGGCAACAACGACCTGTTGTCACTGACGCAAAGCGAGATTATCGGCAAAATTCACGAAGCCTATCTGGAGGCCGGTGCCGATATCATCGAAACCAATACTTTTAATGCCAACCGTATCTCGCTTGCCGATTATGGCATGGAAGAGTTCTCCCGCGAGATTAATTATGAATCCGCCCGTATCGCACGCGCGGCTGCCGACAAGCTGTCTACGGATGAAAAACCGCGCTATGTCGCAGGCGCTTTGGGGCCGACCAACCGCACAGCATCAATTTCTCCCGACGTGAATGATCCCGGCAGCCGCAATACCACCTTCGATGCACTGGCTGCCGCCTATACGGAAGCAATTGACGGGCTGGTTGACGGCGGCGCGGATATGATCCTGATTGAAACGATCTTCGACACGCTCAACGCAAAGGCGGCGATTTTTGCTTTTAAGCAATATTGCGAAGACAACAAGCTTGATCTGCCGCTCATAATTTCCGGCACTATTACCGACGCTTCGGGACGGACACTTTCCGGCCAGACAACGGAAGCTTTCTGGAATTCCGTCCGTCATGCCCAGCCTCTGGCTGTCGGGCTGAACTGTGCATTGGGCCCAAAAGAGCTGCGCCCCTATATCAGCGAAATGTCGCGCATTGCCGATACTTATGTTGCCGCTTACCCGAATGCGGGACTGCCTAATGCTTTCGGCGGCTATGATGAAACGCCCGAAGAGATGGCGGAAGAAATGCGCGAATGGGCCAAAAAAGGCTTTCTGAACATTATCGGCGGCTGTTGCGGCACAACGCCTAACCATATCCGCGCCTTTGCCGCTGCTGTTGACGGGGTGCCTCCCCGTGAGATTCCCGCCATCGCGCCCGCCTGCCGCCTGTCAGGGCTGGAGCCGCTGAATATCGTTGAGGGCTCGCTGTTTGTCAATGTCGGTGAACGCACAAATGTCACGGGATCGGCAAAATTCAAGAAACTGATCAAAGCGGGTGATTTTGAAGCCGCCCTTTCCGTTGCCCGCGATCAGGTGGAAAACGGTGCGCAAGTCATCGACATCAATATGGATGAAGGCCTGATCGATTCCAAACAGGCCATGGTCACCTTCCTGAACCTGATTTCAGGGGAACCGGATATCGCCCGCGTGCCGCTTATGATCGACTCATCAAAATGGGATGTCATCGAGGCAGGACTGAAATGCGCACAGGGAAAATGTGTCATTAACTCCATTTCCATGAAGGAGGGCACCGAAGAATTCATCCGCCATGCGCAGCTGGCGAAAAAATACGGCGCCGCCGTTGTTGTGATGGCATTTGACGAAGATGGTCAGGCCGATACGCTGGCACGCCGCAGGGATATTTGCAAGCGCGCCTATAAAATACTGACCGAAACGGTCGGCCTGCCCGCCGAAGATATTATCTTTGACCCTAATATTTTTGCCATCGCCACCGGTATTGAAGAACATAACAGCTATGGCGTTGATTTTATCGAGGCCGTGCGCTTTATCAAAAAAGAGCTGCCGCATGCGCTGGTTTCCGGCGG
>SBHI01000087.1 GCA_006226225.1 Alphaproteobacteria bacterium
CAGCCCTGCGCGTCCGATGGCGGAGTGATGCCGAATTTATCCTGCATCTCGTCATTCCATGCGGCAGGCAGGTCTTTCACTTCCAGATCGCCGTCGATCATCGCCTTTTCCAGCTTGGTGCGCAGCAGGATATGCAGCGGATAGGTCATCTCGTCTGCTTCAACGCGGATCAGGTCTTTTTTGACCATATTGACGTTGCGGTACAGGTTTTCCGGCTGAAAGGCCGGATCATCATCGGCACGTCCGAACAGATCGCGGCAATAGGGGGCAAGGAACTGCCACAGCGGCAGTGACTGCCCGATCTGGCGTTCCCAGACCATGGCTTGCGATTCATGCACTGCCATACTCAGGTCAAAGACGCCGCCAACAGGCTGTTCATCCCATTCTTCGGGAACCTGCATATCATATAGCCCGTGTCCGGCCTCGTGCATCACGGTCAGCACGCCGTCAACGGTGAAATCATTGCTGGTGTAACGTGTGGTAATACGGACATCGCCGTGGCGGCCTGTGGAAAACGGGTGCGAGGATGTGTCAAAACGCCCGTGATAACCCATTTTTTCAAGAAGGAACCGTCCCAGTTTTTCCTGTAAGGCAACGGATGGGGTTTCGCCCAGCGGCAGCGGTGCTGTTTGTTTTTCAATGGCCTGATTGACGGCATCGGGCAGCCATTTTTCCAGATCGGCAAACAGCGGCGCGATATCCTGATAACGTGCGCCCATATCAAATTCATCCAGCATGGCGTCATAAATATTGTCCATGCCGCAGGCATCGGCAATGGCCTGACCGCTTTGCCGCGTCAGGGATAAAAGCTCCAGCAGATAAGGCTCGACACCTGCGAAATCATTTTCGGGACGCGCCTCCTCCCATTTTGTTTCACAGGCATTGGAGGCACGGCTCAACGCGGCGGCAAGGTCATTCGGCACGGCAACGGCGCGGCGGTACAGTCGGGTCATTTCGCGCAGATTGGCATGTTGCCAGTCCGACATTGCTGCGGTTTCGGTTGCGGCGGCTTGCAGCAAATCACCGATTTTGTCATCGGTCAGTTTCTTGTGACGGATCTGCACCAGCGTGCTGCATTGCTTGCCGCGCGCGGTAGCACCGGTTTTCGGCATCATGACGGCGCGATCCCATGACAGCAGCGACAGGGCGCGGCCCAGATGGCACAATTCGGCGAAATGTCCTTCCAGCGCGTGATAGGCGGCAAGGCGCGGCGATGGATCGGTATTGGTGCGGTGCAAAGCGGTGTCGGTCATGTTTCGTCCTGTTCTTTCCGTGGCTCATGAGATAGATGCGATAAAATATACACGACAATCAGTGCGAAGGCCATGCCCAGCCAGAACAGCATATAAGAGAAATGATCATTGGGATATTCCGTCCTAAGCTGTCCGGGCAGCGGGTATTTCTCCTGTTGCGTTTGGTCCTCTGTCACGTAAAGCAGATAATCGCGTGTAACAGTATCGAAATACTTGTCCGCGGCGGCTTTTTCAAACCAGTACCAGTCCCCTTTCTCGGGACTGTTGGGCGGTGCGAAATATTTGGCGACGGGCGGCATACCGATCTGCGCTGTCAGCGTAATCTCTTCCGCCGGACGGGGGAAATCTTTCTGTTCCCGCGGCAGCCAGCCGCGATTGACGAAAACGGGCAAGCCTTCCGTTGGCTGAAACAGGGTAACGACATGTCCGCCGGGACGGTCGTGATATGTGCGCGGATGCAGGATCATGCTTTTATCATGGATGAACCGTCCAGTGACGCTGACGGAACGGTATTCCCATGCGGCGGGGTTATCGATGTTTGCGGGCAGTGCTGTTAGCGCGGCGGCCATGCCTGTTTCAATGCGGCTTAAAAGGTCGGTTTTCCAGCCCAGCCGTTTATGCTGCCAGTTGCCCAGCATCAGCAGCAAGGTCAGACAGGTCAGCATGAAGAGAGTTGTTCCCCATCCGGGCTTTTTAAAATGCAGCGTTTTCATAGCTGGCATTATTAAAGGAAACAGCGCGAAACAAAAGAGGAAAAGGGGGGCGAAAAAAAAATGTCCGGAGAATTGGCATTCTCCGGACAAACGGCGGTAATAGAGGGTGTGTATCTATTTTATAGCGCAAAATAAGAAGCAATGCAAGCATTTTTTTAAAATATAATTCCTCAAACCGGCAAAAAACTAACATTTTTGCAAAAAAGCGCCAAAATCACGAAAAATGACAACTGCGATAATGATATAACATATTAGAAAAACATCATATTCCGGCGATTGCTTTTTTCTGCGTTTTGCGGTGCAGCAAATGCATTTTTTTATCATTTTTTTGCATTACGGAATGTTTTTCTGAAACTTTTTTCGGCTTTTCTTCGAAAAAGATTATGAGTCGCATGGAGGGTTTATTCACAGATGATTCTCTGGCACAATGAAAACGCATAAGAAAGGCTGGTATGCTGATATGCAGAGACGATATTTTTTATATGCTTCCGCAGGATTGATCGCGGCGCTGGCATTTTTCCCCAGGGATATTGTGTTCGCCGATCATGTTGAGATTGAAAAAATGACGCTTAGCAAAGAAGAATGGGAAAAACGTCTGACACCGGAACAGTTCCGCGTTTTGCGCAAGGAAGGGACAGAGCCGTCAGGCACCAGTCCTCTGAATAAGGAAAAGCGCAAAGGTACCTATGTTTGCGCGGGCTGCGGGTTTGAGCTGTTCAGCTCCGACATGAAATATGACAGCGGCACAGGCTGGCCCAGTTTCTTCAACACGATTGAAGGCCATGTTGAAACCAGTACCGATTTTAAATTGCTTTACCCGCGTACGGAATATCACTGCGCCCGTTGCGGCGGTCATCAAGGGCATGTGTTTAAAGACGGGCCCAAACCGACGGGGCTGCGCTATTGTAATAACGGTGTTGCGCTGAAATTTATTCCGGCAGAGGACAAGACCGGGGATGAGATAAAGGAGAAGACGGAATGAAGAAATTAGCGGTCATCGTCATGGCCATTCTGGTCAGTATCGGCATTTACACGGCACAGGCGGAGGATAAGATGGAAAAAGAACCGGCAGCTGTTGAAAATCACAAAACGGCCGTTTTTGCGGGCGGGTGCTTCTGGTGCCTTGAATCCGACCTGAAAGGGGTGGAAGGCGTGGCCAGTGTTTATTCCGGTTACAGCGGCGGCAATATCGAAGATCCGAGCTATGAAATGGTCTCCAGCGGCACGACCGGCCATCTTGAATCTGTCGAGGTCACCTATGATCCTGAAAAAATCAGCTATGAGGCCCTGTTGGATTATTTCTGGCAGAATGTTGATCCGCTGGATGAAGGCGGGCAGTTCTGTGATCGCGGTGAACAATACCGTGCTGCAATCTTCTATGCTGATGATGCGGAAAAAGCTGCCGCAGAGAAATCACGTGACCACGTTGCCGAAGTGTTGGGAGAGGAAGTGAAAACCCTGCTGCTGGAACGCAAGCCGTTTTATCGTGCGGAGGACTACCATCAGGGTTACTCCAAGAAGAACCCGATCCGCTATAAATATTACCGCCAAAGCTGCGGCCGCGACCGCCGTATGAAGGAAGTCTGGGAGGATAAGGATATCAATGCTCCTGCTCCTGAGGAGGCGATGCCGGAAGGCAAGGTGGAAGAAAAAAGCGGGACGGAGTAAAACTCCGCCCCGCGCCCCTCTATTTTTCTTATTATCATTTGTTATCGTTATTATTTTTTGGGATCCAAAAGACCGCGGCGTACATCGGGGCTGTTTAAAACAGCGCCGGTATTCGCGGCTTTGATCGGGCGTTCATTTTGTTCGAAAATGGCGGC
>SBHI01000171.1 GCA_006226225.1 Alphaproteobacteria bacterium
GCAATGATATCAGCTTGAATTGGGATGAACGCGACAGCGCGGGACAGCCTCTCATCAAAATGAATTACAGCTATTCCGATTACGAACAGGCCGGTTTTGCACATTCGCGCAGCGTTTTCAAAAAACTCGCAAAAACATTGAAGGCGGAGATCGTCAAAATTAGTGAGCCTTTTGCGCACCACCACCTCATGGGAACAACACGCATGGGCAATGACCCGAAGACCTCCGTTGTTGATGCGCAATGCCGCACGCATGACCACAAAAATCTGTTTGTCGTCAGCTCTTCCGTTTTCCCGACAGGCGGTGCCGCAAACCCGACCTTGACCATCGCAGCCTTGGCACTGCGTGCAGGCAAGGAAATTACGCGGCAGTTACAAAAAGAAGAAAATTAGAATTTCATTGCATCCGCAACAAAAGACATCACGGCGCTGACGCGTCTGGTCGCCTTCAGATCGGGATGCGTCAGCACCCAGGCTTCAAAACCTTTAAACGGCTTGCAGTTCTTGACCCGCTGCAGCCCTGCCTCGCCATCGCCCAGCAAGCAAGGCAGTATCGCCATCAGCGGCGCAGCGTGCAACGCCTGTGCCTGTCCGGCAATATCATCCGAGACCATCTGCACCGGACGGGAAGGATACTTGTTTTGCGCAAGCCAGCCCTTAAAATCAACCGTATCATCCCAACCGATCCATGACGCATTTTCCGCATCGGTTGCCGCATCCTGATAGGCGCAAAGCTCAATATCGGCCAGTTTTCTGCCGATCAAATTCGGCGGCAAGTGTTTTTCCGGATCATTGGTCAGGCGCACGGCAACATCCGCATCATTGCGCTGCAAATCAAGAAAGCTGTTTGTCGCGTGCAAAGTCAGATTGATATCGGGATGAGCAGCCAGAAAATCTTTCAAAACGGGAGAAAAGAGATGCCGGATCATAAAAGACGGTGCCGTTAAAACAACATCGCCGCCATCCGTATCATCATGCCCTGTCAGACATCTTGCCAGTTCCAGCGCCTGTGCATCCATTTTTTCTGCAGGGCCTAAAATCAGTTTGCCGGCCTCGGTTAATTGGTAGTCGCCTCTGTTGCGCAGAAACAGTGTCAAATGCAGGCGGTCTTCCATCGCATCAATACGGCGCATAACAGTCGATTGATTGACTTTCAGCTTCTCCGCAGCCTTGGCAATATTGCCGCAGCGGGCAACAGCCAGATAAAAGCGTATGTCATTCCAGTCCAGCGGCATAAAAAACTCCGATTTCTTACAGTTCAATCAACATGCTATACCATTATAGACTGAAACCGTAAAAAATCGGAGTACCTATCAACCATTCCACCAATTTTCCATTTTCGAAATAAAGCGTTTTTCCTCATTCAGCGGCATACCGGTTTTTTCGGACAGAATTTTTGAAATATGTGGATTACCTATGAAATCCGCCCATGAGAATGCCGAACTGAGCCCTTCGTGATCTGTCGCCGCAACGTCAATCTCGGCGTGATCCAGCAGTTTTTCCACGGCTTTTTCCTGTTCAAACCACACGGCGCGCATCAGGGGCGTCTGCCCCAGCGCATTGGGGATATTCACATCAATGCCGTCCTGCACCAGCAGATAATCCAGCATCGCGTTATGCCCGTGTGATGCCGCATGATACAAAGCCGTCATACCGTTTTGCGGGCCACGGGTATTGATATTAATTTCTTTTTCTTCACACAATCTTATCACCGTATGCAAATCGCCTTCCAATGCGGCCTGCAGAAATTCCAATTCTTTTGCGCTTGGCTCTCCGAACGGTCCTTTCATTTTAGCGGCCCTCCCTGCAATATACGGTTTATATTAATTAACATAATATAATGCAACTCCCCCCTTTTCAGCAAGCCGCAATTCCGCAAGTTTCCAATGCAAAATTGCATATTTTCTTTTCTTGTCAGTTATTGTAAGAGTCCTTATAGTGTAGCCACCATAAAATATGAGAGAAACAGCTAGAACAGCAGGAAGGTTTACCTATGAGCCAGGAAAAAGAATGGACCCGTCAGGTCCGCATTTATTTAAGTGATGAATTTGCAGCCGTTGCCCGCAACACCCCCGATGCGCCGGAGATGAAGCCGCTGATGGATGTGCTGGAAAAATATGATGCAACGCTGAAATGCCAGTTTGATGCCTTTGCAGGCTATGTCAACGAAGCGGAAACCGCGATTGCAAAAGTTGCCGGAACCGATCTGGAAGATGTCGTCCGCGGTCAGTATTTCCTGTACGAATGGACAAAAGACACGATCGAAAACCCGGTCAAACAGGCAAAATACCAAAAAGAATTCACGGTCTATGTCGAAGGTAAAGAAACCTATGGTGCGGAAGTTGCCGGCAAAATCGAAGCCGACATCAACGCCCTGATTGATGACAAAAACATCACAGGCGTCCGTAACCGCGACAGCAACCCTGCGAACAACCCGCAGATGCCGAAACGTTTTCGTAAGTAACCAACGCGAAAAACTGCTTAAAGCGGCCTCCTTCTCAACGGAGGCCGCCTTTTTTTGTGCCCATTTTATATTTACATATTCATAAAATTATGCTACACAATAGATCATTATAAATTTTGGAGAGAATTCTTCCATGTCCGGCACAGATTGGAATTGGGAACTTTTACAGGCGGCGGAACACGGCGATGTGCCGCGGCTGGAAACGGCACTGGCCAACGGCGCCCATGTTGATGCCCGTGATGATCTGGGCGCAACACCCCTGATCCGTGCCGCTGATTACGGCGAAACCGCCTGCCTTGTCATACTGATTGCGGCCAAGGCCGATCTGGATGCCAAAGACAGAAAAGGTCAAACGGCGCTGATTATGGCGGCGGATTGCGGCCATCTGGATTGTATCAAGGCATTGATTGATGCCGGTGCCAATACGCGGCTGACGACCGATGTCGGTTTCA
The DNA here is from genome assembly GCA_006226225.1 of Alphaproteobacteria bacterium. Classification (GTDB taxonomy): domain Bacteria; phylum Pseudomonadota; class Alphaproteobacteria; order Micavibrionales; family CSBR16-224; genus CSBR16-224. The sequence goes on from SBHI01000171.1 coordinate 2,916, forward strand.
GCGCATTGAATAAATCAGCCATGCATCACCATATCGCCTGTTCCGAAGCCTTGATTGCAGGTGGCGCAGATGCCGGTGACCTCTCCCTGCACCATCAGCAGGAATTGGCCGATGCCATCAAAGCCGCCGAAGAGCGCGCCCGCAAAGCCCGCCAGATTCAGGGGCAAACAAATATCCGCCGTTTCCGCCCGCGTCCGGGACAACGCTAAAAACAGGCATCACACTCGCTTTCGCACCCGAAAAATACTAACCTGTATATAGTGATATATAGGAACATCGCATAACTCATGAAACCAGCTGAAACAGCCTCCCTGTCCATATTCACAATGATCTTTTTTGTGTTTGGCGCTTTCATCGGTGCCATGCTGTCCCTTTTTTGCACACCGCTATTGTGGAAGCTGGAAAAACCGACAGGGCTGGAACTGGCCGGACATAGCGGCCCTGCGGAAGGCGTGATCTTCTTGTTCGCATTTATCTTCGGCACGGTTTTCGCAGGCGTCTTTCTACTGCGCCGTATAAAAAAAGGGCGGCCTTAAAAGACCGCCCTTTCCTCTCATCTCATCTGTATCTTGATTAGGCTGATGCCGCATGTTTTCCATGTTTATGCTTGGCTGTCGCCTGCATATTCGGCTGCGCGTTTTTCATCCGGTCAAACTGGCGGTAATTCAGCATCAACGGCAATGCCCTCAAATTCGCCTGACTGGGTGCAACGGAGAGGTTATCGACACCGGCCTCGAACAATGCCATTGCCACATCCGGATCCGCTGCCTGCCCGCCGCAAATATCGATTTCGATTTTCGGGTTGGTGGCACGCGCGACTTCGCAAACCTGCTGGATCAGAACCATAACCTCCGGCGCGAGTTTCTTATACGGATCAAAACCGTGTTTTTCCTCGTAACGGGCACGGGCGCGCAGATCATCACGCGGCACATCCAGCGCCTGCTGCGTCAAATCATTGGTTCCGAAGCTGATAAAGTCACAATGTTTGATAATATCCGCCGCGTTCTTGCAACCGTCCAGCGTTTCGATCATGACACCAAAGTTGTAGCTTCCCTTCGGCGCCGCGACATTCTGTGCTGCATCCTCAACCATTTCTTTTACCATCAGCGTATCTGCCTCGGTACGCACAGCCGGCATCATGACTTGCAGCGGTTTGCCCGCATAGCCCATATTCGTCGCTTTAAAGGCTTCGAAAACGGCATTCACCTGTTCTTTGTACAGTTTCGGCCATGTTTCCAGCGCCTTGCCGCCATGAATGTCATAGCTGCCGTATTTTTCGTGGAATTTGACCTGATCTTCGCGGTTAAAAAGCTCTTTCGGCGACAGATCAAACAGACGGATTTTTACCGGATAGCTTGCATTCATTTTATAGATGAAATTCCGGTAGCTTTCCTCCATGGAAAAGCGCAATTCCGCATGCGCATTATCTGAATCCGTCAACAGCACTTCACGCAGCGCATTCGCCTGCGGCGCATAACCTGCCGCAACCTGCTCGGTACGGACAAGACCGATGCCGCCCGCCAACCGCAAGAACGGATTATCAGGAGAATCGACATTTGCCTTCACACTATGCACTTTGCCGCCGTTTTCAGCGAAATATCTTGCGAAAATACTTTGCAGGCGTTTCATCTCCTGCTCACATTCAAACTCGCCATATGCATCCGGCCCGTTATCCGGTTTTGTCAATGTCTCCTGCAATTTTTCAATTGTCTCGGGGCGGAAAACCAGACCATTTTTCCCGACACCGATCATCAGTTTCTGACCCTCTTCAATCACCGTGCCATTAATTTCAGCGCGGCCTTCTTCGAAATACGGCGCAAGATGTGATTTTGCCATCTGGTTGAATTCTCCGCCGGGGACTTCGCCGCTATCCGACGGTACAAGACCGAAAACACCCGTGACTTTATTGGCATCACACAGGAATGCCAGATGTGATGCCAGATACGGGCCGCATAAAACGATACCGCCCAGTTTACCGGTATCCAGCAGCGGCACAACTTCCGGATCATAGCTTTGCATGACCAGAATAGGTTTGTCTTCACGACCCGAAGGCCAGTTCTCGACAGCCTCAAGACTGAAAACAGCTGCCCCCGTAACAGGGAATCCCGTTCCTTCGTAGAAACCGGCATCGGTTTCAACATCGCCGCCTTTTGCGCCATAGAGGCCGGTTTGCAGAGACTGCGCCAAATTCGTGGCATAGGTACGCCAATATTCAATCACATCGGCATCCGTGACTTTACCGGCTTCCAATGCTTTGAAAATGCCGCCTTGCAGCGCACGCTGAAATTGCTTTTCCCAGCTTTCGTGATATTTCTCATCAACCTCCATCGGGAATTCCGTATCGAACATTTCATTCAGGATCATGCGCAGCCGCCGCGTATCGGCGTGCACCAATGACCGGTCAGCGGATTCTCCGTCAAGATAGCTCCGCACACTGGATAATTCGCCTTCTGATACATAGCCTGTTTTGACCTTCGGATGCAGGCTGGTCAGGCTTGCTGCCTCCTCCAGCGCCATACTGGTGCTGAGCGACAGGAAATAAACAGCAGGGAGCGGATCTTCCGGACGGTTTTCCTCAAACCATTCTGCAATCTCAAGCCCAAGCCTGTGGCCTGCGCCGCAACAATCCAGAAAAAATGTTTCCGGCACGCTATTCGGATCACTCGTATGTTTTTTCAGATGATCCCGCAGCAGATCGCCATACTCAAAACTCTCGATCGAGATATCGGCCTTGCCTTTTTTCTTTAAGGATTTTGCGACGGATTTTGCATCTTTTTGGACATTGCTCGCATCTTGCACAACGACAATCCGTGCCTTTGGCAAATCGCTTTTATTACCGCTGAATGCATCTCTTAGAAAATCACCTACACCGCTCATTATTCGCCTCTTCAAAAATTTCCGCCTTTGCGATATTACATATTATATAGATGCGCTGTTAACAATTGGTAAAAATACCCGTCAACGCCCTATCACACACACCCCGAAGCTTCTTCGGCGACTCGGTTTTTGATAAACCGATGTTGATTATATGTCAAATACAAAAGAGGTGCAACCCCTGTTACACGTAATATTATTGCGAATTTAATCCTGTCCAACCCGCCGCCTCTATGCCAGAATTTAAAGACGTTTATACAGATGATATTTTCCCGCGAGGTTCCTGCCATGAGGTTTTTTCACCTGCTGTTTATGATGATCTTAACCGGATATTTTCTGTCCGCCGCACCAGCCTATGCCTGTAAATGTATGCGGGCTGACGTAACGGCGGAAAGTGCCGCCAATTACCCTTATATCTTTAAGGCCAGCGTGCATAAGCCCGTCGCCCATATCGGTGAAAAATATATCCAGACCACGGTACTGCGTGTACAGGAAAATTTTAAAGGTGATGCATCTGGTGATTTGCTGCCGCTGCATAATAAAGGCAGCTGTGCCTTCCAGTTCGAAGAGGGGAAAACCTATCTGGTTTTTGCCAAAATTGACGGAGAAATCCATGTCAGCGCCTCTTTATGCAGTCCGACACGTGTTCTTGAAAACGACACGGATATCCCCGATTTTTTGCGCGAGCTCAACAATGCGCAAGAAAGCACCCCAGAGAAAAACGCCGCACAACCAATGGAAAAGTAGATTATATGCTGAACAAATTTTTTCGTACCGCCATACTGGTCTTGCCAATCGCTTTGCTGTTAATACCTGCACAGATGGCCTTTGCCTCCATCATGGACTTTAAACAGATCAAAATTAATCTGACGGACACGAAAGAATCCGAAGCGCAGGCCAGCTGGTCTGAAAATCTCAATATCACAGACAAAGGGCTGGGGCATGACTCAGAAAATGGCACAACAGTAGAAGGCTGGATTGAAACCAAGCCGATCGCTGTTGGATATTCCTGGCGCGTTCCCTACGCCATCCGCGTTAATGTAACCGTTATCCCCGGCCCGCAAGAAATTAAATTGGCAAACGGACAAGGCTACACCCCCCATATCGGCGCAGCCTATATCCGTTACAGTCCCGACAAAAAAAACTGGTCGTCATGGCAGGCGCTCATCCCGGGCACAGTACCGACCGAACGCGCCTTTATGGGATTGGTACAAGTTCCCGCAGCCGTGCGCAATGATTACAATGACCTGCTGATGGACTATGCCCGCCGGGATGATGTGCCATGGAAAAGTGACGAGGAAGCCGCTGTGAAATGGATCCTTGAAAAAGACCCGACATATTTTAAACAGAAACAACCTTTCATCGGCTATATCTCTTTTTTGTTTGAAGCACCTTTTGTCACAGGGCATCGCCTGCTCTCTTTTTCCGCAGATATTTCCTATGGTATGAGCGGATTGCACGCGCCCCCTTCACAGGATATCCCCGCATACGAGGCGCGGCAAACCATGCCCTGGCGGTTTAAGGCCGAATAGAAAAAAGAGATTTCAGCCGACTTTAACGGACACTTTCTTTTTGCGTCCCAACAGCATATATTCCTGCGTTCCCGCAGCACGGATATCATCCAGATTCAGGAACAGGCTGTCGATACGCTCTTCAATACCCTGCGCCCGTGCGGATTGGAAATCACCGTTAAAAATCACGCGCAACCCGTCAAAGCTGCAATCCGTTTCTTTTTTACCGGAAGATTTAATAACGCGCCCGTTAATGCTGATGTGATCATCAGGCGTGACATTATAAAGAAAAACACTTTTGATATTCATTGTGAAACCCTCACTTTTTCGCCGTTTTTTATTGTTGTTACATCACCGCAAACACACACAAATTATGCGGATAAGCCTTTATACGCCCATTTTCATAATATCGCAACCGCGGGGCGGTCAGAGACATGAAAAACGCATATAATTCATGATGTTATATTTATTTTTATTCCATCGAAAAATAACGGGATTAAAAAAGACTCGGGCAGTTATTCCGCGTTTTCCGTTGTTTTTTCAGGCCAGTGTTGCGGCAGCGTTGCAGGCAGCCATGAGGAAATGTTTTGGCCGATAAAAATCTGCGGATCGGAATGTTCCGTTTTTCCCTCCGCCGTCTCGCGCTCTAACAGTAATTTCTGCGCCGTGGCAAAAGCCTTTATCCAGTCTTTTTCCTGTGGGAAAGCCTGTTCGAAATAAGCTTCGGCAAAATAGGTCAGTCTGCTGTCATTACTGCATCCGTAAGCCTGACGATTTTTCGCCGCCGAAGTCATAATCAACGTGTCATCATTTTTCAGCATTTCAAGCATCATACCGCTATAACAGGCCGACACGAAAATGATCCGGTTTTGAATGTCGCTCTCCTGTAAAATCTCCGCCAGCAGTTCCGGCTTCATCTGGTGAAAACGGTAGCCGCCGCCAAGATAAACGGACAATGTGCCGTCCTTGCCGCCGTGACTGGTCAGATAGAGCAGCAGCACATCCTCTTTCTGCATCATGCCGCCCAGATGTTTCAGCGCGGCGCGCAGATTACTCGCGATTGCCAGCGGTTCATCCTTCAGTGTTTTTTCATGGTTAATCATGCGCAGGATGCGGGCATCCTGACCGTATAGCGAGGATAATGTCTCCGCAACAAATCCGACCTCCCGCATAAACACATCCTGATAACCGTAACTGCCGAACACAATACCGTAAACATCCCTATGCCCTGCCCGCGACGGTTTCAGTGCCGCCAGTTGTTGATCCAGCAGCGCCGTCTGCCCCTGAAAGAGTTCCTCATGTGTTATCTCCATCAGCGGTGACGGCTTATCGGCACTGTAATCGTGATACCAGAGTGTGTCGAAATAGAAAAACGAGGGCAGGAAATAAAGCCCCGCAAGCACCGCAAGTGATGCCAGCACCTGCCGCAGCGGCTCCGGATCAAAGGCCAGTGCCACCGCGCGGAAGCCGATCAGAAATGTCCAGACAGCGTAAAGAATGCTTAAATCACGCTCGATATTTCCCTTCGCCAGTAAATCGGGGGCAAGCGCATAGATCAGTGAAAACAGACACCAAGGCACAATAAATGCGTTGTAAAGCATCGTCGCCAGCAGCAGGGTTTTCTTTGTCTGTGCAAAGATCAGTGAGGCAATATAGGCGGCAAAGAACAAAAGCGCAAAATAAGCCAGCTCCTCTTGCAGACCGTCGATATAAAAAACGCGCGGCGGCGCGGCGGACAATGCATCCGCAACAAGAGACACTGCCGCAGACAGCGCAAAGGCAAAAACAACGGAATGCCATGACGGTGTAAACGCCTCCTGCGGACAGGCCCGCCAAAAGGCAAGATTGAAGCCGCCTTTCAGATTCTGCCACAACAGCCGTATCATTTCTTTCCCTCTGCAGCTTGCGTACCGCCGCCCGCTTTTTGCCAGTAGCCATGCGCCTTCTCCAGAAAAGCGGGAATGTCCTCCGGATTTTTAAATGCGGATTTCGGCAACAGATAGGCCTGCATCCGGTCGATATAAAACAGCACGTAATCAGGCGTTTCCTGAATACCGATCACGCCGCGCCAATCCGTGAAGCTTCTCTGATAATCCGATTCCTCGCTCAGCCCTTTCGCCGTCATCTGGAATGTTTTTTCGGACAGAAAATTGCCATTCTCGGCCAGCCATGACTGTTTGCCAAAGGCATTGAAAAAACGCAGCAGCAGATAAAACATCAGAAAATAGATCAATGTCGTCAAAAGCGTCTGTGTAAATTTGTCCGCCGGAAAATACCCCGCCGTCCGCACCACATCAATCACGGCCAGCGCCAGGGCAATCCCGATACCAACGGCGACAATGATATAAATAATCCCCCGCCGCCGGTAAGGCCCTGCAGCAATGCGGCTGAAATTCAGAAAATCTTTTTCCGTACGGGAAAATGTCAGTTTATTCATATGCCCTCTTACCTTCTTTAAACCGCGCGTCTGCGCCTGCGTAAAATTTTCACCTGCGTGCTGAGCGCGCCCCAGATCAGGAAACAGCCGAAGGCCATTAACCCTCCCGGCACTGCCCAATTCCAGATGCCGCGATCAATCATTGCATCACGGGGCTTGCGCGGTTCATACACAACCGTCACCTCGTCTCCCGTTTCATACAGCGGATGGCTTGCCCCCATCTTATCGGTAAAGCTGATTTTCTTACCCTGCTGCGTTTCAAATTCCACAACCGCATGATAGGTCGGGCCGCTGCTGTCGGATGAACTACTGTGGCGGCTTTCCATCCGCACAACATGCCCCTTTGTACTGATGCCTTTTTCCAGCATTTGCGTCAGATTATCACTTAGATAATTTCCGCCGATGATTGCCGCCACCCCCAATATCAGCAAGACGGGCACCCAATATTGGTTATAGCGATCCATCCAGTAAAGACGGGCGCTGATTTCCTCTTCCGTCAAAAAATCCGCCCCTGCGGAAGAGGAACTGCTGCCGCCGTCAAATTCGACCAGCGGCTGTTTCCTGTCACGGACATCCTGTAGCATTTTCTTGATACCGGCCTTCATTTCAGGATTGGCGGACATTTTGGAATAGATCTTCACACCGACATAGCCCAACAGCAAAAAAGGAAACAGCACCGAAAACATGCTGAATTTGAATGTCTGAAAGGCGGCATAAAACAACACACCGCCAACCCCCAGCAGGATCATGGCGATTGTTATGCCGATTTTCCCCGGCCGACGCACACGGTCGGGCTTGTTGGGAGACACCAGCAGCGTCACACGCGTTCCCGGAATTTTATCCGTCAGCATGTTGGAGGATGTCGTGCCGTCCGCCTGCAAAACCTCGCCTGTCGGCAGCTGATATTCATAGACCGCCGTATACATCTCATTCATATAATTCGGTTTATCGGGTTTTTCCTCTTTGTGCTTTTGCTTTTTATTCATGTGGGAAATAAAAAATACGATGCCGATAAAAAACAGCCCAAAGGCAGGAAAAATCAGAATCGCCGCCATATTGTGCCAAAAATCGTCAATAATAAACCGCGACGGCTTATCCGCCTGATAGTAAACGGACAGATGCGTACCGCGCCGGAAATTGTCGCCGTCCTGATTGCTGATGCTGTCACGGTGCTCCTGAAGGCGGCCCTGATTGTCGGTAAAGGACACAATGGCGTAATAGCTTGAACCGCCCTCGCTATCGGTTTCATGCTTGTTCTGTACAATCATCCCCTCGGCATGGATGCCATGCGTTTTCAAATCGTAATATTTATAGCCGTGATAAGCACCGATACCGATAAACACAAAAGGAAAGGCGATAAACATACCCGCGAAAATAAGCGCGAACAGACTGGCAAACGGATTCTTTTTAAACCCCTTCCAGAAACCCTCTTGGGCCGCCTCCTCCTGTTTTCGTTCCTCTTCTTCCTTTTGCTCATTCCGGCTATGCGCCATGCGGCTTATTTTCGCTTTCACCGCCTTGATCTCACCTTTGACGCGAATACCCTTGATGCGCCAATACAGGAAGTCGGCCAAAAATAATCCGCCGATCAAAAAGCAGATTAATCCCCCGATCATCAGACCGGTCTGGTTCCATGCAGAAATACCGTCAAAGAGAATATCGAACATTGGTTCCCGTTACTGGAAATACGAAGGCGGGACAATAATCACCCCTCTCTTTCATTATTCGTAATCCAAATTAATTATAGGTTAACCAGTCGCGTATATCCTGTAATAAGTGGGTATTGAATGTGTAAAAGGGGACAAGCATATGGGTTCTGGCAGCGCAAGCGCAAAAAAAACCGCCGATAAAAAGCAGAAAACATCCGATATTGAAGAGCTGATGGAACAGGCGAAAGCCACCTCCAAACGCCAGGGTGCGCGCAGTATCGAGGATGAAAAGGAAGAGAAAAAAGCCTCTCCCTCCGTATCGAAATTTGCAAAAATCGACCAGAATGCATTCTTCAAAATCATGTTCGATGCCGACGCGACTCCGAAAGAAAAGATGGCGGCTGTCACAAAAGCTCTGACTTTTTCCGAAAGCAAGGAAGATGCAAATGCCCGCCTTGAAGAGTTTAAACAGTTCAAAGAATATTTGCAGTTCGAGCGCAAACGCATGGCGCAGCAGATTATCGAGCTGACCGACACCGAAGCCTTTTCAGAGCTGAAGGAAGTCTATGACGAGCTGAATAATGCGCTCCTGTCTTTCGAGGAAAAAATCAATCCGCTGACGGAAATCGTCGATGCGGTTTACGAGCTGCGCATGAACGGCCTGACCTTTGATGTCTTCAAGGAAATCACCCTTGATAAAGAAGCCGAAGCCCGCATCGCGGCCCTGCGGGCAGAGCAGGAACAAAAACTTGCCGAGCTTGAAGACCATATCAAACGCATCAATCACAATGTCGCAAAATGGGGGGAAGACCGAGGATTTTTCGGCCTTGGCGGCATTCGTCAGCCCGCAAGGGAGAGAATCGCCACCGCCCAATTGGAACTGAAAGAACATGAGACGGAACTCGGTGCCCTGATTGATAAAATGAAAGATGAATCGCTTTATCAATTGCCGCAATCCGAACTGGATGAGCAATTCCTTGAATCCAAAGCCAAATTGCGGGAGCTTCTGGATATCAGCTCGGACGAGCATAAACAGAGACAAACCGATCTGGTCGATGCCGCACAGCATTTCGTCAACACAACGGAAGAACGCGTATCCGGCATCTCCCAACATTTTGACGGTATGGATAAACAGATCGACAATTTGATGGATGCCAATTATTCCATGCGTGAAATCTATGCGATTTTGAATGACGCCACCAAAGAGGCGCATGAGAAAAACGAGAAAACGCGTGAAAAACTGGAACCGGAAGACAATGCGGAAAGCGATATCGAAAAAATGAACCGCGAACGCGAAAAACGCGATCTTGAAAACTATATCGGCGCGCTGAACGCCTCTTCCGTCGATACGACAGCCGTTTTCGCGGAGCTGACCAATGCCGGACACCGCATCAAATCCATGAAGGACGGCAATGACCAGCAAATCGCGAAAACGCGCCAGCTGCACAGTTCGGGTGTTGCCGGTGTTGCCGATCAACTCAGCACCGTTTTGCAGGCCGTTTCCGCCGCCGCCCTTGGCGAATCTTCGGAAATGGCACGGATGTCTCTGGAACGTATGAACCAGAAAACCACCGATCTGTCACAGAAAGAGGTTATCCGCATCGCCCTTGGCACGCATGAACAGAACAGCGACCTGACCAAGGCGCTGGAAGGTCTGGAGCAATATGGCGAGGTCATCCGCACAGCCACCACCATTACCCGTGAAGGTCTTGAGGAAACGAAAGATCTGCTGGGTAAACTGGAAGCCGCCGCCAAAGATGTGCAGGAAGACGTCAAGGAATCCATCGCTGTCGCCGCCGAAGTTGTTGCCGGAAAATCGGGTGACGGCAATGATGATGACGCGCAAGATCTTGAGGCGGATGCCGATGGCGCCCCCGACCCGTTTAACATTAACAAGGGCTGATAAGCGACATCCATGACAACGGATACTTCAAAAAACTTTCTGATCCGCGGCGAGGATTATCTGGCACGCCGTCCCGAATTTACTTTCGTCGGGCGAGAAAAAGAGCTGCAACAGCTGTCCCGCATTCTGATGCGTAACAAAGCCAATAGTGTTTTACTCGTCGGCGCGGGCGGTGTCGGCTGCACCGCGCTTTGTCTTGGGTTGGAGGTGGCGAAGAACCTTCCCGACACGCCGTTTGACATTATCAAAAAACGGCTGTTCTGGCTGGATACGGACGGGTTGTTTTCTTCCGGAAATATGCAGCAGACCAACGAGAATTTCCAAAAAATGCTCCGGCGGCTGTCGCATTACCCCGATACGCTTTTGCTGATCGAGGATATGCGTGATTTTATCGAGGCCACCCGTAATAACGGCTGCACCCATTTTATCAATGCCTTGATGCAGGCGGTCGAGCGCGGAAAATTTCAGGCGATTTTCGAATGCCGTGATGAAGATCTGGAAGTCGTGCTGAAATGCCATTCCAATATCAGCGAATGCTACACCATGATGGATTTGCAGGAACCCGATAACGGCTCCTTGAAAACCATCGTGCAGGAAGCCGTCAAATCACTACAGGCATTTCACCATGTCGGCATTTCGGAAGAGGCGATTGACACCGCCATCCAGCTGACCTGCAAATACCGCGTACGGGAAATGAGCCTCAGCCGCGCCCAGCCGGAAAGGACAATGAACCTTCTAGACCGCGCCTTCACGGCCTATCGTCAGGCCGCGCACGGTCAGCCGCCCGAACTGACGGAAAAACAAAGCCGCCTGACCCAAACCAAGCCGAACAGCAAAGATATGAAAGAGCTGGAGGCAGAAATCGCGGCCATCAAAACAAAATGGGAAGACACACAATCCCGCCTGCGCAAGCTGCATCACAACCAGAGTGAGGCGGAAGAAACATTGCGCCGCCTAGAAGATGAACTGGAAACGCAGCGCAAAAAAGATCAGGAAGATCAGGAAGAGCGTAAAGCCGCTTATGAGGAAAAAGCAAAAGCAGATACCGAGAAAAATTTCAAACCTTTCAGCATGACGACAGCCGCCGCCGGATTTGAAAGCGAGGAAGTCAACGCACTTAAAGCCGTGATGAAAAAAGTGCAGGATGCCATCGAAAAAAACAAAGAGGAATTCGTGGCACTGACCGAGGAAATCAATGCAGGTCTGGAGCTGAAAGGCGAGCATGTGCTGGCAGAGTTCAGTGTCTTGTCCGGCATTCCCGCCAGCAAGCTGAACCGTGACGAAAAGGCCAAGCTACTTGAACTGGATAAATCACTCTCCTCCCGCGTTTTCGGACAGGATCACGCCGTCAAAAAACTGGCCGATGCCGTGCGCGTTGCCCGTGTCGGTTTGAAAGACCCGAACAAACCGCAAGCGTCTTTCATGTTCCTCGGCCCCTCCGGGGTCGGAAAAACGGAAATGGCAAAGGCGCTGACTGCCGCGTTGCATGATGATGAGCGCGCCCTGCTCCGCTTTGACATGTCGGAATATATGGAGAAACATGCGGTGGCAAAACTGATCGGTGCGCCGCCCGGTTATGAAGGTTATGAGGCAGGCGGTATTTTGACCAATGCGATGCGCCGTAATCCCTATGTCGTTATTCTGTTCGACGAGATTGAAAAAGCGCATCCGGATGTGTTTAATGTTTTCCTGCAAGTGCTGGATGACGGGCGGCTGACCGATAACCGGGGCTTGACCGTTTCCTTTAGCGAAGCCGTCATTATCATGACCACCAATATCGGGCAGAAAAACTTTCTCGACCCGTCCATGTCCTATGATGAGGCTGTGGCCGAAACCATTCAGGAACTGGATAACACCTACCGCCTTGAATTCCTGAACCGTTTCAACGGACGACAAAATATTGTCTGCTTCAATGCGCTTGACCTTGCCGTCATCGAACGGATCGCCGCGCGCGAAATCGGTAAACTGAATGCACAGATCAAGGCACAGGGGCGCGATATTCAAATTGTCATCGACGATGCCTCGCTTGCCGCCATCTGTAAGGATCATTACAGCCCGTCGAATGGCGCCCGCGGCATTCCTGGATATTTCGCCGCCAAAGTGCATCCTGTTATCGCCAATATGCTGCTGGAATCGGAATTAAGTGCGGGCATCATGAAGGTTCGCTATGATAAGAAAACAAAAGATTTGCAAGTTGTCCCTTCAACCTTGCCGGAAGCGCATGACGAAAAACCGGCCAAGCGCGACAAGAACTATGCCTGAAATTTAAGGAACGCCTCCCATGTCCGATGCGGATGACGAACTTCTTGAAAGAGCCGAAAAACTGAAGACGCTTTCCGGCGCGGCAAAGACATCCACCAAACGCCGCCGCAAGGAGTCCACTGCGGAACAAGCGCGCGAACATATCGAAGATATTCAGGAAACCTATCAACAGACAACCGCCGGTCTGTCATGGCTTTACAATAAAGTCATTCTACCTGTTTCACGCCATCCGTGGCGGGGGGCTTTATTCCGTTCTTACGGACGGTTGTGGAAACATGTTGTCTATATCGACCCGGACGGTGACGGCGAAGAGGATTTTTCCAAAAAACGTGCATTGATGATGATCGCGGCAACCGGTTTTTTCATTTACATGCTGCCGGCACTGCTGTACGGCACGCTGGAATTTATGACCGACAGCTTCCGCATGCTGACCACTTATAAAAAAGATGAAGTCTGGTATCTGGGTAAATCGCAGGAAATTGACCCTGAAGGAAATGTCTTTACCGCACAGGGCTGCGCGACAATTGAATGTTCGGATCAGACCAGTATTTATTTCCGCATCAAACCGTCACTGGCGCATCATTTGTGGAGCCTGTGGCATAACGGCAATATCTTTTTTCCCGATTTCGTTGCCGCAGGCATCCAGAACGATATCAATAAATGCACCGTGACGCGTTACGGACTGCGCTGGAAATTCCTTGTCCGCAACTGGGATGTTTACCCGCAGATTCTAAGCGTCACCTGCATCCCCGTCACCGAAGATGAAATCAAAACCGCACCGCAGGAAACTGCCCCTTAAGATTTTTTCGTGATCCGCACTGCCGCTTTGCTCCATAGTTTCTGCAAATGCGGCACAATCAGCGCAACCAGAAATCCTGCCCCGGCGGCCAAAATTACCGTCAGCACAGGTGAGCCGTAGGGAATAATGTGGACAATATCTTCAAGAAAATGTGCGCCGTAATCGGCAAAACCGTGAACCAGAATACCGCCGCCGACATACAGCATCGCAACCGTGCCAAGTGCACTTAGTCCTTGCAGAAACGGTGCCATACCGCGAACCAGCCCGCAGCCAAAGGCGCGCCAGAACTTCTCTCCCCTCCCCTTGCGCTGCGCCAGATAAAGCCCGGCATCATCCGCCTTTACAATCAGCGCGACCACGCCATAGACCAGCGCCGTAATACCGAAGGCCACTGCCACCAGAATAAAACCCTGCATCAGCATGGATTGCTCCTTCACACTGGCAAAGGCAATCGCCATAATTTCCGCCGACAGAATGAAATCGGTGCGAATGGCACTTTCCACGCGCTCGTCCTCCATTGCTTTGACATGCGGCAATTTTGCTTCCACAGCTTCCGGCAGGGTTTTCTCCCGCTGCGCAGGATGAAAATATTCATGCAGTTTTTCGTAGCCTTCAAAACACAAATAACACGCCCCCAGCATCAGCGCAGGCGTAATAATCCACGGTATCAGCCAGCCGCACAGCAGTGCCGCAGGCAGTAAAATAACCAGTTTGTTCTTCAGGGAGCCGATGGCGATTTTGCGGATAATCGGCAGCTCCCTCTCGGGTTTGAAACCGATCACATAGCGCGGCGTTACAGCAGCATCATCCGCCACCACACCGACAGATTCCGTTCCCGCCTGCACCGTCAGCGTGGCAACATCATCCAGCGTCACCGCTGCCATTTTCGCCAGCGCGGCAATATCATCCAGCAGTGCCAACAGGCCTGTGCTCATCCCTTACGCTCCGCGATAAATCTGGAACGGCCCTGTCGCCTGATCGGTGGACATGATCTCCAGTCGCGTAATATTCGCATGTTCGGGCATATTGGCGGCAAAGAACACCGTTTCGGCAATATCTTCCGCTTTCAGCGGGCGCGTATCGGCATAGACTGCCGCCGCCTTTTCCTGATCGCCTTTAAAACGCTTCAGAGAAAATTCGGTTTCCACCAGTCCCGGTTCAATTGATGTCACCCGCACATTTGTACCAACAAGGTCGGAACGCATTGCCAATGAAAATTGCGTCGCAAATGCTTTCGACGCGCAATAGACATGCCCGCCGGGATAAGGCCAGCTGCCCGCGACCGAGCTGATATTGATGACATGGCCACTGCGCCGCGCCACCATATCAGGCAGAATATGGCGCGTAATACGGATTAAAGACGACACATTGGCATCAAGCATCCGCTCCCAATCCTCCGGTTTTGCTTCATAGACTTTTTCAAGCCCCAATGCTCCACCGGCATTATTAATCAGCAGATCAATATTTTTTAGCCCTGCAAAGACTTCATCGATCGCCTGTTTGTCGGATAAATCACAGAGCAGCAATTCCGTTTCACAGGAAAGAGATTTTTGCAGCATGGCGAGTTTTTCAGCATTGCGGCCGTGCAGAGAAATTTTCTGCACTCCCGCTGCGGCAAATTTCTGCGCAAAGGCAATACCGAAATCACTTGTTGCACCCGTAATCAGAACGGTTTTGGGCAGATTGGACATTTTTTCTCAAAGCTCCTTAGACAAACTTTTTTATGCTGTTTTATTTCTAGAGCGTTCCGGCACATTTGTCACCATTGCGATTACCGGTAAAGGCTTTCTTTACCGGAATTTGCTATGATTTTCAGAGTAGAAACAAAGCGGAAAAAACATGAAAAAACCGCAAAACACTTTTCTTTTGGCCCTTGGCGGGCTATCAGGCAGCGGCAAAACCGCAACGGCGCACCAAGTCGCGCAGGCTTTACATGCCCGTGACGGCACGGATATCGCCGTGATCGAGCCCGACCCGATCCGCAAGGAACTTCTGGGCGTATCCCCAACAACACGTCTGGGAGATGACGCCTATATATGGGAGATTACCAAACAGGTTATTGCCGAGATGGAACAACGCACAGCGGCGCTGCTTGCCGCCGGAACTTCCGTTATCTGGACATCCACCTTCGCGCAGGAATATCAACGGCAGGAAAAACAGGATTATGCCGCTGCACATGGCGCACAATTCGCAGGTTTCTGGCTGGATGCGCCGCAGGGCGTTTTATTGGAACGCGTCAGCCTGCGTGAGCTGGAAGGCAATGATGCCTCCGACGCCAATGCCGATATTCTGCTGCGCCAGATCGAACGACAACAGCCCGTAACGGATTGGCCGAAAATCAATGCCGCAAAACCGCT
>SBHI01000103.1 GCA_006226225.1 Alphaproteobacteria bacterium
TCGGCATGGGTGTCATAACCCAGCAGTTGTGCGCGTTTATGGCGTAGTTCAACGATTTCCTTGACCAGCGGTTTGTTGTCAAAAGGCGGTTCTTTTGCGCGGGTGGAAAAGGCGCGCCAGATTTTTTCGCGCAACCCGCGGTCTTCGGCATAGGTCAGGACAGGAATGACGCTGGGGGCATGCAGGGTCAGCAGGTATTTGCCGTCTTGCCCTTTGGCTTTCGCGTCCTCTGCCGCGCTTTCCTTGAACCAGTCGGGCAGACCCGCCATTTCTTTTTCATCAGCGAAATAGGTAAAGGCGTTGGTGGCATTCAGCACGTTTTTGCCGAATTTATTACCGGCCTGTGCCAGTTTTTCATCGATTTCGCTTAAGGTTTTCTTGTCGTCCGCATCCAGCAATGCGCCGTTGCGGGTGAAGCTTTTGTAAATATCATCCAGCAGCAGCTCCTGATCGGGGGAAAGAAGCAGTTCATCTTTTTTGTCATGAACCGCTTTGATTTGCTTGAACAGATCCTCATCCAGCGATTTTTTAGTTTCAAACTGGACGAATTTTGTTTTGATCTCTTCACCCAGCTCTTTGATTTCCTCGGTGGCGACAACGCTGTCGAAGCTGAAGAAAACACCGGCGACGCGTGACAGCGCTGTGCCTGCGTTATCAAAGGCCGCGATGACATTGTCAAAATCCGGGTCTTTGACCTCTTTGATGGCCTGCAGATCTTTTTCGGCTTCGGAGATCGCCCATTCCAGCGCGGGGATGAAATGTTCCGGTTTGATTTTATCCAGCGGCGGCACATCGTTTTTGTGCGGGGATTTGTCAACCAACGGATTATTCAGCGGTTTTTGTACGGCCATCGTTTTTCTCTCCTTATTATTTTTTCTTATCTTAACGCAGAAAACTTAACGTCTGATAAACAGATTTAAAGCTTTTATCCGGCTTTGCGCAGCGGCTTGTATTTGATGCGCGTGGGCTGGTCTGCGTCTTCACCAAGACGTTTCTTGCGGTCTTTCTCGTAATCCTCGTAATTGCCCTCAAACCAGACAACTTGTGAATTGCCTTCAAAGGCAAGGATATGCGTGGCCAGACGGTCAAGGAACCAGCGATCGTGTGAGATCACGACAGCGCAACCGGCAAAGTTTTCCAGCGCGTTTTCCAGCGCTGCCAGCGTTTCCGTGTCCAGATCATTGGTCGGCTCATCCAACAGCAGCACATTCGATTCTTTGCGCAGCATTTTTGCCAGATGGACGCGGTTGCGTTCCCCGCCTGACAACACACCGACTTTTTTCTGCTGGTCGGGGCCTTTGAAGTTAAAGCCTGAAACATAGGCGCGGGATTGCATTTCACGTTTGCCCAGATAGATGATGTCATCGCCTTCGGAGATTTCTTCCCAAACGGTTTTGGCATCATTCAGGCTGTCGCGGCTTTGGTCGACATAGCCCAGCTCTACGGTGTCACCGATGCGGATTGTGCCGCTATCGGGCTCTTCTTGTCCGGTAATCATACGGAACAATGTGGTTTTACCCGCACCGTTCGCACCGATGATACCGACAATGCCGCCCGGTGGCAGGCGGAAATCGAGATTTTCAATCAACAACCGGTCGCCATAGCCTTTATTGAGTTTTTCGGCTTCGATAACCAGATTACCAAGGCGCGGCGCAGGTGGAATAATAATCTGCGCATTATCGGCCTTCGCGTATTTTTCACTTTCAGCCACCAGATTGTCAAAGGCGGTAATACGCGCCTTGCTTTTGGCGTGGCGGGCTTTCGGTGACTGGCGCACCCATTCCAGTTCCCGCGCCAATGTGCGTTCACGGGCGGCCTGTTCGCGGCCTTCCTGATGCAGGCGTTTTTGCTTGTTTTCAAGATAGGCGGTGTAATTGCCTTCATAGGGAATGCCGCTACCGCGGTCGAGTTCCAGAATCCAGCCCGTCACGTTATCAAGGAAGTAACGGTCGTGCGTGACCATGACAACGGTTCCGGTGTAATCGGCCAGATGGCGCTGCAGCCATGCCACAGATTCCGCGTCCAAATGGTTGGTTGGCTCATCCAGCAGCAGCAGATCGGGTTTTTCCAGCAGCAAACGGCAGAGGGCGACACGACGTTTCTCACCGCCGGACAGTTTATCCACCGCCATATCACCGGGCGGGCAGCGCAGCGCGTCCATCGCGATCTGGATGGTGCGTTCCAGTTCCCAGCCGTCCGCGGCTTCAATTTTTTCCTGCAATTCGCCCTGCTCGGCTAGAAGCGCGTCAAAATCGGCATCGGGCTCGGCGAATTTTTCACTGATTTCGTTATAGCGATCCAGCACCCCTTTGATGTCGGACAGCGCTTCCATGACGTTTTCCTGTACCGTTTTGGTCGGATCCAGCTGCGGTTCCTGCGGCAGATAGCCGACTTTTATGCCTTCTGCGGCCCATGCTTCACCCTGAAAGTCTTTTTCAATTCCTGCCATAATTTTCAGCAGTGTCGATTTACCCGATCCGTTGGGGCCGAGAACGCCGATTTTTACGCCGGGCAGAAAGCTGAGATAGATATCGGTCAAAACCTTTTTGCCGCCCGTATAGGCCTTGGACAGGTTTTTCATGACATAGACATATTGGTAGGACGCCATTGGACTTTTTCCTCTATTTTACGGATTCATTCATCAAGGGCTATTTTGGTATGTCCTGCCGCCGGAATCAAGAAGAATCTGCGCTTTTCCGCGCTTTCTTGGGATGTATGATGAGGAAATATCCTAGACAGAGAGCGGTTTGGCCGCTTTGACGTTTTTTGTGTGGGTCTCGCCAGTGTGATTCACGGTTTTTTGCTGCATTTCGGGCGTTTTGATGCCTAAATCCTTTTCCGCATTTCTAAGCACGGTATCAAAAGCGGCGCGGTAGCCTTCGGCAAAGTTGCGTGGGTCGTAAATTGCAGGATCAAGCCCGTTACTGCTCAGGCAATCATAGATATCTTTGTCCGACATATCGTCAATCAGTGTTTGCGGGTCGGGCTTATCGAAAAGGTGGATTTGCCCGTTTTCCGGCGCTTCATAATCGGATGGCAGGTCGTTGTGACCGCATAATCTGGCGATAATGGCAGGCAGACCCATTTCCTGAAAGCGCTTGGCAAGGCTGTCTTGATAACAATGCTGCCCGTTTGCGGTATCTTCAACGCCGAGTGTATGGGCGGCGCCTGTTGCCAATACGCCGATGCCGCCCTTTTTTGCCAACGTATTCTGAATACTTTGCGCCATATGGGTATTGCGGATCAGCATATCATCGGGGCCGCATTCTCCTGCGGGGGCTTTACGCGCATTTAGTTCCTGCGCGATTTTTTCCGTCGCGGCATCATTGTAATCCATACAGAAATCATCGGGATAAACGCGGGCGGCATCGGCAAACACGATATCTATACCATGATGCAGTGCCGCCTGTAGCGGCAGCATGCTTTCAAAACGATGGAAATTGCCACCGCGGAGTGACTCCGTATTGCCGCCGATCACTGCCTTGGCGGCGATATGGCCGTGCGGGTCGTTTTGCCGGATATGCTCAGCCAGTTTTTGCGCATCTTCGGTATCATAGCCGCGATCGACCAGCATGGTGGAAAGGTGGTTATGCGGATATTCCATGAATAAAGTGGCTTTTTGCTGCTGCTCATCCAGCTGTTTTAAGACCAGCGCCTGCGAAACCTGATGGGAGAAAGTGTAATGCTGTTCCCCCAAGGCCAGAATAACGCTTTGATCTTTTGCGGCAAATTCGACGGCCTTCTGGGCGGATTTCTCCGCAATCTC
>SBHI01000012.1 GCA_006226225.1 Alphaproteobacteria bacterium
GATCGAAATTGAAAAGACAACCATGCCCGCACCCAAAAACGGGGAAGAGGCGTTCTGATGCAAGAGGAATGGACACAATTCATCCTGTGGAACTCGCCGGTCAAAAGCCTGCTGATTGCCGTACTTGGCTTTTTGATCAGTACCGCCGTCTGGACGGCGCTGACGCGCGTTTTTCCGGGGTTAAGAAAAGGGGAGGCTGCCGCTGCAGGCTGGCCACCGGCACGTTTTGCCGTGTTAATTCCCTGCCTTTTTGGTATTTTTATGCTCCTGAAAACACCTCCCTATATTACTGTGCTGGACAGTCTGGGAAAACAGCATCCGGTTTTAAAAATCCTGTACGACCATCACCCCGACTTACGGGCCCGCATTACCGCGCGCATCGCCGCTGTGATGGAACTGGAGCTGCCACAAGATGATGCCGTCGAGGCCGTCACCGTCATTCTGCTAGATGAAATCATGCCGCATTTCGGGCATTATATGATGAAAGCATCCCCCGAAGCTATTCACAGTCTACTGCGGTCAAAGTCTTCCGTTCTGGACGGATTGATGCGCTCGGCGCAATATGACACTTGCGCCGATTACATTACAGGCAAGACCGCAAGACTGCGCAGCGTCTCGGTTATTATCGGAGAAGATGCCGTCATCAACGAAACCTACACAACACTTGGCATTATCGAAAGCGCCCTGCAAGCGCCGAACAACCCGTCTTTTTATACACGCCGCCGCCTTGAGCGCCGCCTTGAAGACATCTACCGCGACAGCGGGCAGGACGAAAAAGTCAAACAGGCCATGCAAAACCCCTATATGACGAATGCCGAAATGTGCTTTGTCTCGACCACGCTTTTTGACGGGCTCATCAAACTTGATCCGCATGAAGCGAGCGATATTTATAAAAACATTCTATTGCTGTCACCCTAAAGAATATGGACGGCTTTTTCCTGCTGTGTCTTCTTCAGCAGCTGTGCTAATGCATTGTAAAGCAGCTCCACGCCCTCGATTGACATCACGGATTCCGGATGAAACTGAAAACCCGAAAATCCCGCACCGCACATCGCGATAATGCGGTCTTTGCCGTCACAGTCAAAGGCAACACCGCGACATTTTTCTGCGGCCCCGTCCAGCACAGGTGAAAAGGAGTTGTAAAAACCAAGACGGCAGTTTTTTCCGTCAACCGTTACGGCCATTGGCATGCCTTGTGTCGAACTCGTCTGCTGTGCAACCGTCAAGCCTTCATGTATTGCCAGAACCTGATGACCTAGACAAATACCCAGAAGCGGCCTGCCCGATTGCCGCAGAGCCGCCGTAATGTCATGCAGTTTTGCCATACGCGGATGATTGCGGCTGTTCGGATCACCCGGCCCCGGGCCGATCAATGTCACATCCGCTTTATCCTGCGCCGGATCATAGGCGAAAGTATCCGTCACCGTGACATCGGCGTCAAAACTGCGTATCAAATGCGCGATCATATGGGCAAAATTGTCTTCATTGTTGATAATCGTAACCGTTTTTCCTTCCAGAGCAGTCCCGGTCGGTGGCGCATAATGGTTTTGCTTTTGCATCCAGAATTGCGACAACTGATCATTGCGCGCTTCGAAAACTGCGCGGGTTGCGTCTTGTAATTCCGGTGTCAGATACGGAACGGCATCGCTCTCGCTGGTGAAATAGCGCAAAATTCCCATCGCCTTTGCCGTTGATTCCCGCGCCTCGTTTGCGGGGTCTGAATCACGCACCAGCCCGCCACCGGACTGCACGACGAAACTACCGTCTTTTGCAATTTCCGCCATACGGATCAGGATGGCCGCATCAATATCGCCATCCGGTTCTTCGGTACGCGGTCTTTTATAAACACCGATTTCTCCCGCATAATAACGACGAGAGTCGGGTTCGTATTTCGCAATCACCCGCGCCGCAGATTCCATCGGCGAGCCAACCACTGTCGGCGCATGTAGTGTTTCACGCAAGGCATCAATCGAATGCAAAGTGCGCTTACCAATCAGATTATACTCGGTATGCACAACTGCACCGACTTCACGCAGGAACGGGCCGTTCACCGCGCCACCTTCAGGGCAGATCAAACCCATGATTTTCATTTCCTCATCCAGCACTTGGAATAGCTCGTTGATTTCTTTTTTATCGCGGATGAAGTTTTGCAGCCGTTTGGGAAAAGTCTCGCGGTCTTCCTTGCGCAGCGTTCCGGCAATCGGCGTCATGATCGTCCTTGTACCCGTCACCTCAAGATGACGCTCCGGCGTGGCTGCCAGAATAATCTGCGCGTCATTTTCCGCCGCGTCAGGGTTATAGAACAAGACCGCCATATAATGACCGCGCTGCAGGATAATACGGCGGAATGTTCCCAGCAGTGATTGCAGTGACAGGTTTTTAATCCGCCCTGCGAATTTCCGCGAGATTGTGGTCTGCGATACATGCCCGCCTTCGATTTCATTTTGCTGGAACGCCGCAACCAGATCCGCATAATCATCATCATTCAGCAAAGGTTCTACACTACCGTCAAGATCGAAACCTTCCTGCGGCAAATGCGGCAGAATATCTTCCGTCGCAAAACCCAGCTGCGTCTTTGCCGACAACCCCAGTACAGGTTCATCGCCTTTGGCCTCAAAGCCGCGTTCACGAATAGCGGCATAAGGAAGTACAAAAACCACATCATTATTTTCACGCCGCGCCAAAGCATGAATATCACGGATTGTGTCCAGACGGCTGACCGTTCCCTGATAAAAATTCAATCGCCCTTCCTTTTCGATCAAAGCGAATGGCTTCTTTGCATCAATTGTGTTTACAAATTCGGTATTAAGCATGGATGGCTCCTTTTAAATCCTGTGTCAGTTTTGCGATATGCGAGAGCAGTTCCGTCCCGCGCCATCGCCCAAACAAACTGACAAGGGCAGAGCCGACAATGATCCCATCCGCATATTTTGCCATCACCTCCGCCTGCTGTGGTGTCGAAATTCCGAAACCGACGCAAAGCGGGTTATTCAAACTCGTCTTCAAATCCGCCAGTGCCTCCTGAACATCGCGGGGTAAGTCATCACGCGCGCCGGTCACACCCGCACGCGCCACATAATAGACATAGGCGGTAGAGGCCGCATCGACCAGTTTCAATCTTTCCGGCGATGTTGTCGGTGAACATAGGAAAACCGTTCCCAATCCGTATTTCTTTGCCGCCGCAATATAGTCTTCTGCCTCTTCGGGCGGAATATCCGTCAACAACACCGCATCAATACCGCTTTCCACCGCATCTTTGGCAAAAGCCTCATAACCGTAAACAAAGACCGGGTTGGCGTAACTCATCAACACAATAGGTGTTTCAAACCCCGCAGAACGGAATTCTTTGACCAAACCGAAAATACTTTCCATGCGAAAAGAGTGCTTCAAAGCACGTTCGGAAGCTTTTTGAATTGTCGGCCCGTCAGCAACGGGGTCAGTAAAGGGTATACCCAGTTCAATCATATCCGCGCCGCTGCGCGCCAGTGTTTTCAATACCGACAACGTTGTCGCCATATCGGGATCACCTGCCGTGATATACGGGATGAAGGCTTTGCCTTTCGCAAACGTGTTTGCAATTCTGCTCATGACAACACCTCCATCACAATCCCCATATCCTTATCACCGCGTCCGGAAAGATTGACGATGATGATCTGGTCTGGTGTCATTTCTTTTGCACGGCGCAACCCATAAGCCAGTGCATGCGATGATTCCAGTGCGGGCAGAATACCTTCCATCCTACTCAGCTTCTGGAATGCCGCCAA
>SBHI01000228.1 GCA_006226225.1 Alphaproteobacteria bacterium
GCAATAACAAAGACAAAGGCGGCCAGAACTTTGAGATAGTAAAGGGAGGAATCCATGTGCGATCAGTCCGTATTTTCCTGATCATCATCTGCGTCGGATTCAAAATTTCGGATGGCGGCGACCAGCTTATCCAGCGCGCTGATCAGTCCGGAAAGCTTTTCCTCCATTCCTGCAGCTTCGTTTTCGGGCAGTGTGCCGATATCATTGCAGATTTCCTCGACATTTTTGTCGAGCCCGACAAGGGGAATAACCTCACCTTTGGTGATACGTCTTTCGCAGTCTTGAATATAGGTTTTAACCTGCTCGATTCGCGCAGTAATTTCCTGTGCCGACATAGGGCGCCTCGTGCTTTGTATTACAGTTTTCCGTTTGCCCTATAAACATAGGCCAAAATTTCGGCAACGGCAACCAAAGCTTCGGACGGGATGGAACTTTCCGTACCGATCTGTGCCAGCATTTCGGCAAGGTCGCTGTCTTCGCGGATTTCGATGCCTTTTTCCCGCGCCAGTGCGATGATCTGTTCAGCAATAACGCCATAGCCGGAGGCGGTGATTTTCGGAAGTTTGAATTCGCCCGTTTCCTCGTCGTAACTTTTCAGCGCGACGGCGGTCTTGCGTTTATCCTTTTCGGAATTATCATCCGTCATGAAGTTTTACGCCATCGGGTGGCGGTAATCGGCGGAGTAATGTCCGGTCACGTAATGTTCCAGCTGGCGTTCGATATCGCCCAAAAGGCTGGAGGCACCGAAACGGAACAGTTCGGGGCTTAACCAGTCATTACCAAGCTCTTCTTTCATCAGGGCAAGATAGGCCAGCGAGTCTTTTGCAGTGGAAATACCGCCTGCAGGTTTGTAGCCGATTTTATAACCTGTTTCGGCGAAGTATTCGCGGATCATCCGTACCATCACCAGAGAGACATCAAGATTTGCGTTGACGCTTTCTTTCCCTGTTGAAGTTTTGATGAAATCGGCGCCAGCCATCATGGCGACCATGCTGGCTTTTGCGACATTACGCATTGTGGCAAGTTCACCGGTGGCGAGAATCGCTTTCAGATGTGCCTCGCCGCAAGCGGCGCGGAATTTGGCAACTTCATCATAAAGAGCGCGCCAGTTTTGTGTCAGAACATGGGCGCGGGTGATAACGATATCAATTTCTTTTGCGCCTGCTTTGACAGAGGCTTCGATCTCTTTGATACGCTGCGGCATTGGCGACAGCCCGTGCGGGAAGCCTGTAGAAACGGCAGCAACGGGTATGTTTGTGCCTTTCAATTCAGCAACGGCGGTTGGCACCATTTCGTGATAGACGCAAACGGCGCCAACGGTTAAGTCAAGGTCTTGTGCGCCGAGGGCTTCTAGAAGGTCGGTGCGGACAGGGTGTTTGGCCTTGGCGCAAAGACGGCGGACGCGGCCTTTGGTGTCATCGCCGGATAATGTTGTTAAATCCATGCAGGAGATTGCGCGCAATAGCCATGCGGCCTGCCACTGTTTCTTGACACTGCGGCGGCCGCCCAATGTTTTGGTGCGGCGCTCGATAGCGCTGAAATTGGCTTGAATATGATCCAGCCAATCCAGGTTCAAATCCGTTCCGGGGTTGCGGGCATGGCCGTGACCGTCAGTATGGGACGGTTTGACATTTAAATGATGGACAACGGGACCGGCTTCGCCGCCCTGTTGTGTTGTTGAGTGCGTTGTTGACATTTGCGCCTCCTTGCAGTATCGATAGGGTGGCATCATAGAGCAAGAAAGCACGGTTTTCAAGCAATTTGCATTTATCAAGAGAAGGAAGACAGCGGCAGTGCGTTTTCTGTTTATACTGAGTTTTTGTATTATCGCATTTACGGCAACGGAAGTCACCGCACAGCGTGACATGCCAGGCTTTGGCGATCCGACGAAATTGAAAAAATATCACCCTGATCCGTCACATCTGCCGCCTGGCTATGTTCCGCCGGAAGGCGGGATTACCGATATTCAGGTCATGCGCCAGAACAAGATTGAAAAGGCGCAGCGCGTCGAAATGACATGTTCATCGAAAGATATCTTTGTTTCCTATCGCACAACAATCCAGCGTGGCAATAAATATCATATCAATGATGACGATAACGAATACCTGTTTGTTGTCGAGGGGTTAACGGAAGTGCCGCGGAACGGCTATACGCATAATCTTGTAATGGAGAAGGTTAAGGGTGAGACGGTTTATCTGCGCTTACTGCTGGTTCCACCGCCGCCGGATACGAAAAACAGCCTGAACATTGCTGAGAGAATGCCGTTCGGCGGCAAAGTTGCACTGGGAAAAAATCCTGTGACCAAGGCGTTGTTAACGCTGGATTACGGCAACGGAAAATCCGCCGTGATTAAATGCAGCAATTAATACCAACGAGAAAGTAACCAGACCATTCCCATGACGACAGCGACTGCAGAGAAAAAAACCACATTTCGTGATCTCGGCTTGAGTGAGCCGATTTTAAAAGCCATTGATGATATGGGTTATGAGCACCCGACTCCGATTCAAGAGGCAGCGATTCCCCCTGTATTGATGATGCGTGACCTTGTCGGCGTTGCCCAGACGGGAACGGGGAAAACTGCTTCCTTTACTCTGCCAATGATCGAAATTCTGGCGGGTGGGCGCGTGCGCGCGCGAATGCCGCGCTCCTTGGTTCTGGCGCCGACACGTGAGCTGGCGATGCAGGTCTCCGAAAACTTTGAACAATACGGTAAATATCTAAATTTGAACCATGCTGTCCTTGTCGGCGGCATATCAATTGAACCGCAAATCCAGAAACTGGAACGCGGTGTTGATGTTCTGATTGCCACGCCGGGGCGGTTGCTGGATTTGTTCGAGCGCGGCAATGTGCTGCTGGCTGATATCAAAATTCTGGTGATTGATGAAGCCGACCGTATGCTGGATATGGGTTTTATTCCCGATATTGAAAAAATCATCGGCTTTTTGCCTGTGATGCGGCAAACACTGCTATTTTCCGCGACAATGGCGGATCCGATCCGTAAATTGTCGAAGAAATTTATGATGAACCCGAAAGAAGTTTCTGTTGCCTTGTCGGCAAAGCCGACGGAAACGGTTGATCATGTGCTGGTGGAAGTATCCGAGCGTAATAAAAAGAAATCGCTGGTGAAAATCCTGTCGGATGAAAACGTCACAAATGCTTTTATATTTTGTAACCGCAAGCGTGATATTGACGGCTTAAAACGTTCGCTGGAACGGGAAGGGTTTAAAGACATCGCGGCATTGCACGGTGATATGGATCAGCATAGCCGTACCCGCGTATTAGACAGTTTTAAAAACGGTGATGTGAAAATTCTGGTTTGCAGCGATGTCGCTGGGCGGGGTCTGGATGTTGCCGGGATTTCCCATGTGTTCAATTACAATGTGCCGCATCATGCCGAGGATTACATTCACCGCATCGGACGGACAGGGCGCGCCGGTATGAAAGGGAAAGCCTTTACCTTTGCCACACCGGAAGATGTCAAATATGTTGATAATATCGAAAAGCTGATCAAGGGCGGCATTCCGCGCTTTGAGATTGCAGGCGGAAAACCTGTCGCAGAAAAAACTGCGGAAGCGCCTAAAGAAGCAAAAGAGCGTGACGGCAAAAAACCGTCGCGCAGTCGCCGCACAAAAAACACGGCCGACAAACAGACAGACGTAAAAACATCTAAAGACAATAAACCGTCACAGAGCACGGAGCAGGCAAAGCCGCAGGTAAAGC
>SBHI01000145.1 GCA_006226225.1 Alphaproteobacteria bacterium
CATCTGAAAAAGCCAATTCCGGAAGTGAGCTGGAACGCGCGCAAGCGATTAACGAGCGTGCGGATAAAACCAGAGAATGGACTCCCTTTCTGGGCGGCGGCCTCGGTACATTTTTTGCACCATGGCTGCTGATGCTGCTGATTTCCATTCCCTCAGGCACACTGCGCCGCTGGGAAACGGAAGCGCCAAAACCGAAAAAACCGGGCAAATACACACATTAAACACAAGGTATTTTTGATATGGGTCTCAAACAAAATTTCGCAAAAAAAGCGCTCGACTACGACAAGAACCGCCGCAGCCGCTGGAACGGGAAAGAAGTAACGGTTTTCTCACTGTTTGGTGCCGCGATCATCGGCTTGATCGGCGGGGCCGTCACGTCAGAGTTTCAGCCGATGGATAATAGTATCAAGCCGAATGCGGAAGTTGCCATGACCGAATATACGGCGGCACTGGATGCCCTCTCCGCCGCAAAAGGCACATATAACGCAAGCACACCATCCCCGCTGCAAGAACTGATCGGCAGCAGTGAAGAGGCAAACCGTCATCTGCAAACCATGTCACAACAAGATATTGGCGATCTTAGTAAAAAATTCGGTACGGCACTGCTGGTTGATGAGCGCCTCAGCGAACAGCAGATCCATGACCTTGTCACCGCTTTTGAAAACCGCATCGGTGATTTCGAAACTTTCACAGGCTATGACGAGCCGGATTACGCCGATCTGGATGAAGCACGCGCCTCTGTCAAGGCACAGCCGACACTGGAAGAAACGGCGACAGCCATTAATGACAGCAGCCGCAACGATATTCTCAATGGCGATATCGCACTGGGCGGTGGCGCAGCAGGTGTCTTGCTGGCGCTGCTTATGATGACCGGCATCGCCACAAACCGCCGCAGGCTGGAAAGCTGGGCCACGGAAAAACCTTATAAAAAACAA
Source organism: Alphaproteobacteria bacterium (assembly GCA_006226225.1). Lineage (GTDB taxonomy): Bacteria > Pseudomonadota > Alphaproteobacteria > Micavibrionales > CSBR16-224 > CSBR16-224. Next base: position 936 of record SBHI01000145.1, read on the forward strand.
CAGCATTTCAATCATTAAGGTCAAAAAATATGAGCACGGAAAACCAACAGAAAAAACCGAATATCTTCGATGACCGTATCGTCGGTGAAGTCGTAAACTGGAGCACACTTGGCTTCGGCACTTTGTTCAGCGGCGTTATTGGCCTGCTGGCCGCTGTCGGCGGCATGGCGATTGATGAAAATCTGCCACTGAATGATGACGAACGCCCGGGACAGGTGCAGGCATTTGAGCAATATAATGTCATGCTCACCGATCTGACTGCACAGTATAATACGCTGCGCGAATTGCAGAATGACGGATCAGGCATGCCCGCCACATTAAAAAATTATCAGGCCGCCAATACCGATAACCCGCTCAGCGAACAGGAAATATCAGCAAAACGCGATGCCTTTAACGCACTAGCACAATCATTCGCGGTATCCACGACCATTGATTCACGCTTAAGTGAAGACGATACCCGCGATCTGGTCGAGGCCTTTGAAAAACGCGTCGGCAATTACAAAAGCCTGACCGGCCTTTCCAAACCGGATTTCGGTGATCTGGACCACTACCGCCCGACCTCACTGGCCGGTGTCAGTGATGAAACAAGACTGGCACAAAGCGTTGTCAAAAATACGCGTGAAGGTGTTCAACCTGTCGTATCGGGCTATTTCGGCTTGGGCGGTCTTATGCTGCTGCCGCTGTTGCTGCTCGGTTTTCTCGGCAAAGAATATGTCACAGCGGAAAAAGGACTTAATCTGCGCCGCCACTCAAAAATGCGGCACTAATCAGGATCAAGGGATATGGATTTCGACGACGACAAGAATACAAACCTGTTTGACGACAAGAAAATGGGAACCGGCGATAAGGTCGGCGTCCTGACGATCATGACCGGTGTTCTCTGCGGCGGGTTATACCTTTTGGGCAGCGGTGCCGGATTGCTGATTGACGAGCTTGCCGTCCCGCCCAGCAATGACAACCGCGCAGGTCAGGAGGTTGCCCTGCAGCAATATGACCGTATGTTCAATGTGCTGGCCGAACAGCGTCAAATCCTCGACCAGAAAAATATGGAGTTCGCCTCCCTCGCCGCCATCGATCAAACGCCGGATATGCTGCAGGATGTTGTGGGATTGAGCGATGAAGAAAAAGAACTCTATGGTGATGTCACACTCGCCAAACAGGAAATCGGCCAAGCCGAGAACCAACTGCACGTATTGGCAGAAAAATTCGCCTATAGCGCGATCGTTGATGAACGCCTGAGCGAAAGCAATGTCCGCGATTTGTTCAACCGTTTTGAAAAAGATGTCGGCAGCATGGAAAGTGTTGCAGGCATTGAAGCACCTGATTATGCCGACCTTGATCTCAGCCGCGCACGCATTGCGGAAGACGCCGATACCTATAAAGGTGACACCGCAGGCAAGGCACGCGCCATCAGTGATGACAGCAATACCATTAACGGCGATATTGCCACCGATATCGCTGCCCCTATCGGCGGCGCATTAGGGCTTGCCTTTATGCTCTGGATGCTCGTCGGGGAATATGCAGGATCCAATTACCGCAAACGCGGGCGCAAACCGCAAAAATTCAATCACTAAGAAGCTTAAAACGTGTTCATCGGCTTACGCAGCACACTGCCTGCCGTCATGCCGAATTTATGGCGGTTGCCATCAATCCACACTCCGGTAAACACACCTTTCGGCGCGGCATAGCGCCACTTGCAACGGAAAGCCAGCAATACCGCAGGGGTCACCGCAATCTGCGGTTTGTTACGCTTGCTCCGGCGCAGCTTCGTCTTTCTTTTTGCCATCAGGCTGTGGCCTTCACTTTCGGTTTCGGCAGATCAAGCTTGATATGAATCTCTTTCAGCTGCGGTTCCGTTGCCGTTGCGGGTGCCCCCATCAACAGATCTTCCGCCTGCTGGTTCATCGGGAAAGCGATAACCTCGCGAATATTCGGCTCATCCGCCAGCAGCATCACGATACGGTCAACACCCGGGGCGAGGCCTCCGTGCGGCGGTGCGCCGAATTTCAGCGCAGACAGCATACCGCCGAAACGCTCTTCCAGTTCAGATTTGTCGTATCCGGCAATCGCGAAAGCTTTTTCCATGATATCGGGACGGTGGTTCCGGATGGCCCCCGAAGACAGTTCAATCCCGTTGCAGACGATGTCATATTGATAGGCTTTCACCTGCAGCGGATCAGGCCCTTCCAACGCGTCAAGCCCGCCCTGCGGCATCGAAAACGGGTTATGGCTGAATTCGATTTTGTTGGTTTTTTCATCGAATTCGAACATCGGGTAATCGACAATCCAGCAGAATTTGAAACAGTTTTCTTCAATAATCTCCATATCCTGTCCGATTTTCGTTCGTGCCAGACCGGCCATATGTGCGGCTTTCGCTTCTTTGTCACAGACAAAGAAAATCGCATCGCCGTCTTCCATACCAGCCAGTTCACGCAAAGCGGTTTGTGCGGCTTCCGGAACAAATTTCGCAATCGGCCCTTTGCCTTCACCGCCGTCAAACAGAATATAACCCAGCCCCGGCGCACCCTCGCCGCGCGCCCAGTCATTCAGCTTGTCAAAGAAGCTGCGCGGACGGTCGGACACTTTCGGTGCGCGAATGGCGCGGACAACGCCGCCTTTTTCGATCACGCCTTTAAAGGCGCGGAATTCAACATCATCACGGGCAAAAATTTCCGTGACATCGATGATAACCAGCGGGTTGCGCAGATCCGGCTTGTCGTTACCGTATTTCAGCATCGACTCGTCATAAGGAATGCGCGG
>SBHI01000028.1 GCA_006226225.1 Alphaproteobacteria bacterium
ACCGCCGTGCGTGCCGCGGCGGAAACGATACCGCTGGTGACCGTCTGACCGACTCCAAAGGGGTTGCCGATGGCCAGCACGATATCGCCAACCTCAAGCCTGTCACTGTCCCCCAGTGTAATCACAGGAAGTTTCCGGCTGCCTGCATCAATTTTCAACACAGCAAGGTCGGTGCGCTCATCCACCAGCACGGTCTGCGCCTGATATTCCTGCCCGTCATGCATCACAACAGCGATTTCCTGTGCATCTTTGATCACATGCGCGTTGCTGACAATCAAGCCGTCTTCGGCGACAATAACGCCGGAACCAAGCATGCTCGCCAGCCGCTTGCGTGTCGGCATACCGGGCAGATCCTGCCCGAAAAAACGCTGGAAAAACGGATCATTCATAAAAGGGCCAAAGCCCAGCCTTTCGCGCTGCTGCACCACTTTCTGCGTGTAAATATTCACAACAGCCGGTGCCGTCTGCTTAACGACCGGCGCATAAGATAACCGGATTTGCTCCTGGTTGTGCGGCACCTGCTTCTGCGCCACAGCATGCGCCACAGCATATGAGGGAAGTGAAAGCGCCGTCAATACGGATACGGCGGCAAGGATGACAAGACGTTGCATCGCGGACATTTCCTACAATCCTCCTGTTGCACGTTATCGGATGACCGTATTTTAAAAGCTTCCGCTATTTATTTGCAAGGGGAGACGCGACACCGTAATGCTGCGCCAGTTTTTTCAGTGCTTCCAACGGCTGTTCATCTGCGCCGACGGTGATTTCCCGCACTTGTTTGGCTTTCAATGCAGCAATCACGACATTGACCTTCTCATACATATCAAGGTCTTCAGCCAGCTGCTGCTGCAGAATTCCTTTCACCGCATCAAGAGAAAAACTCATACTGTCTTCCGCATCAGGCTGTGCCTCCTGGGTGCCGCCGCGCTTATCTTCTTTGCGCGGGCGGCCGCGCGTGCCATCTTCCGGGTCGACGGGACTGACGGCAGTTGTCGGGATATGATCACGTTTGCCCAGAATGGGCTTCAAGAACTGGCTAAGCATGGTAAACATGGTGGCGATAAAATTCTTTTAATATTGTCTCCGTTATACCGGCGGGACGGGAACAATCATCCGCCAAGCCGGTACACGGCTATTAGAGTATCATTACTCTATTCTTTATACAATTCCAGCAGCGTATTATCCTGTCCGGCGGTTTTCTGTGCCACCCACAAAAGACGCTCGCTATTCGGCGTCCAGATTTGTATCTCTTTCACCGTCGCGTTAATGACCCAATGTTCGTAATCTCCCAACTGGGTCGGCTTTGCACTATCAGCGGCAGACGGCACCAGCAACAGCTGTACCTCGACCGGCGCCGATTTGGAAAAATCCAGCCCCGTATCTTCCAGATCAATTTGCGAGACCTGATACCATTGATAAGAATCGATATCCGTCGGAATAATCGCGAAACGGTTGCCCATATATTCATAACTGAAGAACAAATCAGGACGGAAGCTTTCAATGAAAAAACCGCCATGTTCATAGCTGTACGGCGATATTTTCGTTTTGACATTGACGATAATCGGGTCGTTTTCTCCCAGATCAAAGAACAGGCTTTTGAAATATCCAACCTTTTCGTCCAGATACATATCCTGCTCAATTGCCGGCATTGCCTTATATTCAGGCATATCCGTGATCCATGCCGTAAAATCCGGACGGTAATCAATCAGCTTGTAAAACAGCATCGCGATGTAAAAAGGTTCCGTGGCCTCTTTACGTTCCACACTGGAAAAGCCCGTCGGCGAAAAGGCACGCGCCTGCGGCAGAACCGTCAATACACACAGAATGGCCGCTGCGAAACCGCATAGAATTTTATAGGGCATTATTTTCCTCCGGATTATTTTCTTCCCCTCCAAAATTATATCATAAGGAAAGTTAAGAAAAATTGTAGAAGAGATTTTGTTTTTGCCCTAAACGATCGGCTCTTCATCAACAACGGGGTCAACGACAGGCTTTTTGATCAGGTCATAAAGGCAGATACCTTGCGCTTTTATAAAGCGGTTGAAGACCAGTAGACTAAGAACAATTGCGCAACCCGTGAAGTTCATGCTGCTTGAAAAGATCACGACAGGATCCTGCACACGTACGATAAAATATGTCAGACTGATGGCAGACGCACCCAGCCACAGAACCCATGACATCAGCGCAACCGATTCAGAATGCGTGGTATCCTTCAAAAGCGTCATGATTTGCGGTATGTAACTGACAGAGGCCATAACATTGGCGATAATATAAAGAATTGCCAGAACATCCATAACCCGACCCTCACCATGTCAGAAGAATAATAACTTTCTTATGTTACAGAAGAAAGCTTTCCAAATCCTTAACGGAGGTATCGAAAGAACTGTTTTAGCTGTGAAAATTGATCAGCTTCTGCAGTACATCGCCATTGACATTGGCGGGGGGCGTTTCCTTGCCGGTAATCCAGTTATAAAGGTCGGGATCACTGTTCACCAGCAGTTCCTCATATTGCTGTAACTCCCCCGCATCAAATCCGGGCAGATGCGCATCGGCAAAACGTCCGAGCAGCAGGTCAATCTCCCGCGTACCGCGGTGCCAGCTGCGGAAAATCAGTTTTTTACGGGTATTTTCAAGCGTATTGTCTTGCATGTTGTCCTGTGCAATAGTGTTTATATTCATACTCCTAAACAATCGGGGACAAGCATATGGCATTTCAGAAATTTGTAAAAGACAATCTTGTATTGCTGACCGGCATTCTGCTGCCGATCCTGCTGATTGTACTGTTTATGGTGGCCAGCACCCTGCCCCGCATGCTGGCAACACCGCCGCAATATGATTTTCTTTTTACCACCAGTCAATATCACAACAATCTAAACTCACCTGTTAATCTATCTCTAAAAGTGGATGATAAAACAGGAAAAATCGCCGCAATCGTAACGTCGAACCAGAAGCGCGAGCATGATTATTACCGCAATAACAATTTCCCCGTTGTCTACCGCTATGACGCAGAGCACCAAACGGCGCGCGCCATCAACCATGAGTACTTCCGTGAATTTCTACAGGAAGAAGGCGACAGACTGCTGGAAGACAAAACCGTTGAAATGCCTGAATTCCTTTCCCGCCTGACGCTGGATAAAAATGTGGTATCACCCGACGGTTATACGCTTGATACGGATTACTACCGCCGTAACGACAGTCTTGCCGGATTTATGTTTTCGATGGGACGCAGCAGCCGCTACCGCGGTTACCGCTTGAAAAAAGGCAATGCCTCTTTTTCATTCGAAGTCTCCGGCATTGATGGTCATTACTATTACTACGGCAATTCCTTCACCTTTTTGGGATGGGTGACGGAAGACGAGACAAAAGGAAGCGCGGAATGAGCAGCAAAAAAAGCGAGGCGCTCGCCAAAATCGCCGCGCTGGCACAGCAATACGGCCTGACACTCGACGAAATCAAAGAGGCGATGATTGACGCCGCCGCAAGGCCGGAAGAACGTCAAGGCAGTATCCTGCAAACCTTGCTCAGCTATCTGGGCGGGCTGTTTATTTTCGCCGGTATCGCTGTCTTTATCGGCATGTTCTGGGGGGATATGAACACCGCCGGACGCCTGATTGTAACGATGGGTTCAGGCTTCAGCGCCTATCTGCTGGCGTTGCTGTTTATGAAGGAAGAAAAATTCGCCAAAGCCGTCACCCCTCTTTTCCTGATTGCCGCCATTCTTGAGCCGACGGGCATTCTGGTGATGCTGGACGCATTTTCGACCGGCGGCGACCCGCGCCACGGCGCATTATTTATGACCGGTGTCATGGCTTTGCAGCAAGGCGGTACTTTTGTCGCGAAAAAACGCACCTTGCTGGCCTTTACCACACTTTGTTTTCTTATGATTTTCATTACCACAGCGCTGGATCTGACCAAGCTGGATGATGAAATTATCTGCCTGATTGTCGGCATCATGCTGATGAGCATTTCCTACAGCCTAGGCAAATCCTCCCATGCGGTGCTTGCTCCTTTCGGCTACTTCATCGGTGCTGCCTGCACGATGTGGGGCAGTTTTGACATTATCGAGAACAGCCCGCTGGAAATTCTGTTCCTTGGCATTACCTCCGGCTTTATCTATCTCAGCACCGTTGTCAAAAGCCGTACCTTGCTGTTTGTCAGCAGTATCGGCATGCTTTGCTATATCGGATATTTCAGCGCGGAACATTTCGCCAACTCCGTCGGCTGGCCTTTGACATTGATTATTCTGGGGCTGATTATGCTGGGTCTGGCCTCTTTCGTCTTCAAACTCAACCGGCAGATCAAAGACGAAACCTGATACCGCCGCCATAATAATGACAGAGAAGAATGCGCCCCTTTGTTCTTGATCCGATTTTCACCTCCGTCCGCGCCCTGAAAGGCATCGGGCCGCGCACCGCGAAACTGATCGAGAAACTGCTCGGCAGCGAAAAGCTCGTCTCATTGCTTTGGCATCTGCCCGTACGCTATATTGACCGCCGTTTTGCCCCGAAAATCGTCAATGCGCCAAACGGCCGCATTGTTACGCTGACAGTCAAGATAGACAAACATCTACCCGCCCCGTCACGCACGCGCCCCTACCGTATCCGCTGCAGCGATGATACGGGCGCGGTTGATCTGGTCTATTTCCATGCCAAAAAGCCCTGGTTGGAGGCACAATTCCCCATCGGTGCAACCCGCCTTGTCAGCGGTGAAGCCGAATATTTTCACGGCACGCTGCAAATGCCGCATCCCGAGATGGTCGGCACGGAAGCTGAGCGCGATAAAATCGAAATTGTCGAAGCCGTCTATCCGATGACTGCCGGATTGACCCACCGTATGATGCATAAAATCATCTCGCAAACACTGCCGCAAGTCCCGGAGCTGCCGGAATGGCTGGATGCGGCCTTTCTTGCGCAGGAAAAATGGCCCGGCTGGAAAGAAGCCGTTTTAAAAGCCCATCATCCGGAAAGCGAAGAGGATTTATCCTCACGCAAGCCTGAAAGGGAACGTCTGGCCTATGACGAGCTGCTGGCCAATCAGCTGGCCATCACCCTTGTCCGCAATCATAACCGCCGCATTGGCGGCCGTGCGATGGGGCCGCCCGGAAAAATGGGCGATGATCTGCGCGCCGCCCTGCCCTTTCAACTGACCGGCGCCCAAGAAAGGGCCATTGAAGAAATCAATGCCGATATGCAGGAGCCCGTGCGCATGCTGCGGCTTCTGCAAGGTGATGTCGGCAGCGGTAAAACCATCGTCGCTTTTTTCGCAATGCTCAATGCCGTCGCCTCCGGCGCACAGGCCGCGCTGATGGCACCGACAGAAATTCTGGCACAACAGCACAGTAAAACCATCAGTGAATATGCGCATGCGCTGGGACTTGAAGCCGTTGTCCTGACCGGACGCCATAAGGGCAAAACGCGGCAGGAAATTCTGGACAAAATCGCAAGCGGCAGCGCCAAAATCATTATCGGTACCCATGCGCTGTTTCAGGATGATGTGATCTTCCATGATCTCGGCCTCGCGGTTGTCGATGAGCAGCACCGTTTCGGGGTGCATCAGCGGCTGAAATTGGCCGGAAAAGGCAAAGACTGCGATATTCTGGTGATGACGGCCACGCCGATTCCGCGCACATTAACCCTGACGGCCTATGGCGATATGGATTTCAGCCGCCTTGATGAAAAGCCTGCAGGGCGCAAACCGATTGACACACGCCTTGTATCAAGCGAACGGCTCGAAGAGGTTGTGGCAGGGCTGAAGCGCAAAATCGAAACCGGTGCCCGTGCCTATTGGATTTGTCCGCTGGTCGAAGAATCGGAGGTGATGGATCTTGCCGCCGCCGAAGAACGCTGGAAAACCCTGCAGCAGGTCTTCGGTGACCGCACAGGTCTGCTGCACGGGCGCATGAATGCAGCGGAAAAAGACGCGGTCATGCAGCACTTTGTCGCAGGCGAGATTGATGTTCTTGTCTCCACAACCGTGATCGAAGTCGGCGTTGATGTGCCTGAGGCCACCGTCATGGTCATCGAACATGCCGAGCGTTTCGGTCTGTCACAACTGCACCAGCTGCGCGGGCGCGTCGGGCGCGGCGAGGAAGAATCGGCCTGCATTCTGGTTTACGACCCGAAAATCGGCGAAACCGGCAAAAAGCGCCTGACGACCATCCGCAGCACCGAAGACGGCTTCCTGATTGCCGAGGAGGACTTAAAACTGCGCGGCGCAGGAGAGCTGCTGGGAACGCGGCAAAGCGGTATGCCGGAATTTAAACTGGCCAATCTGCACGATCATGCCCGTCTGGTGAAAATCGCACGGGACGATGCGCAGCTGATTATTGCGCAGGATCCTGATTTGCAAACGCCGCGCGGCCAGGCGCTGCGCACCCTTCTTTATCTATTTGAACGCGACAACGCCATCCAGTATCTGCGCTCCGGCTAAAGAAAAACCCGCCTGTTGCCAAGCGGGTTTTCCTCGTATTCTTCAGCCTTAAAGAGAAGAGCCTTATTTTTTCAGAGATTTTTTCTCTGTTTTCACAGGTGCAGTTTCTTGTTTTGCTGCAGGCTCTGCCGTCACGGCTTTCGGCTCTTGCGCTTCGCCAAAGGCTTTTTGTGCGCCGCCTTTTTTCAGTTTTGCCGCATTGTCGATTTTGTTTTCGACAGCTTTGAAGAAACGCTCGAGCGAACCCGGCTCTTTCTTTTCAGCATCCGCGATCTTTTTCAGGCCTTTATAGGCATCCGTACGTTTGATCACTTCGCCGCCAACCAGACGCCCAAGAACGCCGCCGGCAAAGAAGCCCGTGATCGAAGCAGCAACAGCCGCCGCGCCGGAGAAAATCATTGCGCCTGCAACAGCACCGACAATGGCACCGCCGAGAATCAGGCCGACAGTCAGCAGAGTTGCTTTCAACAGCTGTTTACCGCTGTTGACGACTTTTTCTTCTGTCAGGGTTACTTGCTCGTCACCAACATTCAGGGTGACGGAATCATCTGTGACTTCAACCGGATCTTTGGCCGGTTTTGCAGTTTTCTCAGTCATAAACTTATATGTCCTTTCGAATAAAATAAAATATGTGCCGCGTTGCAGCAGTTATTGCCATGCAACGGAGGCGCATATTATGACCGGACATAATCCCTGTCAAGGCGTATATGTGAGATAATTACCCAAAAACGGTATTAACGGTGAAATCCGCGTTTCTTGTTCTGCTTTTTCGGGAAAGGAACACAATTTTCACCATGTTTATGATCATGCTCTTCTACGGCCACATCCGTCGCCACAGGTTCAAACTGATGCGTTTGCGGATTATAGGCGTTCATCTCGCCTTTCTTCATATCGAACTGCCATGCGTGAATCTGCAAACGCCCTTCTTTCAGCGCCGCATCAACGGCAGGATATTTGCGCAGATTCTCAAGGCTCCACAAAATGCTTTCTTTCTCCACCTCAGCCAGCAATGTGTCATGATCATTCGCTTTATCGCCTAATTTGGCCTTCACCTTGTCTTTCATTTCACGGGCGCGCTGCACCCAATGGCCGACGGAACCTTCACTGAGGTCATTGACCAGCCCCTGAATACCGCCGCAGGATGTATGCCCCATCACGATAATATGTTCGACCTTCAGCGTATTGACGGCGAATTCGACGCTGGCGGCAATGGTGTCATCTTTATCGTCTTTATCATAGGGCGGAACAAGCGCCGCAATCTGGCGGCCGACAAAAATATCGCCGGGTTCTGTGCCCATCAGCATTTCCGGACTGTTGCGAGAATCGGCGCAGGAAAACACCAGTGCCTTCGGCCGCTGACCGTTTTCAACAACGTCTTTCATCTTGTCAGGATTAGTTTCGTAGTGTTCTTTGCGAAAGGCTTCAAAGCCTTTAACCAGTTTTTTCAGGATATCGTCTGCCATTGGCGAAGTCCTCTTCGTTGTTATTTTATTATCTTAAAAAACACGAACAGGAAATATCGTATCGGATAATACCCCTTTTGCAATAATAAAATTACAGCGGGGTAACATAATACCGGTATATATCTGAAATCACTTAAAAGAAAAATGTGACAATTATTTCAGCGCGGCCAGAAAGGCATCAAAGTCGCCGCCGTTTTGGCTGATGAGTGATTCAAATTCGGAACGCTGCGTCTGCATCATGCTGACACCTTCGACCACGACATCAATCACAAGAAAGTCACTGTCTTTACCGGCACGCAAGCGCCAGTCAACAGCAACAGGCGCCCTGTCTTCGGGAACGATCTTACTATGCACAAGACTGTCGCGTTTATTAAGTTCGCGGTATCCCGTCACTTCAAAGACTTCGCCGGAATATTCCCCGAAACGGCTGGCATAGGTGCGGATAACCATTTGGCGGAAAAGCTTCAAATACTCTTTTTTCTGTGCATCGGTCGCCGTTCTCCAGTTCTTGCCCAGAGACAGCTTTGCGATTCTGTCCATATCGAAATATTTGTCCAGCAGCTTTGCCATTTTCTTTTCGCGCTGCGCTTGGGTGATTTCCTTCTGCACCAGCTCTGTCAGCGCATCATTGCCAAGCGTCTGGACAAGCTGCTCCTGCCGGGACAGCGCTGCACCATCCGCCGCGCTCAAAGGAAGCGGTAGTGTTAAACACACCAGGAAAACTGCGAAAAGGATGCGGTTATATTTCCACATTGATCTTACATACCCCAAAAAACTGTCTATACGCCGCCAAACCCCCGACGGTCAAACCCCTTAAAAGTCCTCTTCCATCTCCATATATTCCAGATGGGCGTAGGGATCATCATGTACCAGACCATACCGCTTCTGTCCATAAATACTGCGCACCACAGCGTAATAATCATGGCTGTTCTTGCGCAGATCGGCAATGGCCTCAATCGCGCGGGCACGTTCATCCAAAGCTTCCAAACCGCCGCGTGTATAGAAGACCCATTCATGCTCATTGTGGAAGGCAAAATAGCGTACCGGGTCAATAAGCGTGTCACCGGCAAGGCCGACACCGTCACGCAGTGACGAAGGCCCGATAATCGGCAGAACAATATAGAAGCCGTGTCCAATACCCCATTTGCCAAGCGTCTGGCCAAGGTCTTCGCGCTCATATTCCAATCCCTGCGTTGCCGCAACATCAAACAACCCGCCGATACCGACCGTCGAGTTCATCACGAAACGCGCGGCGCTTACACCCGCATCGCCGAGCTCGCCTTGCAACACATTATGAGCAAATGTGACAGGCGTTCTGAGGTTGCGCATAAAATTCTGCACCGAATCACGTACAGGCAACGGAATGACAAAGCGGTAGACTTTGGCAACCGGCTCGAAAAGCACCATATCAACAAGATTATTAAAACCGAATACCGCGCGGTTTACAGGTTCCAAGGGGTCTGCAATTTCTGTCGGCGCTTTATAGGCCGCAGCCTGATCGCGCGAGGAGGCACAGCCTGCCATCGGCGCCATAAACGCAGTAATTAAACAGACAATAATAAAACGTCTTACCCACATCATATCGTTATCTTAACCGATCAACTCTTTAGAATAGATTAACACAGAACAATAAAAAGGCAGCGAGATCAGAGGATTGAAACTCTTGGAACTCAGTCTTGCCTGCAACTCCCTTTTCCTTGCTTTCTCCTTTTTACACAATTATAAACAAAGATAAAGTTCCAACAACAAAAAGCTTTGGAAAAATTGCAAAAATGTTCAAAAAGCTGTTGATTGCCAATCGCGGGGAAATCGCCTGCCGGATTATGCAAACATGCCGCCGGCTGGGTATCCGCACGGTTGCTGTCTATTCCGATATTGACCAAACCGCCCTGCATGTGGAGATGGCGGATGAGGCCGTGATGATCGGCACAGCCGCACCAAAGGAAAGCTATCTGAACATCCCCCATATTCTTGCCGCCGCCAAAGAGACCGGCGCAGAGGCCGTACATCCTGGATACGGTTTTTTATCCGAAAATGCCGGTTTCGCCGAAGCCGTCACCAAAGCGGGCATGGCATTTATCGGCCCCTCTGCCGATGCCATCCGTGCAATGGGTGAAAAAAGCACCGCCAAGGCTCTCATGGAAAAAGCGGGCGTACCGATGCTGCCCGGTTATCACGGCGCAGAGCAATCCGAATCCTTACTGTTGAAAGAAGCCGAAAAAATCGGCTTCCCGCTCTTAATCAAAGCCTCGGCAGGCGGCGGCGGTAAAGGCATGCGCATTGTCCGCGCCAAAAAAGAGTTTAAGGAGGCGCTGGCCGCCGCCAAACGTGAAGCACAATCCTCTTTCGGGAATGATCATGTACTGCTGGAAAAATTTCTGGAAGCCCCGCGACATATTGAAGTGCAGGTTTTCGGTGACAGCCACGGCAATGCCATTGCCCTGTCCGAGCGCGACTGCTCCGTACAGCGCCGCCAGCAAAAAATCATTGAAGAAGCCCCCGCCCCCGGCCTGTCTGATGCGGCGCGGGAACGCATTGCCGAAGCCGCACGAAAAACCGCTACGGCGATTGACTATACCGGCGCAGGCACTGTGGAATTCCTGACGGATGATAACGAGAATTTCTATTTCATGGAAATGAACACCCGCCTGCAAGTTGAGCACCCGGTCACAGAAATGGTAACGGGGCTTGATCTGGTGGAATGGCAGCTGCGCATTGCCGCAGGTGAAAAGCTGCCCTTGACGCAGGATGAGGTCAAAGTCAGCGGCCACGCTTTCGAAGCCCGGATTTACGCCGAAGACCCGGACACGAATTTCCTGCCCGCAACAGGCAAGATCAGCCATTTGACATGGCCGGAAAGCCGCGCGTCGTTGCGAATTGAAACGGGTATCCGCGCAGGCGATGCTGTTTCAGCTTATTACGATCCCATGATCGCAAAACTCGTTATTCATGCGGACAGCCGTGAAGCCGCCTGTGCGGCGATGGCTGATGCCCTACATGAAACGCGCCTTGTCGGGCCGAAAAACAATATCCGTTTTCTTGAGACTTTGTGCCGCCATCCGGCCTTTGCAGGAGAGACACCAAAAGATTTATCGACAAAATTCATCGAAAACTATGAGCAGGATCTGTTCCGCAAAGAAGAACCGACACCTTTATCACTTGCAATCGCTGCCGTCACTTTGTTAAGAGCCGAGATTAGCTGTTTTCAATATGGCTATGATTTAAAGAATATATCTCCCGGCTGGCGCATAAATGGCGAACAGCCAATGGTGCGCCGTTATAAAATCGCCGACCAGGTTATCAGCTGTCATCTTTTGGGCGATAATATGGCTGCCGTCACAGTGGCGGAAAGCGTTTTTGAAGCTGATTTCTGCATGGAGAGCGAAACCATCCATATCGGCGGCACCGCCTATCACGTCGCAACCATTGCGCAAAAGGGTAAACTCCATCTTTTCTGCGACAAACTGCCGCATCTGGTTTTGGACTGGCGCGCACCGCTGGATGCCGGAGACCATAGCAGCACAGCGGAAGGTGCATTGACCGCCCCCATGACCGGCCGCGTTATTGCTCTGCATGTCGCAAAAGGCGACAAGGTTCTAAAAGGTCAGGCTCTGGCCGTGATTGAAGCCATGAAAATGGAACATACAATCAGTGCCCCCGAAGCCGGAACTGTCGCAAATGTAAATATTGCCGTTGACATGCAGGTGAATGAGGGCGTAGAACTCATCACGCTTGAAAACAACGGCTAAAACATAGGAAAACCGCCATGTCTAACCCTGTCGTACAAATTGCCGCCGCAACCCCCTCGGTCGATGTTGCCGGTCTGCTGGAAAAATTCGAAAATGGTACCGCCGTTATCGGCGTCATCGGCCTCGGCTATGTCGGCCTGCCGCTGTCTTGCGCCGCCTGCGATGCGGATTTTCAGACCATCGGCTTTGATGTCGATTCCTCCAAAATCGAAAAGCTGGAAAAAGGCAAATCCTATATCGGCAACATTCATAATGACCGCGTGTCCGGCTTTGTGAAAAAGCAGCAATTCCGCCCGACAAGCGACCTTGCCACATTGATGCAGGCGGATGCCGTCATTATTTGCGTCCCGACCCCGCTGACGCGTTACCGCGAGCCTGATTTGTCTTATATCATCAGCACGACGGAACAAATTGCCACACATCTGCGCCCGGGTCAGCTGGTCGTACTGGAATCGACAACCTATCCCGGCACAACACAGGATGTTATGCGCCCGATTCTGGAAGAAAAATCCGGCCTGAAATCCGGCGAAGACTTTTTTCTGGCTTATTCGCCCGAGCGCGAAGACCCCGGCAATCTGGAATTTACAACCTCCTCCATCCCGAAAGTTGTCGGCGGTGACGGTGAACATGCGCTGGCATTGGCGCAAGCCTTTTACAACCGGGTTCTGGGCGGCAAAACCGTTCCGGTTTCATCTCCCGCAACGGCAGAAGCCGTCAAACTGACGGAAAATATCTTCCGCGCCGTCAATATCGCACTGGTGAACGAGCTGAAAACCATTTATGACCGCCTGGATATTGATATCTGGGAGGTTATTGAAGCCGCCAAAACAAAGCCTTTCGGCTATATGCCTTTTTACCCCGGCCCTGGTCTGGGAGGTCACTGCATTCCCATCGATCCGTTTTACCTTAGCTGGAAGGCACGCGAACACGGCATTACGACCCGCTTTATCGAACTCGCAGGTGAAATCAACATCTCCATGCCCGCCTATGTCACCCACAAACTGGGCGAAGCATTGAACGAAAAATTTGCGAAACCGCTGAATGGAGCCAAAATCCTGCTGATCGGCGTTGCTTACAAGAAAAATGTCGCCGATGTCCGCGAAAGCCCCGCCTTTGCGATTATGGAGCTTTTGAAGGCACAGCAGGCCGATATCAGCTTCCACGATCCTTTTGTCGATGAAATTCCGCCTTTGCGTGAGCATCCGGAATTCGTCGGCATGCAGTCCACCGCTTTAACGGCCGAAAATTTATCCATGCAGGATGCCGTCATCATCGTCACCGACCACACCGATATTGATTACGATTTTGTTGCAGCGCACAGCAGTCTTGTCATAGATACGCGAAATGCGCTCAAAAACGCCGATAACGCCTCTACAGAGAAAATTGTAAAGGCCTGATAATAAAAGCATTTTCTAAACGGCAGAGATTCCCCTTGCTATTTTGCCGATTTTCATGTATGTTATGTTCTATGAGGCAGAAAAAGTATAATAAAAACGGGGATGTACGCAAAACAAATGACGTGTTCCCTGCCTTGCGGTAAATTTATGGGCAAAAGACCAATCGAGGAGCTGACAATCACATGGCGACCAAGAAAACGGCACAAAAAAAGACAGTAGTAAGCAAAAAAACGACTTCTTCGGATTTCGAAGCAGGCGATTTTGTCGTTTACCCGGCGCATGGCGTCGGCAAAGTGGAAGGGATTGAAACCCAGACCATCAGCGGTGTTGATGTCACACTGTACACCATTAGTTTCGAACAGGATCGCATGCGCCTGAAGCTTCCGATCAGCAAGATCAAAAGCTCCGGCCTGCGCAAGCTTTCCTCCGGCGACCGCCTGAAAGAGGCGCTTACGACGTTAAAAGGACGCTCTCGCGTCAAACGCACAATGTGGAGCCGTCGTGCACAGGAATATGAAACCAAAATCAATTCCGGCGATCCGGTTGCGATTGCGGAAGTTCTGCGTGACCTTCGCCGCAACGAAGATCAGGGCGAACAGTCATACAGCGAACGCCAGATCTATCAGGCTGCTCTTGAGCGCCTTGCGCGCGAAGTTGCCGCCATCGAGGATATTGATGAAAAGGCAGCTGCAGAAAAACTTGAAGATGTTCTGCAAAACGTCTCTTAAGACAGCAAAAAACAATTTTTAAAAAGACCCGCTTTAAAGGCGGGTCTTTTTTTATCCCCTCTTCTTTACATTGTCCTTCCGGCACATAGTCGGCACATAAAAAACGCCCCGCGCGAAGAACGCACGGGGCAAGATACACTGTTGGAGGGAAATCGGCCCGTTTCATTCACGAGACCATCACTTTAAAATCAAACCAAAACCACTGTTACGAAAAAACTCTATACCTCAACATCAACGATGCGGCCGCGCGCCTGCTCATCCGCGGCTTCTCTTGCCTCGGTGCGGCGCTCCGCAGCCTGCGCTTCAGCGCGCTCATTATCCTCTGCCGTACGCTCTCTTAAAGAAGCGCGGCTTTCCGAACGCTGACTTTCCGCCGACTCAGCGCCGCGCGGCTGCACCTGATTGGTGCGCGCTTCCTGTTCAACAGTTCCCGCGCGGTCATTGTTATTGCCAATACCGGGCTGGAAGGTGTTTGTTACCGGCGTCTGTACGGGACCGATTGTTGCCACTTGTTTTGCTCCTCATCATTAAACACGTCATCGGCAGAATCACCGATTACCGTCATAATTCTTATACTGGCCTAGCTTTCATTCTAGCAGGGAATGGTAAAGAAAGTCTTTATGTTTTCGGCGCTTGCATTACATAATGTCGTTTGACGCGGCACATGCTTCGTGATATAATTAATACATAATTGTATATTGTGCAGGAAAGAAAACATGACACCAAAAGCACCGTCAATGACCGAGGGCAAGGCCGAAAACCTTGAAGTCAGCAAGATTGAAGACAGCCTAAAACAGGTTGCGACGGAAAAACGTGTGCTGGAAGCCGAAACGCGTTTCGCAGGCGGCGCCTCTTCTTCCGGTACGGATATTACCTCCACAAAAGGAAAAAAAGGCCCGAAAGCCACGACAAAATTCCAACAGCCCTCTATGGGGGATGCACTCGGGGTCGGCATGTTTGTTGATCAGGTTCTCGGACTGTTGCAGGATTTTCAACCGCAAAAACCGGATATGCTGGGCGGCGGTAAAAAGAATGACGGCAAAAAGCCGAAACAGGATAAAGACCTGATGACAACCACTTCGCTGAACCAGTCGAAATTCGCTGCTGGTACGGCACGCGCGAAGCTGGATAATCTGCTGACGGTCGAAGCCAAGCTGATGGAAGCCCGCGATAACAAATATCTGTTCTCACCCGAGCAGTTGTCACGTCTGGAACAGGGCATTAGCCATCTGCCTGCTGATTTGCACAAAGAATACGGGCTCGGCCTCAACAGGCTTGAGCAAGCGCTGGACGGCATCAAAGTCAATAACGGACAAAAACCCGGCGTGCGTCATCCGGGCAAAAAGAAAGGCCTTGCACAGGCCTCCATGTAACATCAGAGAATGACTAAAGAATAAAAAAAACCGCCCGGAATATTCCGGGCGTTTTCTTTTAACGCCGGCCGCCTGTGGCATAACCGCCAAAAGAGTAAGCCGGCGGAGTCGTATTGCGGCGGGATTCATAGTCACGCACGCGTGCTTCCAGCTCATTGATCAACTCATCTACAGCCTGTTTGCTGGCCGCAACGACTTCGGGATCGTATTTGCTCAGATTGGGATTCACTTCCTTGTCAAAAGCGCGGCGCAATTCGCCCAGCTCGCGAAGTGTTGTTTTATACTGATTTTCATCCTTTAACGGGTGAAACTCATCTTTTAAAGAATCAGAATTCATGACACACGTCCCCTCTATGAAACGGCTCTCGGTATTATCCAATAAAAATGTATAACAGCCCTAGGGCTGAAAAGACTTGAGTTTTAAAAGCACCGGCGTGGAATTAAGCAGCCAGAGCCTTAATGCGTCGCGACAGGCGCGACAATTTGCGTGCAACCGTATTCTGGTGCAATACGCCTTTGGTAACGCCGCGCTGAATTTCAGGCTGCGCCAGTTTAAATGCAGCATCTGCCGCAGTTTTATCGCCGGACGTGATTGCTTCCTCTACCTTACGGATAAAGGTGCGAATGCGCGAAACCCGGTCTCTGTTGATGACCCGGCGGCGGTCGTTACGACGAATACGTTTTTTTGCAGACTTATGATGTGCCATACAAACCTTCCTAGTTATTCTTCAAAAACGGTCAAAAGCGCGGGATTTCCTACCCTGTAACACTGCTTCGCCGCTTGGTGAAACCAATACACAAACGCCTTTTTAGAGGGTTTCATACCCCAAGTCAACAGGATTTTTACAGAAAATACGTAAAAAAGACTGCGATGCGTTATTTTCCGGAAAAATTCGCCGCGCGCTTCTCGATAAAGGCCTGCATACCTTCTTTTTGATCATCAGTGGCAAAGCTGGCATAGAACAAACGGCGTTCAAAATGCAGCCCTTCTGCCAATGTGGCTTCATAGGCGCGATTCACGGCTTCTTTCACCATCATCACGGCAGGCAGCGACATATCGGCAATTGTTCTTGCTGCCTCCAGCGCTTCATCCATCAGTCTATCCAGCGGTACAACACGTGCGGCCAGTCCGGCCTGCACCGCCTCCTCCGCATCAATCATGCGCCCGGTCAAACACATGTCCATGGCCTTCGGTTTTCCGATCAGACGCGTCAGGCGCTGCGTACCGCCGAGCCCCGGCAAAGTGCCGATTTTAATCTCGGGCTGGCCGAATTTGGCATTATCCGCTGCAATCAGGATATCACACATCATCGCCAACTCGCAGCCGCCACCCAAAGCATAACCCGCAACCGCCGCAATCACCGGCTTACGGCAAGTTGCCGGCCGTTCCCAGTTTTTGCCGAGCATATTGCCGACATAAACATCGGAAAAGCTTTTTGACTGCATTTCCTTGATATCCGCACCGGCGGCGAAGGCTTTTTCATTACCTGTGATAATCATACAGCCGATATTTTCATCAGCTTCGAACACATCCAGCGCGGCGGAAAGTTCGTCCATCAGCTGCGCGCAAAGCGCATTCAGCGCATCGGGGCGATCAAGGCGGATCACACCGACTTTGCCGTCAATAATTTCGGTTTTGATGAATTCACTCATAAGTCTTATCCTTTCGGCTTGACGGTAATATGAATGCTGATATAGCCCTGCTGCCCTTCGGAAAAGGCGATTTCCAGCACTTCCCCTTCGCGTTCAAAGCTGCTGCCGCCGATAAATTTCCAACCCAGCTGCGGCAATGTCTCAAGATAAAAACGCTCGGCACCGCTCTTCTCCCCTTTACCGACGGCTTCGGTTTCAACGATGCGGCCTTCCGGCTTGTCAAACACCATATTTTCATCCAGCTGTTCGATAAAGCCCGGCATCAAAGGCAGGTCGGAGACCGCCGTAAAAAACTGGGACGATGACGCAAAGCCTGTACCTGAAAACAACAACGGCAAAGCAATGACGCCTGCGGCAAGGCAATTTTTGATCTTCATCATATTTCTCCCTTAATATTGCCTGATACTATAACGGCAATTGATGCACGGGACAATAAAAGCTTGAACGTCCCGCCTGCACGATCCGCTCAATCACGCCGCAACAGCCGTTCAGCCCGCATTGTTCGCCCTCGCGTCCATAGGCCGCCATTTCCAGCTGAAAATAGCCAAGCTCACCCGACGGCTGGACATAGCGGGCATCCCCCAGCGTCGAACCGCCCGCCTCGATCGCGCGGCTGATCACGCGCCGCACGGCATCGACCAGTACGGCACATTGCATCTTGTCCAGCTTGCCCGCCTGTGTCGCGGGATGCAGACCGGCATGATACAGTGCCTCGCAAACATAGATATTACCCAGCCCTGCGACGATATGCTGATCCAGCAAGGCGGATTTCAGCGGTGCCTTGCGGGCGCGGAATATTTCAAACAGATAATCACTGTGGAAATGTGCTTCATCCAGCGGTTCGGGGCCCATTTTTTGAAAATGCGGCATTTTGTCCAGCGCACCTTTTTTTGCTATCAGCACATAGCCGAAGCGGCGCGGATCATTGAAGCTGACGCTGCGGCCTTCCGCCGTTTTCAGGATGATATGGTCATGCTTGTCCGCAGCACGGTCAATACGCATCTGCCCCGACATGCCCAAATGCCAGCAAACATGATAGCCGCTATCCATATCCAAAATCAGATATTTCCCCCGCCGCCGTAACGCTGTCACCGTTGCACCCTGCAATGCGCGGCGCATATCAGCGGGAATCGGAAAACGCAAATCCGGCCTGTTCTGGATATATTCCGTGATTTTGCAATTTTCCAGCACGGGCATCAATCCGCGGCGTACCGTTTCCACCTCAGGCAATTCGGGCATTGTCTGTCATCCTTACCGTTTTTTAACGCTGATCCTTTATAACTGAAGATATGAACAGGCAACAAGATTATATTCGTGCGCTTTTCGCGGCAGAGGACAGTGACTTGCAGGATGTCGT
>SBHI01000146.1 GCA_006226225.1 Alphaproteobacteria bacterium
ACCGAAAATCTCGGACTGGAAAATATTGCCGCCGATGATCCGCAGGGGCAAATTATTGCGGTACTGGCACAATTGCTGCAATCCCGTAACGGTGCTGCCCAAACACCCACAGCACAAACACCTTCTACCGGTGGTGTGCAGTTGTCACAAGCAGCAACCCTGCTGCTGGCACAAGAAGATCAGCAAGCGCCGCAAACACAGCAACTTGCACAGCAAAACACAGACGAAGCCGCAGTCGTCAAGGAACAGCCCCGCCCCGCTCCGGCACAGCAGGCACAACCGCAACAGCAAGTTCAGCAACAAACACCGGCACAACAGCAACAGGCCAATCATACGGCTCAGAGCGGCACGAACGGTTTTGGTGACAACAGCAGTTTTACGGGTGACAGCCCTGATGGCGGTTTCCCGCAGCAAGGCGCAGGCACGCAGGCCGGGCCGGATGGTCAGCCACTGCTGGGACAAGACGGAAAATCCGCACAACAGCCCGGTCTACCGCAATTCACCACCGCAAAAGCCGCCGGAAGCTTCCAGTCTCCGGCCATGCATAAAGTCTTTTTGACGATGCAGCGCAATGCGGCAGAACGTGTTCAGCAAATGACTCTGCAGCTGGAGCCTGTCGCAATGGGGCGCGTCGCTGTCACGATGATGTTCGGGAAAGAAGGTGCGATGAAAGCACATCTGCTGGTGGAAAAACAGGATACCTATCACATGCTCAATAAAGATTCACAGGCGCTGGAAAAAGCCTTGAAAGAGGCAGGTATCGATCTTGGTGATAACGCGCTCAGTTTTGACCTTGCCTCCGGACAGGATCAGTTCGAGAAAGCGGAAGCGCAGCGGGACAACGGGCAAAAATTCCATTTTTACATGCAGGGAGAAGACGGTGACATGACAGCGGCGGAACAGGCCGCAGGCATGGTGAACGCCGCACATGCAAATGACTATGTCCTGAAAAAGGACAGCGTAAACATACTTATATAAAAAAAGGAGATGAGAGTATGGTGGACAGTGTAAGCGGAGCAACAGCAGGAGCAGCAGCGGCATCAGCCGCGAAAGCCGATGCTGCGACCCTGAATAAGGATTTTGACCAGTTTCTGCTGCTTTTGACAACACAGCTGCAAAATCAGGATCCTCTGGATCCGATGGATTCCGCGGAATTTACAAACCAGCTGGTTGCGTTCTCGGGCGTGGAACAGCAAATCAAAGCCAATGAAATGATGGAACAAATGCTGGCGCTGAATGTCTTGAACATTACCAGCATTGGTCTGGGCTTTATCGGTCTTGATGTGGAAAGACTGGGCGAGAATTTCATGTTTGATGGCGAGAATGCCACAACGCTGGGCTATGCCGTCGGCGAGAATGCCGTCAGCACCCAGATCAATATCCTCAACGAGGACGGCGATACGGTTCTGAGTGTCTCAGGGGAAAGCGAATACGGCAAGCACGACTTTACATGGGACGGCCTTGCCGCTGACGGAACACCCCTGCCCGCCGGAAAATACCGTGTCAGCGTGACCTCCACCGATGCGGAGGGCAAACCGGTTGAGGTCACTACAACCGTTCCCAGCCGTGTCACAGGCATTGAGTCCGGCGAAAACGGGGATGTCATCCTGATCGTTGCGGGTGGCGAAAAAGTCTCGATTACCGATGTGCGCAAGGCAACACAGCCCGGCACATCCCTTTAAACAGATAACAAACATTAGAACATCAGAAGAAGGAGAGCAAAAATGAGTATTTTCGGATCTTTATTTACAGCGGTTTCAGGTTTGGCGGCGCAAGGGCAGTCAATCTCGATGATCTCGAACAACATCGCCAATGTCAGCACAACGGGCTACAAACGCACGGATGCGATGTTTTCCAGCCTTGTAACAACGGCAGGCCGCTCCACAGCCTATACGCCCGGTTCGGTGCGTAGCGTACAGGCCGCGCGCGTTGACCAGCAGGGTATTCTGCAGCAAAGCAACTCGACAACGGATGTCGCGATTTCCGGCAACGGCTTCTTTGTTGTGCAGGACACACTTGCGGCGACAGGTGAAACGCTTTTCACCCGTGCAGGATCTTTTTCGGAAGATGAGAACGGTATCCTGAAAAACACATCAGGCTTTTTCCTGATGGGCTGGCCGCTGGATCAAAACGGTGCCCTGCCCGCTGGTCAGGCAAATATTACTTCGCTTGTTCCGGTCGATGTCGCCACAATCGGCAGCGTCGCAAACCCGACCACGCAGGCGGCTCTGGGGGTTAACCTGGATGCCACGGAGACACAGTCGGTTTATCCGGTTCCTGCAGGGTTTACACCTGACTTTTCACGCAGCCTCCGCGTCTTTGACAGTCTCGGCACGCCGCAGGATCTGGTGCTTAATATGCAGAAACATGTCACCCCCACAGCCAATGTCACGGGTACCGTTGACCTGACGGCCATTGCCGGCGATCTGTCCAACGACCCGAACATTCTGGCAACCGACCAGTTTGACATTACCGTCGGTGCGACTGGTCCGGTGACCATTACGCTGGACGGAAATCTGGCCAAACTGTTGTCCGATATCAACAGCATTACGGATGTCGGCGGCAACCCGGTTGCCTTCGCAACAGTGGATGCAAACGGACAGCTGCAAATCAAAGCCCGCAATATCGGTGACACACTGACATTGGCGGAAGGTGCCGGTACGCCGCTGACTGACGGTCTCGGCCTTGCTGCTGCCATCGGTGCAACAGCCGCACCCGCCGCACCGACGCTTCTGGCCGCGCCAGCTTCCACGCCGAATACCGAGGGCTGGTGGCATATAGAAATCCAGACACCGGCAGGATTGACCCTGACCAGTGGTTCTATCAACTTTGACGGTGCCGGTCAGCTGAACGCGACGCCGGATGCGAATGGCGAAGTGTTGCTGTCAATGGTCGGCATCGACTTTGGAAACGGCTCGGCCTTGCAGGATATTGATCTGGACATTGCCACAATGACGCAATTCTCCAGCCCCTATGATGTGCGCTTTGCACAACAGAACGGCTCAGAGCTGGGACTGCGCTCGGGCGTCAGCATTGACAATGAGGGCATCGTCTCCATCCAGTTCAGCAACGGCCAAAGCCGTCAGGTCTATAAACTGCCGCTGGCAACCTTCCCGAACCCGAACGGCTTGCAGGAAGTAAGCGGAACCGCCTTCCGTGAATCGGATATCTCCGGCGGGTTCAATCTGCGTGAAGCCGGAACGGGCGGTGCCGGTGATGTCGAAGGCGGTGCTCTGGAAGCCTCCAACGTGGATATCGCGGAGGAATTTTCCAAGATGATCGTGACACAGCGGGCTTACTCCGCCAATACGCGGGTCATCTCGACAACCGACCAGATGACAGAGGAACTGTTACGCCTTAGATAATAAATAGAAGGCAACATATATAGACGACGAGAAAAAAGCACCCCGGGCAAGAATGTCCGGGGTGTTTTTTTGGATGAGGTTCTATGACGAAAAAAGCCGCCCCAAACCAGGACGGCTTTTCTTGAACGTTTTTATTTGGCGGGAGACGCAGCTATTCCTTCAGCTTTTGCCACCAGCCCTTTTTCTTTTTTTCGGGTGGCGTGTCGCCCTGCCCGGCCTCCCCCGTTGCCGGAGCGGCTGCTTCCGGTTTTTCAAGCGGCACGACGGTATTGTCGTCATTGCTGCCGGAGGGTTTTTCTTCCGTATCGGTTTTCTTTTCAGCCGCAGCTTTTTTCGGCGCGGCTTTCTTGCGCGGTGCACGCTTTTTCGGGGCAGCTTTCGGCTTTTCCGTTTTTGCGTCCTTCTCCGCATCACTTTCTGCGGTTTGAGACTCCGGCGTTTCTGTCACCTCAGCCTCTACTTTTTCGCTGTCCGCTTTTTTCGCAGCAGGTTTTCTGCGGCGTGACGGTGCTTTTTTCTGCGGCTCTTCCGCTGTTTCCGGCGTGTCTTGCGTCACGGTTTCAGCTTCAACGGCAGGCTGCTGGTTTTCGTCCTGTTTGTTTTCTTCCTTGCTGTGCGCTTCCTGGCCGTTTTCGTTTTGCTGCTGGTTATCACGACGGTCACCACCGCGTCCGCCACGGCGTCTGCGTCCGCCACGACGTCCACCGCGGCTGCGTTTACGCCCGCCGCCACTGTTGCCGTCCTCATCCTGAGCGGCTTCGCCGTCATCGCGACGGTTGCTGGCGCCTTGCTGCTTGTCATTCTGCGGCGGCGGCAACGGTGCATGTTGCGGCATTTGCACTTCCAGACGTTTACCGGAGGCTGCGATCACTTCCAGCGTAAAGTCCTGATGCGATGCAACGCTATGGTCGGATTCAACAGTGATATGAATACCGTAACGCGTTTCAAGGTCAGAAAGACGGGCACGTTTCTGGTTCAGCAGATACAGAGCCACATCCGGCGTCACACAAACTACCATATCCTTTGGTTTGCCGCGCAGCAATGCTTCTTCGACATGGCGCAGAACCATAACCGACGCGCTTTCCACCGTACGAACCACGGCACTGCCCGCGCAATGCGGACAAGGCATAAAGTTGCTTTCCACCAATGACGGACGCAAACGCTGGCGTGACAGCTCCAGCAGTCCAAAGGCCGAGATACGGCTGATCTGGATGCGAGCGCGGTCACCTTGCATGGATTCTTTCAATTTGCGCTCAACTGTGCGGTTGTTGCGGTTTTCCTCCATATCAATGAAGTCAATCACAACCAGCCCGCCCAGATCGCGCAAGCGCAATTGCCGTGCGATTTCCTCGGCGGCTTCCAGATTGGTTTTCAGCGCTGTTTCCTCAATATGGCGGCCTTTGGTGGCCTTGCCCGAGTTAATATCGATGGAGACAAGCGCTTCCGTCGGATTAATGACCAGATAACCGCCCGAACGCAGACGCACGGTCGTGCTATAGGTTTCATCAATCTGGTGTTCGACATTGTAGCGTGCGAAAAGCGGTGTTTCCTCTTTATCCAGCTTAACGCGGCGCGCATGGCTGGGAATCAGGGATTTCATCAGTTTTTTCGCTGTTTCATAAGCTTCTTCACCGGCAACCAGAATTTCATCCAGATCGCGTTTGTACAAATCACGTACGGCGCGTTTGATCAGATTGCCTTCTTCATGCACCATTGCCGGTGCAGTTGATTGCAGCGTCAATTCGCGGATATCGTTCCAGAGCTTCAGCAGGTAATCAAGGTCGCGCTTGATTTCAACCTTGCTGCGTTCCACCCCTGCGGTACGCAGAATAACGGACATGCCTTCCGGGATATCCAGATCGGCAAGAATCTTTTTCAGTTTCTTACGATCCTTCATATTGCCGACTTTACGGCTGACCCCGCCGCCGCGCGGTGAATTCGGCATCAGCACGCAGTAACGTCCGGGCAGTGAAATATAGGTTGAAACCGCCGCACCTTTGTTGCCGCGTTCTTCCTTATTGATCTGGATCAGCATCACCTGACCGCGTTTAATCACTTCCTGAATTTTATAGCGGCGCTTGATATTAACCTTCATTTGCGCGGGGATGATATCCTCTTCCTCGGCTTCATCATCTTCACCGCCGACGATTTGCACGCCGCGGGCGATTTCATCGTCATGTTCGCCATCTTCACCTTTTTTGCCGGATTTCTTGCTGGCGCGGCGCTCTTGCTCTTCCGCTTCCGCTTCGGCCTGTGCGTCGATTTCCGCCGCATGCTCTTCGGTGATCCGTTTTTCCTCTTCCAGAAGTTCCTGGCGGTCTTCAATCGGAATACGGTAATAATCGGGATGAATTTCGGGGAATGGCAGGAAACCGTGGCGGTTACCACCAAAATCAACAAAGGCGGCTTGCAACGAGGGTTCAACCCGCGTGACTTTTACCAGATAAATATTGCCTTTGAGCTGTTTGCGCGATGCGCTTTCGTAATCAAAATCTTCCAGCCGGTTATCTCCGGCAACAATGGCAACCCGTGTCTCTTCTTTATGGGTCGCATCAATCAGCATACGTCGTGTCATGGGCGTCAATCCTTATCATGTATACGCCTGCTTTCGCGGAACATACTTGTTCCCGCAGACGCGAAACCTGTTTTAAAGATCGTCTTTAAAAAGGCTTCGGTTATTTACATTTTCAGGCTTGACATAAAGTTGACGGATGCCCCGGAAATTGTCCTTTCCGGCACATATTGCTGTTCGATGATGTTCGCAAGGCACCTTGTTCGCGTCTGCATACGCCGTTCGCTTGTAAGGTGTTGATGTTGAACCATGATACGCAAAATCCTAAAAACTTTTCGGGCCGGAGATAATCGTTTGAAAAACGTCTCTCAAAACACTGCTTCCGGCCAGCCTGAACCTTCTTGTTTTTGCCATATATAAAACAATATGGCTGTTTGCTGCCGCTTTTATAGAGACAACTCTCTCGCGAAACCCTGCTCACATTGCTGTTGGCGGGGGGACGCAGATAAAAGAGACAGCCTTAAATCCTATCGGGCAGAATACATGAATTCCGCCTTTGATACAATCAAAATATCTCCTATAATGCAAAAATGCGACGCTTGGGGACATATGGCATATTCTTGGTATTTTGCGCTTTCTGCACGGTTCTGACGGTTTTTTCAGCCGCTGCCGCGCAGGCTGCGGCTGTAGAAAATATCCGTTTCGGCAAGCCCGATCCCGCCAGCTTTCGCATTGTTACAGAGTTGGACAGCGATAGCGATTTTGACGTCTTTTTTCTGAATGATCCGAAACGGCTTGTTCTTGATATTCCCGGTGCAGTCTTTAAAACGGATATCTTCACGCCGGAACAACGCGCCCCCGTCTCCGCTTTCCGTTTTGGCACGCCCGAAGAAGGCACGGGCCGCATCGTCTTCGAATTAAAAAAACGCCTGACGGTCAAGCAGGCTTTTTTTCTGCCCGGCAAGGACGGACTGCCCGCCCGGATCGTTGTCGATGTGATTGATGCCTCCGCTGCCGTTTTTGCAGAGAATATCGGTGCTGTCTGGCAACGCCGAAGGGCGGACGGCAATACGGCTTTTGCAACGCGCCCCGCACCGCTGCAAGTGGAACAAGTCGCAGCGCAAACCATTCCGGAACCAGCCCCTGAAAGCATCGCAGAAATTATCGCTGATAATCCGCCTCCAGAGGAAAGTGTGGAGGTAATCACGATTGCCCTGCCCAGTCGCAAGCCGGTTATCAGACGCTATACGGTGGTGATTGACCCCGGTCATGGCGGAAAGGATCCCGGCGCGGTCAACGGCAAGATTTACGAGAAACATATTACGCTGTCGCTTGCCCGCCAGATCAAAAAGAAACTGGAAGAAAGCGGCCGTTATCAGGTTCACCTGACGCGTAACCGCGATATTTTCGTGCCTCTGCGTGAACGCGTCAGCATTGCCCGCAAAGCAGGTGCGGAATTGTTCATCTCCATTCATGCGGATAAGATCGGCCGTAAAGACGTGCGCGGCAGCTCGCTTTATACGCTGTCCCGTCAGGCTTCGGATAAAGAGACGGCAAAACTGGCTGAAAACGCCAACTTTTCCGAACGCATTGCCGGAATTGATTTATCCGAGCAGGATGAGGATATCGCCAATATTCTGATTGATCTGGCGATGCGTGACACAATGAACCATTCCAATGTTTTGGCTGAAACACTGCTGAAAGGATTTCGCAAAAGCAAGATCCGCCTGCTTGGCCGTCCGCACCGCTCCGCCGGATTTGCTGTTCTGACGGCACCCGACACGCCCTCTGTCCTTTTGGAAGCCGGTTTTGTCAGTAACCGCGGTGAAGCCATACTGCTAAGTTCCACCCCTTATCAGCAAAAAATCGCCGCAGCCATTCTGGACGGCGTGGACAGCTATTTCAAAAAACTTGAACAAGCGGCTTTACATTAAGCTTGCCTAGAATTGCCCCAGCCCTGCCCGCAATATCAGCCGTAATGTGCTGAAAGGCGGCAGAGCGGTCAGACGGTTGTCCCGCAAGTCGTATCCCACCTTCTCTATTTGCTGTAATTGCTGCATGGCAAGCGCCTGTGACAGATAGACGGCGTGCCCTTTTTTGCTGCGCTGCGGCTTTTTCTGCGTATTGTGGGAAACGGCTGCAGATTGCCGCACCTCTTGTATTTTATCTTTGACCGCATTCTTGTCCTGCCAGAATACGGCAGGCAGGTCAGGCTCTTTCTGTTCGGCGAGACGGCGCGTTACGCCCAGCAACATATCAGCTGCAGCAACCGCCGCAAGGTCTGCATTTTCTTCCACAGGAATATCAAGAATATAGCAGGCGAGCTTATCGGACAGGCGCTTCAGCCTTTCCGCAATTTGAAACAGGGTCGCAGCATCCTCTGCGAACAGCAGTTCCTGAACGGCTGCAATATAATTTTCCAAAGCCTCTTTTCCTTGCCGCGGCTTGGTCAAAAGAAACGCCTCTAAAACGGGATGCCCTGCCGGAACCGTTTCATTGTAAAGATCATCAATCCGGTCATGCCACCATTTCAAACGGATCTGTGCAGCGGCCGGGTCTGTCGCCTGTTGTGGAATACGGCGAATTTCGTGCAGCAGCGCATACAGATTAAACAGCCCTTCCCGCCCCGGGAAAGGCGCAAACAGGCACAGAGAAAACTGCGCCGGATCACTCCGGCGCAGCAAATCTGCACAATAAGAAAACTTGAACATCTTGTTTCCGTTAGCGCCGGACGGATGTTCCAAGACCCGGATGCGGGATGGTTTTCTTGTATTTATCGCTCAGGAAGTCGCGGTAGTATCCTGTCGGGAACATATTGTAACGGTCATCCAGTGTAACGGAGGACACGATACTGCCGAACAGTTTGCTCCAGCGGTGGTATTTCTCAAGACGTGCGCCGCATGTCATCGTATAACGGGTATCGCCGTAAACGCCTGTCAGGATCAGGCCGCGCATACGAATGACATCTTCGTCACCGTGTCCTGCGGCAGAGGCTGTTCTTTCCGTCACAGGCCAGTCATAGGCCAGCTGCGCCATCGAGGAATCTGCTTTATCGATTCCCGCCGGATAACGGACATGGAGAATATGCGGATTATCGAAACGGCGGCGGACTTCATCCGTCCAGAAAGACGCGTCAAAATTCTCGTTCACAGCCGTACCCATATGGCGTTTCGGATAAATCTGGAAACGCCCGTCTCGTTGGGCGGCGATTTCGCAAAAAGCATGATCATCCGGAACCGGGCTTGTAAAGCGTACACGCGTGTTCGGCGTATGCGGCGTTGTCATTGCCCAGCTGTCGGGAACCGAGAACATATATTTGTAATCGGGATCGGTATAGACGTAAACATCCGCTTTTGCGGCTGTCGGGGCAGCTGCCAGCAGGCAAGTGCCGAGGCCGATCATGCTGAAAAAACGGGAAAAAATTGACTTGAACATGTGCTCATTGCTCCTACGCGTATATTCACTCCACAGTTCTATTTAGCCAGATTACCATTAAAAGTGCAAACAAATGCTTAAGCCTTTTTTGTTTTTTTTCCTGATCTCTCCAAAAATTGACTTGTTTCCTGCCCCCTTCCGGCGATATGTTGCTAACGGATGGTTCCAGTTATTGAAGAGAGGGATGTTATGAGCCAAATTATCAGTGTAAAAGGACGTGAAATTCTGGACAGCCGCGGTAATCCGACGGTAGAGGTTGATGTATTGCTGGATAACGGCGCCTCCGGCCGTGCTGCCGTGCCGTCAGGCGCATCAACCGGTGCACATGAAGCCGTAGAAAAACGCGACGGTGATAAAAAACGCTATGGTGGCAAAGGTGTTCTGCAGGCGGTTGAAGCCGTCAACACCCATATCGCCGATACGATTTGCGGTATGGATCCGGTGAACCAGCTGGCGATTGATCAAGCACTGATTGCCCTGGACGGGACGGAAAACAAAAGCCGCCTTGGTGCAAACGCCATTCTGGGCACCAGCCTTGCCGTGGCAAAAGCGGCAGCCGATTACCATGACCTGCCACTTTACCGCTATCTGGGCGGCAATTTCGCACATCTTCTGCCTGTGCCGATGATGAATATTATCAATGGCGGCGCACATGCTGATAACCCGATCGATATTCAGGAATTTATGATTATGCCTGTTGCAGCACCAAGCGTTGCCGAAGCTGTGCGTATGGGCGCTGAAATCTTTCATGCGCTGAAAAAACGCCTCTCCGATGCCGGACTGAACACCAATGTCGGTGACGAAGGCGGCTTTGCCCCGAATATCGGTTCGGCGGTTGAGGCACTGGATATGATTACCGCCGCCATTGAACAGGCAGGCTATAAGCCGGGTGAGGATATTGTGCTGGCACTTGACCCCGCCTCCACCGAATTCTACAAAGACGGCAAATACCATATCGAGGGCAAGAAACTGTCATCGGACGAGATGGTGAAATACTATGTTGACCTGTGCAAAAAATACCCGATCAAATCCATCGAGGACGGCATGGCCGAGGACGATTGGGAAGGCTGGGAAAACATCACAGCGGAGCTGGGAAAAACCGTCCAGCTGGTCGGCGATGATCTCTATGTCACCAATGTGAAGCGTCTGCAGCAAGGCATAGATACCAAGGCCGGAAACGCCATTCTGGTCAAAGTCAATCAATGTGGCACGCTGAGCGAGTCCATGGCGGCGATTGAAACAGCAAAACGTGCCGGTTTCGGCGTTGTCGTATCACACCGCTCCGGTGAAACCGAAGACAGTACGATTGCCGATCTGGTTGTTGCCACCAATGCCGGACAAATCAAAACAGGCTCCCTCGCCCGTTCCGACCGCACGGCAAAATACAACCAGCTGATCCGTATTGAGGAAAGCCTTGGACATTCCGCGCGTTATGGCGGCAAGACCGTTCTGAAATAAGCGGCAAATTTTCTTAATAGGACGGATTGGGTTTGAAAAGGAGCGTGCGCGAAAAGACCCATCGCGCCGCGACGACTTTCAGGCCTGTTCCCGGCGCATGTTGCAAAGAAACACGCGCTGCACGTACATTGTCATCCTGCGTATTGACGAAACGCCCGCCGCTGAACCGGCTGCCGCTTTCCGGGCGCAGCCCTTCGATAATGCAAAGTCCGCCCAGTTTTTCTGGAGGCACGGCAAGGCCGAAGCGCTTGACCGCTTCCGGTGATGCCGCTTTCAGATAACCGCACAGCATTTCCGCATTTTCACGGCAAGGCTTAAACACAACGGAGATGCTGTCATCTTCCGTCGTCCATGCTGTGTCATTGAGGGCGGCCGTCTGCGCCGTAGCAACTTTCATACTATCTGCGCGTGCGGCACTGCTTGCCGATGCTGCTGCAAGGAACAGCAGAGCGCACAAACAATAGCGAAATTTGCGCAAATGCAGCATAGATATGCCCTTCTTCTGGAAATTCTTTTTATCTTTTCAGTATATCACCGAAAGCTGAAGAATATCTGAAGAAAGCCGCGGTTTTCTGCGGTTTTTTAGCTGTTTTTGATAAAAATAAGGGCAAAAAGCGGTTTGATGGAAAATTATTCCATCGGATCGGCCATCAACACGGTCACACGGTCATTTTCAGGACGCGATGTGCCGTCTTCCGTCATTGTTGCGGGGCGTCCTTTTCCCCAGCTTTTGACGGTCACGATACGGTTTTCATGCAAGCCGCCGTCAACCAGCGCATTGATAACCGTATCCGCACGGCGTTGCGACAGTTGCTGATTGCTGTCATAGCCTCCGGCCATATCATCGGCATGGGCGTGGATAATGAATGTCGTATCTTCATAAATTTTGGCCAGTTGCTGGATGACGGCAATGGTAGTGAAAGCGGTATCATCCAAACTATCCTTTTTACCCGAAAAATAAATCACCCATTCCCTGCGTCCGAAAGAGGGAAATAAATCACATTCCACGCTGCTAAGCGCGGCAAAGAATTGGCTGCGGCACACGACAATCTCGTCAGGATTGATATTTTCCTCCTGCTTTTCCATCCAGCAGTCAAATTGCGTCTGTGCCGTTGCCAAAGCGTAAGGAACGCGCGCACGGCCATCGGGATGCTCAAAGGCGCGCATCAACCGCTTGCGTGCGGCTGTCAACAGCTTGACACTTTTTTCCGGCAATTTGCGTGCAGAGATTTCTTCCGGCAGGACAGTCATACCGTCCACAACAGCGGCGGCACGACGGGCAAAAGCGTCAGAATCCGCATAATCGGCGCGTGCGGCCTGCTCACGCGCCATATCCAGATATTGCTGAAATAATGTGTGCTGGTAAGTGTTTTTCGGCGGCGTCATTTTCTCGACCGTCAGATAACGTGTCCCCTGCGCCGCACATCCGGCGATGATGAACGCGGCCAAAATGGCGGTAATAACGGTTTTTACGGATGACTGTCCGGATAGAATACGCATGCTCTCCCCCTTTGCCCGATTAAGAGCCTTTCTTAAAAAAGAGCATTATCGCTTTGAATTGTCAAGAAGAAAGAAAACTTCCGATATATTCAAAGAACTTGAGCTGCGACAAGTCGTTCCATGTGGCAAACAGCATAATTCCCAGCACCATCACCAGCCCTGTCCGCAAAGCATATTCTTGCACTTTTGCGGAAAGCGGTTTGCCTTTGATGGCTTCGAAAATGTAAAAAACAAGGTGCCCACCGTCCAGAAGCGGGATCGGAAACAGGTTAATCAAGCCCAGATTGATTGATAGCAGCGCCGCAAAAGTAATGAATGACACAATCCCTGCCTGCGCAAATTCGCCTGCATAAGCGCCCATACGCAGAATACCGCCAAGCTCTTCGGCATTTCTGGTGCCGGAAATCATTTGCCAGACACCTTTCAGTGTCAGTGCCGTCAAGCGCCAGCTTTCATAAATAGAGGCGCCAAATGCCGTAAAGACATTGTGTTTTTCAAGGCCGCTTTGTCCGGTCGGGCTGAAAATGCCGATACGTCCAATTTCATGGCGGAAGCCGAAATTGTCCTCAACCTCATAGACGGTCGGGGTTATTTTCAATGTGATCGGCGCATCTTCATCCCATGTGCCGTCACCATTTGAGCGCAGCAATGTCACATCCATCGGCGTATCAAGATTGACGGATGTCACGCGCACCAAATCTTCGAAACGCTGCATTTTTTCGCCGTTCAAAGCGATAATCTTGTCATCCGGCTGCACGCCCGCCAGCTCGGCAGGGGCACCTTCAACCAGCGTTGCGGCAATCGGCGGCGTGTAAGGCTGGCCGTGGAACATAAACAACCCTGTCAGCAGAATAATCGCGAAAATATAGTTGATGGCCGGGCCTGCGAATACAATCGCCGAGCGCTTCCAAAGATCCTGTGTATAAAAGGCGACCTTCTTTTCCGCTTTGGTCATTTTGCGGACATTGCCGTTTTCATCATAGACTTCATCATCATGATGACTGCTGGCCGGGTCTGAATCGCCAAACATCTGGACATAGCCGCCAAGCGGAATCCAGCTGAATTTCCAGCGTGTGCCGTGGCGGTCGGTCCAACCGAAAATCTCCGGCCCGAAACCGATGGAGAATTTTTCAATCTTTACGCCGCACCAGCGGGCAATGATGTAATGTCCCCATTCATGCACAAAGACAAGAACACTAATGACCAGAACAAACGGGCCTCCGTAATCTCTTAAAAACGCATAAGGCGTTTCCAGCAGGTTTGTCAGCATATCCATATCTTATCCTCGTTCTTCTATTGTATCTTTATCTTTTTATTATAACCGTGTTTTGGGCATCCGCGCAATCCGCTCGCTCGTTAAGGCGCGGATTTCCTGGTCTACAGCGAAAATATCCTCCAGATTTTCCGGCGCAGGCAGACGGGTTGCGGCATCTTCGACAGCTGCCGCGACAAGGGATTCTATCGCGGTAAAGCCGATTGCGCCATCCAAAAATGCGGCAACGGCGACTTCATTTGCGCTGTTGAATACCGTCGGCATTGCGCCGCCCGCTTTCAAAACCTCCCGCACCAGAGCCAGTGCCGGAAAACGCAGTTCATCAGGCGGTAGAAACTCCAGATTTTGCGGTTTGGTCAAATCAAGAAAATCTCCCGTCGTCGGCATGCGTTCCGGCCATGCCAGCGCATAGGCAATCGGCGTCCTCATATCGGATGCCCCAAGCTGCGCCAGAATAGAGCCGTCGATATATTCCACCATGGAATGCACGATGGATTGCGGATGCATCAGTACATCAATTCTTTCCTGCTGCAGTCCGAAAAGATAATGTGCTTCAATAACTTCCAGCGCCTTGTTCATCATTGTCGCGCTATCGACAGAGATTTTCGCACCCATCGACCAGTTCGGATGCGCCACCGCTTCGGCGGGCGTCACATCTGCAATTTCCGCGCGGCTTTTGCGCAGGAACGGCCCGCCCGAAGCCGTTAAAATCAGTCTTTTGACGCTTTCGGGGCTTCTATTATCCAGAACTTGGAAAATCGCATTATGCTCGCTGTCTACCGGCAGAATATCACAGCCGGATTTCTGTGCCGCCACAGTCATATAAGCCCCTGCACAGACCAGAGATTCCTTATTTGCCAGCGCCAGTATATTGCCCTGCTCTATCGCCGTCAGCGCCGGTTTTAATCCGGCAAAACCCGAGATAGCGGCAACGGTGACATCGGCCTCCATCGCCGCAGCCTCCAGCACCGCCTGATCGCCCGCACCACAGGCAATGCCCGTTCCTGCCAGCGAATCCTTCAATGTCCGGTATTCAGACTCATCCGCCAGCGCCACAAAACCGGGGCGGAATTTCCGGGCCTGCTCCGCCAAAAGCAAAGCGTTGCGTCCGCCCGTCAGTGCGCTGATACGAAATTTTTGCGTGTCAGAGGCCAGTAGATCAAGTGTGTTTGTGCCGACCGAACCGGTGGAACCAAGAACCGTTACTTTTCTGTGCAAGGGTACGGCTTGCGCCGCAGGCCGCCTGTTTTGCTGACTTTGCGGCATGGCTATCCTCCTAAAATCAAAATGGCAGAGAACACGGGTGCCGCCAGTAACAATGCGTCAATCCGGTCTAGCACGCCACCATGTCCGGGGATCAGGTATCCCGTATCCTTCACGCCGTATTTGCGCTTCATTGCGGAAACAAGCAAATCCCCCGCTTGCCCGATGACCGCGAAACATGCCCCTAAAATCAGCATGCACAACAAGCTCCAATCCTCCAGCGCCGCGGGTCTGTAAGCATCCAGCGTAAACAGTGCCGCTACACCCGCAGAACCGGTCATACCGCCAATCATACCCGCCCATGTTTTGTTGGGACTGATTTTCGGTGCCATTTTCGGCCCGCCGATGGTTTTACCGGAGAAATAAGCGCAAATATCCGTTGCCCAGATCATACCAAAGACCAGCAATGTCAGGGCAAAGCCGTTTTCATTCTTCAGGCGCAGGAAAATCATCGCGCTTGCGGCAATCAGAATATACAGATATCCGGCAGATAAAATAATGAAATCTTTCATTTTTTTATCACCCGACAGCGCCATCCGTCCCCATTCGAATACGGCGGCAACAGTCAGTGCAAAAATAAAAATCAGAAATCCCCAGCTGCCGTACCACATCGCGGCAAGAACGAGGGGAAGCATAACACATGCGGAAATAACGCGTTTTGCAAGGCTGCTCATGAACCCGTTAGCCTCCCGAAGCTTGACGCGGCTGCGTATCGGGCAGACCGCCGTAACGACGATCGCGTCTGGCATAGGATTCCAAGGCTTTGTCGAGCTCTTTTTCAGTGAAGTCCGGCCATGCCGTTTCCGTAAAATAAAATTCCGTATAGGCGATCTGCCACAGCAGGAAATTACTGATGCGCTGTTCACCGCTGGTGCGAATAAGCAGATCGGGATCAGGAATATCTTTTGTCATCAGATGGTTGGAAATCAATTCTTCATCTATTTCCTCAAGAGAAATGCTTTCTTGCCGTGCGGCTTTGGCAATATTATGCACGGCACGCACCAACTCCTGCCGTCCGCCATAGCTCAGCGCCATAATGACATCGATTTTATCATTTTCTTTGGTCGCTTCTTCCCATTTTTCAATTTCCGCCACGATATCCTGCGGCAAACGGGTGCGATCACCAATGACATGCAAGCGGGCTTTGTATTTCTGCAACTCTTCCACATCATGCTTTAGATAATGGCGCATCATATTCATCAGCTCTTTGACTTCCGCTTCGGGACGCGACCAGTTTTCCGCCGAAAAGGCAAAAAAGGTCACATAACGGATACCGCGCTTATGGGCGGCTTTGACCGTGTCGCGTGCGGCATTCGAACCGCGGCGGTGCCCTTCCACACGCGGTAGACCGCGCGCCTTGGCCCAACGACCATTGCCGTCCATGATAAAGGCGACATGGCGGGGGACGGCATGTGTTTGCGGATTTTGACTGTCCTGCTGCATGATTTCGGGCGTCACTTCTTTGCTGCTTGCCTGTTTTTTCCTTATAAGGTCAGGCAGGAATATCACATTTTTTCGGCTTTGTCAGGCAGGATTTTTGCTTTTTCCGCTAAGGACATCATCAATCTGTTCGCATAGATCCTCAATGCTGAACGGTTTGCTGATGATCGCCTCGACCAGCTCTTCCAAATTATGGGCGCGCTGCCGTTGCTGGGTATAGCCGCTCATCATCACGATTTTTGTATCCGGCCAGTCATTGGCGACTTTCAGAGCCAGCGCCACACCGTCCAGATCGGGCATCACGATATCCGTCAGCAGCATGTCGAAAACCGTGCCATCAGACAATGCGGCAATCGCTGCGTTGCCGTCAGCGGCGGAGGTCACGTCATAACCGTAATGACGCAAGGCGCGTTCAACGAACTCCCGCACCGAAGGCTCGTCATCCACAACCAGTATGCGCGCGTCTTTTCCCTCAGTGGCCATGAGCACCCGCCTCTTCTTCCTGTTGTCCTTTATCGGCAATGCCGTATAGCTGCTGTAAATCACGGCGGATCACCAGCGTTTTGCCGCCGGGTGGCGCATCTGCCAGTGAGAATTTCAACTCTGCCTTCTCGTCGCCTGCGGCCACAGTCTGACCGCGTGCGGGAACCTCCCAGATTTTCAACACGCGCCTGTCCTGATCCAACAACGAGACGGATAGAGGCGGTTCCGGCTGTTCTTCATCCGCCGTATTTGCCATCTCCAATGCCACAAACAGCATGCGCCGCCCGCCGGGCCCGTCGCGGTACGAAGCCTCTTTCGCTTTCAGCTCAAGCGGAAAATCCGCAAAACCGATGGCACGGTAAACGAGGAAGGTCTGGGGGAAATGCTGGATAATCCGTTCGGGAAAGACTAGGCCGACCAGCAGTGTTAACAACAGGAAGGCGGCAAAGGATGCGGCAATAAAGCGCCATTCCATAGCATTGTCATTTGCAGCATCCGTTTCCTCCGCAGGCACGTCGTAAAGCGCTTGCTCATCCAACTGCTCCGCATCATCGTCATGATGGCTGGCAATCTCTTCTTCCAGCTCCTGTACCGTCAGCTGGCGGTCGGCCTCTTCAAAAACCAGTACGGCC
The DNA here is from genome assembly GCA_006226225.1 of Alphaproteobacteria bacterium. Lineage (GTDB taxonomy): Bacteria > Pseudomonadota > Alphaproteobacteria > Micavibrionales > CSBR16-224 > CSBR16-224. Next base: position 17,362 of record SBHI01000146.1, read on the forward strand.
TCTTCGGCCTCGGCATCCAGCTCGGCTTTTGTCGCGGCATGGAACCAGACATGCCGGCAGCTGCTGCAACGCACGTCACGCCCTTTGCGTCCCAGTAAATAGGCCGACAAACGGTATTTTGTATGACATTCAGGGCATTGAACGATCATGCGCTTTCAAATCCTTTCAAAAAGCAGTTTATCACGACTGTGAAGGGGGACAAAACTCTTTCGTTTGTTTCCAAGATTTGTTACTCTCCTTCGCTATGACAGGACAGATTCAACCGATCGACAGCGAAAGAGACGCAGGTTCCGCAAGCGAGGAAGCCACGGGTGGGTACCGCGTTATGCCGCATAATATGGAGGCCGAGCAAGCGCTGCTTGGTGCG
>SBHI01000062.1 GCA_006226225.1 Alphaproteobacteria bacterium
AGATCGGCTTTCAGTACGCTTTCCGTGATAGATGTCCCCATCATCACCGTCACAAACGCACCGATAAACATGACAGGATGTTTCACGATCGCGCTTGCCGCACCGTGTTTTGCTTTTGAGAATTTATATTTCAGCTGCGTCTTGTCGATATCCATCGCCCGCAGAATCCTTTCATAGACTGTCTTGAACACCCTATGAAATAACATAATTATTAAATTATGTCAATAAAATCCGGGACTAATCTTTGGCGGAGGCCATCAGGAAAGACGGGAGCGGAATTTTAGCCCAGAGCGTTTTGAAAAAGCCCTGCTCCTGCTTTTCCCATGCCAGCGTATCGGGAACGGTGACAAAGCGCGGCAAGAGAACCCAGTAGCGCCCGCGGCTTTTCATGTGGCCCGCATTATTTTCAGCTTCCGCCCCATGCCCCCAGAAAACATCGCCGCGCACCGCACCGCGGATGGCGCCGCCGGTATCCTGTGCCACCACAAGGCGGCGGATGCGTTGTTCCGGTGTAAAGACACCATCAAGATCCAGCCAAACCGGCATGCCGTAAGGGAAGATACGACGATCCACCGCAAGGCTGCGCCCTTCGGTCAGCGCAATGCCTTCCGCCCCCAGCGGGCCGTCTGCACCTTCCAGTTCACGGAAAAAGATATAAGAGGCGTTTTTGTTCATCACCATTTCCGCCTCATCCGGATGGGCGGCAAGGTAATCACGGATCGCAGGCATTGTGACTTTTTCTTTCGGCAATGTACCGTTTTCCACCAAATATTTTCCGATGGCGTAATAAACATGGCCGTTTTGTCCGGCATAACCGACACGCATTTCCGTGCCGTCTTCAAATTTCACGCGTCCGGATCCTTGAATATGCAGGAAAAACGCCTGTACCGGATCATCCACCCACAGTAGCACCTCGCCTTTTTCTTTCAGTGCACCTTTGCCGATTTCTGCACGGTCGTGATAGGGAACCAGCCGCCCTTTTTCAACACGGCCTGCAATGTTCTGCCCCTTTAGCGTCGCGCGAAATGCGCCGAGATTAACTTCAACCAGATCATCCGGTTTTTTGTACAAAGGGACGTTATAGCGGGTCGTCTTCTCCAGACTGCCATGCAGCAGCGGTTCGTAATATCCGGTAAACAACCCGTCGCTTTTCTCACTTTCCGCATCACGCACCAGATAGGCAGTGAACCATTGTTCGAAAAACTGCCGCGCCGCCCCGTCTTTTGCAGGATCAATTGTCGCGGCAACATTGCAGACCGCCTGCCAATCTTCATATGTTCCTGCGATACCGCTGTCTTTCAGCGGCTGCCTGATATCGTCTTTTTTGCGGGCGAAGCGGTCGCAACTGCGTTGGAATGCATGAAAAGCCGCCGCATGGTCATCCTGCTGCCAGCCGGGAACATCGACCAGAAACTGGTATTCCAGCACAGGAGACGGAATATCCGACGGCGCCTTTTTGCTGTCGCCATCAGCGGCGCAGGCCGACAAAAGTGACAAACAGAGAATGGAAACCGCAATTTTTTTCAGCACAACAGCAAAACCTCCCGCCAATCCGGATCTTCTCCATCATAAAGCGGGAGCCTGCAAAAGTGTAGAATAAAAGAAAATTGTTCCGGGGTTTAGCCGGCGCGGGTCTCAATCAGCATCCATGCCGGATCAACGGAGCGGATATCGCGGGCAAATGTCCAGATATCATGCATCTTTTTAACCTTCGCATCCGTTTTGCCTTTGACCTCTTTACCTTTGGCATCGCGCAGTATCTGTTTTTCCTCGACTGCGTAATCAACCGTGATATAGACCATGGTTCCGGCCAAGCGCGCCGCAACGATCTGCATGGATTTGATATCCTTGACTGCGAGTTCGATCGACAGGCCTTCTTTTTCACGCTTGCGGATTGCCGTTTCGAAATCTTCAAACAGTTTCTGGCTCAGCAGGCGCTCCAGCGTTTCCAGATCACCGTCTGCATAGGCATCCAGAATAACGTCAAAGGCATATTGCGCGCCTTCGGCGAAGTGATAAACATCAAATGCTGCATCGGCGGAAGCGATCTCCGTCAGCGATGCCAGTAATTCTTCATCTTTTGCAATCAGCCCGTCGGCAATAATGCTTGCCGTATCCAGCGGCGGGGCCTGCTCTTTCACAGGTTCGGGAGGCTGTTGCAGTTCTTCCTCTTCCACGCGGAACTCATAGCTTTTTTCCCGCTCTTCTTCGGTATGCGCCTGAGAGGATGAGGCAAACGGGTTTGGACGCTGCCGTTCGTCACCGTGGCGCGTGCCCAGCAAAGAACGCAGGCGATGTACCAGAAAAGCCGCTACCAGCGCGAAGAGTACAATATCTAATGTCACTTGGGAAAAACTCCTTGTAGGTGTTTCCGTTGAGGTGCTACAACACTTTCTACAATACTACTATATAAAAATAAAGATTCCATGAAGATTACTAAAAATTCCTTAAAAGGAATATAAAAATGCCGTTTTTCATTCTGGTTGCCACCATTACCGTGATTGTAGCGGAAATTGTCGTCTTTGTCGAAGTATCCAAGGATATCGGCACATTGACGGCTATTCTGCTATGTGTTTTGACCACGATGCTGGGCATGACCGTGCTGCGCACGCAAAGCGGCAATACCGCCGCCGTTATCCGCGAGCGTCTTGAAAAGAATGAATCGCTGCTGGAAGGCATTTATGACGGATTCTTTATGCTGCTGGCCGGACTTTTACTGTTGCTGCCCGGTTTTATCAGCGATGCCGCAGGGTTGCTGCTGCTGTTGCCGCCGGTGCGCCATCTTTTGTATCCGGATGCCCCCGTCGTTGATGGCGAAACAGGTGGCAAAGCCAAGGAAGGTACGCGGATTTTCTATACGGAAACGCGCCGCAAAACACGCCGCGCCGGCCCGAAACAGCCGCCGCAAACGATTGATGCCGAATATAAGGACATTACGGACGACAAGGACGGCAAAGAATAAAGCGGTGGATATTTGCCCCCTACTGCGTTAGGATGGCGCGAATTTTCATACAGATAAGACTGCAAAAAAGACAAAAGGAGAGGCTTATGACCGACCAAAAACCCCAAGATACGCAACACAACGGCGATGCCAATATGGCACCGATTCAGGTTTACGCACAATATATCAAGGATTTGTCCTTTGAAAATCCGAACAGTCCGGAAAGCCTGCTGAGCAACTGGGGCGCACCGGAAACCCAAGTACAGGTCAATATCCAGTACCGTCCGCTGAAAGATGCGCAAGGCACGGAGAACGCCTTTGAAGTTGCGCTGATGTTCCGCATCGAGGCGCAAAACAAAGAACATAACAAAACCGCCTTTATTGTCGAGCTGGCCTATGCCGCCGCACTGTCCGTTGCACCGAATGTGCCGAAAGAGAATATCGAGCCGATCCTGATGGTCGAAATTCCCAAGCTGATGTTCCCCTTTGCCCGCGAAATCATCGCCAAAGCCTCTATTCAGGGCGGATATCCACCGCTGTATATCCAGCCGATCAATTTTGAAGCTGTTTATGTCCAGCGTTTGCAGCAGCAAAAAGCTGAAAGCGACGGCAATGGTGAGGCCGCAGA
>SBHI01000011.1 GCA_006226225.1 Alphaproteobacteria bacterium
GTAATCAACGGGCCCATATCCGCATCCGTTTCAGCAGGGCCGACTTTCAGCGCTTCAATACGCGGGGTCAGCTTTTCCACCAGCGTATCGGCAACATCATCACCAACAGCAACAGCAACGGAAATAGCCATACAGCGTTCTCCCGCAGAACCATAGGCCGCGCCCATCAGGGCATCAGCCGCCTGATCCATATCCGCATCGGGCATAATAATCATATGATTTTTTGCGCCGCCCAATGCCTGAACACGCTTGCCGTTCTTCGTACCGGTTGTATAGATATATTCGGCAATCGGGGTTGAGCCGACAAAGCTGATCGCTTTAATATCTTCGTGATGCAGAATGGCATCCACCGCTTCCTTGTCACCGTGAATGATATTAAAGACACCTTCAGGAAGTCCAGCCTGTTCCAACAACTCTGCCATGAACATCGCGGCAGAGGGGTCACGCTCGGAGGGTTTCAGAATGAAGGTATTGCCACAAGCAATGGCGATCGGAAACATCCACATCGGCACCATCGCAGGAAAATTGAACGGTGTAATCCCCGCCACAACCCCCAAAGGCTGACGCATAGAATAGCTGTCAACACCCGTACCGACGCTGTCTGAATATTCGCCTTTCAGAAAACTGGGAATACCTGTTGCGAATTCAACGATTTCAATACCGCGCTGCACTTCGCCTTCAGCATCGGTTTTTACCTTACCGTGCTCCCGTGACACAATACGCCCCAACTCTTCGGCATTTTGATGCAGCAGTTCCAAGAAACGGAACATGACGCGGGCACGGCGTTGCGGCGGTACCTGCGACCAGCTTTCAAAGGCTTTCTTGGCAACCTGCACCGTTGCATCAATCTCGGCGGCAGAGGCAAAAGGTACCTGCGCAATCACCTCTCCCGTTGCGGGGTTAAAGACATCACCAAAACGGTCGCTGCTGCCCGAGGCGGCGTGACCGCCCGTATAATGTTTCAGTTGTGCTAGCATATTTTCTTCCTCCATCTTGTCAAAATTTCTATTTCAAATTCTTGATCACGCCGGATAACGTGTCGAAAATTTCATCAATTTCTTCTTTGGAAATAATCAGCGGCGGCGATAATGCAATTGTGTCGCCCGTCGTGCGGATTAAAAGGCCTTTGTCAAAACATTGCAGGAAGGCCTCAAAAGCGCGCGCTGTTGGCTTACCTTCAATTCCTTCCAGCTCGATTGCACCAATCAGTCCTGTGTTGCGGATATCAATGACACGCGGCAAGTCTTTCAAGGCGTGGATGCGCTCTTCCCAATAAGGTGCCAGCTCTTCCGTACGGGCAAACAGACCTTCTCCTTTATAAACATCCAGAACCGCCAAACCTGCGGCAGCTGCAACCGGATGACCGGAATAGGTATAGCCGTGGAACAGCTCGATCGCGTTTTCCGGCCCTTTCATAAAGGCCTCATAAATTTTACTGTCAACGGCAACCGCACCCATCGGGATGGTACCGGCCGTCAGACCTTTAGCCATAGTAATAATATCAGGCTGTACACCGTAATATTCCGCCGCCGTTGCCGTATTGCCGACACGGCCAAAGGCGGTGATGACTTCGTCGAAAATCAGCAAAATACCGTGCTTGGTGCAAATCTCGCGCAAACGCTCCAGATAACCTTTCGGCGGAATTAATACGCCCGTTGAACCGGCAATCGGCTCGACAATCACAGCGGCAATCGTTTCTCCGCCATGCAGTGCGACGATCCGTTCCAGATCATCCGCCAGTTCCGCACCATGTTCGGGTTGTCCCTTGGTAAAGGCATTCTTTTTCAGGTCGTGCGTATGCGGCAGGTGGTCAACACCCGTCAAAAGCGTGCCGAAAAATTTGCGGTTATTGACGATCCCGCCAACGGAAATACCGCCAAAGCCAACACCGTGATAGCCGCGCTCGCGCCCGACAAGACGTGTACGTCCAGCTTCGCCGCGTACATTATGATAGGCCAGAGCAATTTTCAGCGCCGTATCAACGGATTCCGATCCCGAATTGGTAAAGAAAACATGATCCAGACTGCCCGGCATCATTTCCGCCAAACGCGATGCCAGTTCAAAAGCCTTCGGATGCCCCATCTGGAAAGCGGGAGCGTAATCCAATTCCTGCACTTGTTCTTGCACAGCCTTCACCACTGTCGGATGGGCATGGCCGATATTGCAGCACCACAACCCCGCCGTTGCATCCATTACTTTGCGCCCGTCATCGGTCACATAATGCATTTTATCGCCGGAAACGAACATACGCGGCTTTGATTTAAACTGACGATTTGCCGAGAACGGCATCCAGAATTCTTCCAGCCCCGTCTTGTTACGGCGCGTTTCTTCCGTCGGCGTATTCGGTGTGGTAGCAAGTGACATAGCTTTTCCTTTCCTTTTGAAAAAAAAGATCAATTCAATTCGTTTTGCAGATTTTCCGCAGCGCCAGATAAACCGTACCGCCCAGCAGCAGCCCGACAAACCATGCATAGGAATAAATTGTCGAAAAAATTTCCGGCACATCCGCAATAAATCCCGCTGCTTTTGCAAAGCCGGGCAGTGACGGCAATGCACCAATCACAAGCGCTGTCATCCCTGCAGCGTTCCAGCCCTTTCCGCCGCGGCTGTAAATACCGTCGCGTTTATACAAATCGTCGATTTCCAAATCCGTTTTGCGGATAAAGTAATAATCCGCCAGCATGATACCGGCAATCGGCCCCAGCAGTGCAGAATAACCAACTAGCCAGACAAACAGGTAATCCCCTGCCGTTTCCAAAAGCTTCCACGGAAAAATCGCAATCCCGATACCTGCGGTGATATAGCCGCCGGTTTTAAAAGAAATCTTTTTCGGCGCCACGCTGGAAAATCCGTAAGCAGGCGCGACCACATTCGCCGCCAGATTGGTGGTCAGTGTTGCAATCACCAAGCCGCACAAGGCCAGCACCGTCGCCGTCCCACCCATTTTTCCGGCCAGCTGCACAGGGTCCCAGATTGCCTCACCGAAAATCGTCACCGTAGCCGAAGTCACAGCCACACCGATAAAGGCAAACAACGCCATCGGCAGCGGTAGCCCCAGCGCCTGCCCGACAAACTGGTCTTTCTGTGTTTTTGAAAAACGGGTGAAATCGGGAATATTCAATGCCATTGTTGCCCAGAAGCCGACCATTGCCGTCAGGCTGGGGAAGAACACCATCCAGAACTGTCCTTCCTTTTCACCGCCTGCCACAAAGGCGCTCGGTGTCGACAACATTTCCCCGAAACCGCCCGCCGTGAAATAAGCCCAGCCCAAGAGTGCCAACCCCATAAACAGCAAAAACGGCGCAGCCAGCGTTTCCAGCCAGCGGATAGATTCCGTGCCGTGACGGATGAACCAGATATGCAGCGCCCAGAACCCCAGAAAGCACAGCGTCTGCCAGATATTAATATCCAAAAGCGGCAAGGGATTAGCTGCCTCCAACGTGCCGCCTGTAAAATTGTTGATAATCACGTAAATCGCCGATCCGCCGACCCAGGTATTGAT
>SBHI01000003.1 GCA_006226225.1 Alphaproteobacteria bacterium
CTGGGTGCTGTCTACGACAAACATCACGGGTTGTTGAACGCGATTCTGCTGCCTTATGTGATGATCCGCAACCGTGATGCCATCAGTAGCAAAATGGAATTGCTGTCGCGCTTCCTGAACCTGCCCGGCAATAACGGCTTTGATGCCGTGCTGGACTGGGTGATGCGGATCAGGGAGAGTCTGGGTATTCCGCACAGCCTGTCCGAGATTGACATCAAAACCGGCGATGCGGAAAAAATCGGAAAAATGGCGCTGGCCGATCTGTCATCGGGCGGCAACCCGTTGCCGCTGACGGCAAAAGATTATGCCGCATTATTTGATGCTGCCCGCCGCGGTGATCTTGACAGCGCCAAGATAGCAGCGTAAAAAGCCCGTCTCATAAGCAGAGGCAACAAGAGGACAAGATGTCACATTTACGTATCGGTATTTCCGCCAATTTCCTTTATCCGGATCCCGACCGCAAGTTCTACGCAAAGAAAACCCTCGCTTTTCTGGAGCAGGGCATGTGCGACTTTTTCGCAAGCGCAGGAGCAATCCCCTATATGATGCCGAAAATTTCCGGCAAGGTAACCAGCCGTGATGCCGTTGCCGAAATGGACGGTATCGTCTTTGCGGGCGGGGCTGATCTGTGCCCGCGCAGCTATGGCGAAGAGCCGCTGAAACCGGAATGGGAAGGCGATGCAGCACGGGACGAATACGAAATTGCCTTATTTCATGCCGCGCGCGAGCTAAAAAAACCTGTTCTGGGCATCTGCCGTGGTATGCAGCTGATCAATGTCGCGCTGGGCGGTACGCTGTATCAGGATATCGCCACACAGGTCGATACCGAAACCACGCATCGCTGCGCCCATGCTTATGATAATCTGAAACATGAAATCGACATCACACCGGATACGGCACTGTCTTATATTTATGAAGGGCGGGAAAAAGCGATTGTAAACAGCGTCCATCATCAGGCCGTGCATAAACTCGGCAAAAATCTAAAAGTACAAGCCGTTTCCTCCATCGATCAGGTCATTGAATCTTTCTGGCTGGACGAGGATGACAGCTATGTGATGGCCGTGCAGTGGCATCCCGAATTCGCCCGCAATGAAACAAAATCCGATGCCGATGCGCTACTGGCGCATTATCTGAACGCCGTGCAGTCCCGCAAGCGGTGACATATACAATGGAGCATTTACGCAGAACAGCCCTTACGATATTTTTTATATGTTGCTGCATTCTGTCCCCATTCACCTGTTTGGCTGAAACGAAGCTACAAGCTCCCCATCACACTCCCCTTTTTTCCTACGACCTTGACAGCTACACAACTGCATTTGAGGCTTGCAATGCCGCCAGTTTCTATGTTCTAAATGCGCGCCATGAAATGTCTATCTCATACCACCTTTGTAATGCGGACGCTGATTACAAACAACAGTTGGAAAAAGAATACAGGGATGATGCGTATAATGCTTTTAAAGCAATCGTGAGTAAACCGACCGCCGAAATTGAGGAAAAACTGGACAAATTAGAGTTCCGTGAGACACCTCTTTATTTTGGCCAGTATGAAGTCTCTTCTTATGCCACGAATACGCTTTTATCAGTCAAAACCAATCCCCAAACAGACGAAAAATTATGGGGAGAACTCGTTTGGAATTTACCGGACAGCACGACACAAGAAACAAATATATTGTGGAGAGCCGAGCACCCTGCAAATTTTATCTATGATTCACGTAGCAAGCACTACTTTGTGACCATTGATTTTCTTTATAAAGGGTTATTTACCAATGTCTGGTGGATCAACGAAGATTTTAAGGTCGGAGGAAGCTGCATACTGCCCTTCACACCTAAAAACAAGCTGGATAAACTTACAATTTCTTTCGCACAACCATATCAGGAAGAACTGCAATCAACACGTCCCGATGTTTACCTTCTTGGTGCATGTCGCGATATTAACAACTACTCACCCGACACCAATGATGGCCTGTGTATGTCTAGTTGTCTCGACACAACAACAAGCCCGAAAGTTAAACGCATCCTCACAGGACATGTAAAAGACTTATCTGTTTCTCCTGACGGATGCCGTGTTGCAGGCTCATGGATTCCTCATACCGATGCAGAAGATATAGACGAAAAATACTTTATCGCCGAAATCTGCTCTACGGAAAAATAACCCGTTTTACGCCGCCGCTTTCTGCGCAAAAGCATCGACACGGTCAAACAGTGCCGATTTTTCCGCATCACCCAAGAAGCTGGCTTCGATACCGTTGCGCGTCAGTGTCAGCAAGTGATCGGCATTCAGATTAAGCGCCTTGGCTACGGCTAAAAAATTCTCGTTCATATAGCCGCCAAAATACGCCGGATCGTCGGAATTGACCGTTGCCTTCAAGCCAAGATCAAGCATCTTTTTCAGCGGATGATCATGGATATCTTTCACGACGCAGAGCTTTAAATTACTCAAAGGGCAGACTGTCAACGCCTTGCCTTCGGCAACAACCCTTTCCGTCAGCGCCGCGTCTTCCAGCAAGCGGTTGCCGTGATCAATCCTGTCAACATTCAGAATATCCAGCGCCTCCACCACATATTCCGGCGGGCCTTCCTCACCGGCATGGGCGACAATCAGGAAGCCTTCTTCACGCGCTTTGGCAAAAACATTAGCGAATTTTGACGGCGGATGGCCTTTTTCGGAACTGTCGAGACCGACACCGATAATTTTGTCCTTATAGGGCAAGGCCTCATCCAGTGTTTTAAACGCGTCTTCCTCGCTTAAATGGCGCAGGAAACACATGATCAGCTTTGAGGTCACGCCCAGATCATCTTCCGCATCTTGCATGGCACTGGTTAAGCCGTTCAGTACGGTTTCAAAAGCTACGCCGCGTTCCGTATGCCCCTGCGGGTCAAAGAAAATCTCGGTATGCATAACATTCTGCGCCGCGATTCGTTCAAAATACGCCCAGGCCAGATCATAGAAATCCTGCTCGGTGCGCAGCACATTCATGCCTTGGTAATAGATATCGAGGAAATCCTGCAAATTGCTGAAATCATAAGCGCGGCGTACGGCTTCCACATCGGGAAAAGGCAGAGCGATTTCATTGCGCTGCGCCAGTTCGAACATCAATTCAGGCTCCAGACTGCCTTCAATATGAAGATGCAGTTCGATTTTCGGCATATCCTTGATAAATTGTTCAGAAACCTGCATTTTTTCCTCCTGTTTAAAACATGTACTGTGCCAGCATAGCTGTGTTTTTACAAAAAATCCATCCGCAGGCTTGTGTTTTCATAATATATCGTGTAATTTTACGTATTCTTCATTTGATGTTAACTTCTCTGCGCTATTATGGAATCAGGGGAGTGCACAATTTTTTGAAACGGTGAGGAAAAAAAGATGACAAACCCAACACCGCAGCAAGTTCATATTCATATGAAGAACACCGGCGCAACAGGGGTCGGTGCCGATAATTTCAAAGGACCGGAAAGAAATGTCGTCTTGCTGAAGACACTGTTTGTCGTTTCCATTATGGTCACATTATGCGTTTGTGCATTGGTTGTTTTCTGGGGCAATATTCTGGCACTGTTCACCGCATCGACATTGATGACACTGGTTTCGATGGGAATGTGTTGCCTGTCCATTTTCAACTACGCGAACGGAGACAGCAGTCTCGACTAACGCAAATAACAAAACTCACCAAACCCCGCCATATAGCGGGGTTTTTCTTTGAGGATCCGGGCGTTATTCTCCGCCTTCACCCGAATCCGTATTATTGTCACCATATGAATAGGAGGGTGTGGCCGGTTCTGCGGCAACAGCAGGTGCCGGTTCTGCCGCAACTTCTTCCGCGGGAATAACAACCTCATCGACAACCGGCAGAGTGCTTTCAATCGGCTCCGGAACAATCAAGGGTTCAATATGTGTCAACCCCAAATCACCGGCATGTGCGGGCACCGCAAGACAGGCCGCCCCAATTGCGCACAAACATAAAAAATAGCGTAAGGTCATAATCTTTTCTCTTTCCTGATAACTGTTTATTCGGACACTGCGGTATACCGGCCCGTTTCCAGAACCTCGCAGGTCTGGTTTTCCTGATGCCCGTTTTCTTTGCAGTTTAATCCGCAAATATAGGCAGAGGCTTCCGGTTCGTTCAAAGAACTCATCAAAGAAATCGCCGTATCCTGACATTCTTCCATAGAAGAAAGGGGGCCGTAAAACTGCGTATAGGGAGGCAGGACGACATTCATGTCTCCGCTCAGCTGTTCGCTGATGTCCGGAGGGCCTGTAATAATAAAACCGTACCAACCCTCTTCAATGCTGAAGGCCTGTTTCAACGTGACATCATCTCCAGCCACCAGACCGCCGATAATATTCAGTGAGACGCCGAGTAAAACAAGACCAAACCACGCCATCAGTACATATTTGGCGACCTTTTTCGCTTTCTCTTTCACGCTGCTCATCGCAGTATCCTTTTATAAAAGTAGCTGTATATAATATATAGAATGACAAAAATTATGATGTAATACTATAGTAACATATATGTTTATAGTCCTATTTATAGAATGATGTGGTGACACATGCTACTGCGTATTTTCTTTATTTGTCTTTTGATCTTTCCTTTGACCGCCCAGGCATCTCCTCCTGTCGTGACGGATTACGGTTCCGTCGCAGAGCTTCTGGCTGAAATCAACCAATTAAAAAACGACATCAAAGATGCCGACGAGAAAATCGAGATGAATATCGCCCTCATCAAAACAGAACAGGAGAAGTGGGAAGAGATAAACGAGGAGGTCAACAAAAAATCCGAGAATGTTGTCGCACTGGCAGCAAAAATTGAAGAAGAAAAACCTGAAATGCAGCAAAAATGCCACGACACCTATCCGGAAGAGGAATATGATGCGGCAGAGCAGGCCTGTAATGACGTGTTAGGCCCTTATAACGACAAAGTAGCGGCACATAATGATGACCTGAAATGGTTGCAGGAAAACGCATCCCCAATAACAGACACGATTGAAAGACTGACACAGGAAAACAGCGCGCTAAAACAGGAAAAATTTCAGGCAACGCGTCAAATACACGCCCTTAAGAAACTTATCCCTGTTGTTGCACAGCGTGAATGCACTGCGCAATGTAATGATACAGGGAAACAAGACGATACTGTTGCGCAATGCCTGCAACACTGTATGGACGGCGCCCAAAAAGCTGAAAATCTGCCCTATGTCGGCGATGCGCCGCCGGACAGCGGAAAAGTGGTTACGCCCGACTGGAAAAACAGTGGCAAGCGCACAGCTGAAGAAGCAATTGAAGAATATAAAAAAGGCAGCCGACCGGGCAAAAATACGCTGCGCACCAAAGAACCACCTTTGCCCGGAGCAAGACAGGAAAAATAATGTTAAAAAAATCCCTCAAAATTATCGGTATTTTCTTTATCCTCAGCCTCGTCTACGCCGCATATGACGGATATCGGTTTTATCAGGAAAACAAGGTGACCCTCCGCTATAACTTCGAGAAGGGGCAAAGCTTTGATGTGAAAAAGCATCAGGAATATTACACCGAAATTACGGAAGGCGAGGGGAAGGGCTGGAAAGAGCTGACCGTTAGTGACTACCGTGTCGGCTTTACGGTGAATGATATAGCAGATAACGGCAAGGCAACCGTCACCGCAAAAATCAGTCATTACCAAATCGAAAAATCCTCTCCGGACGGTCAAACGGAAATCATCGGCTCGGATCGTGAAGATATGGTTTCTGCATTACTGAATAATGCCATTCTTTATCCGTTTGTACTGGAGATCACCCCGACGGGTGAAATCACAAATATTCTAAACTTCGACGACATACAGGAAAACTTCATCGGCGAAGCACCGGAAGAGGCCGTTGCAACACCGGAAGCTGTTGAGATGCTTGAAATCCTGCTTACATCTTATGTCGGCACCAAAGACACAGCCAAAGACGTACTTTTCGAAGGATATTTTCCGGTATGGCCTGCCGAAACCGTAACCGCAGGAAAAGAGTGGGTACAGACAAGAACAACTGGCGCCTCTCCGGCCACAGTCAATATCAAAACCACTTATCAACATCCTGGAAACGCACACAAGGGAAAGATTACGATTTCTTATGCGGAGACAATGGAAAATCCGCATTCCGGCATACCGGGACTTGATGTTGCATTTTCTAATCAGGAATCAAAGGGATTTATCACTTATAAAAAAAACGACCCCTATCCCCCCAGACAGCTTTATGACAGCCAGTATGAAATGTCGCAGTACATGGCTGTTGGGGATGAAAAAAAACTGCTCGCAAAGGTGCGGGTAGAAACACGGAAAATGCTCATATCAGGTAATGAACTCAAATATGAGGATCTGGAAAACATGCCTGACCTCCATAAAAAAGAAATGGATGATTTACAAAAAAGCCTCGCCGCACAAAAAAGCGTGGACGATGCCATATCGGAAACGGAAGAATATCTCCGTTCCCTGCCGGATCCGGCAACACGGTTACAAAATGCGCAGCAAATCCTGCAGAATGCGGAAAAAATGGGACAGCAGCTTCAGGAAGAGCGGGAGTATCAAGAAAGAATACGCGCCTTGGGCAACGCATGGGAGGACGTAAAACCCGATGCGGAATAAAGCCCTTTTATTGTTATCTGCCTCACTTTGTATTTTTCTCTTCCTGCAAAGCGGTGCATGTGCTGGCACAGAGCTTGTCACCTTATTGGAACAAAGGGTCAAGCTTGATCAGCAGATCGCGCAAAACAATATGCGCAAAAAAACCGTGTTTGAAGACTGGAAAAGGAACGGATTTGATCAAAAAGCAGCGGAAATAAAAAAAACCGCAGAGGAAATTGACAAGCTCCGCCAAGAGCTGAAATCCGTTTGCCAAAGAGACGTCTACAGTGAAGATGAGCAGCAGGAACAGATTGCAGCATGTGAAAAGGCAAAAGAACCCGTTGATAAACTCGTCGAAGAAAACAATAAAAAACGCACAGAGCTTGCCCTTGCAGCCGCAGAGCTGGAAACACATCTAAAAGACATACAGGCCGCCGAAAAAGACCTGCGGGAGAAACGCAGTCTGCTCAGCCAGAAAATTGCCCATACACCCAATGATCCTCAGGACACGGAAGGTATGAAGAACAGCGCGATGCATATCCTCGATGCGCTGGACGATGCGCAAGGAGATGCTTTAGGCGCGGCGCAATTCATGGAAAAGCGTATCCGGGAGAATTTGAAAGACCCGAACAACATCTATGCTCACGAAGCCATGAGTTACCTGATGGGACTTTACGCCGCGCAGAGAATGGAGAAAAAAGACGTAAGTCAGAAAGACCCTTTCGCCCCGTCTCCTGACGACTCCAAAGCCCTGATCAATGCCATTGAAACCTTTTCGGATGATGAGAAAAATGCTTCCCGCAACGCCGATGCGGATATTGCCCTCATTGTCGCACAGCGCTGGCGGCTGAAATGGGTAACGGAGGCACTGCACAATCATAACGGCGATCCGGAAACGGCGATGATGAGCCTGCGCAAAAACGACCATGAAGGGGCAGCCTACGGTTACCGCTTCTTACAAGGGTTCCTCGCAGCATATAGTACACAGCAAGAATGACGGAAAACGATATTACCGGTGAGTTTGGTGCGCCCGACAGGACTTGAACCTGTGACCCTTGGCTTCGGAAACCAATGCTCTATCCAGCTGAGCTACGGGCGCCTGTTTTTATAAAACAGGGCGTATCATAAGGGCTCTTACCCACGCCCATCAAGTCTTTTATTCGTCTTTCAGTTTTTTACCTGTTTTTGTGACCTTTCCTTCCAGCTCGTCCATCTCTGTCGGAATCAGGTCTTTATACTTTTTCAAAAGCGTCCGCAGATGATCCAGCACAGGCTTTACTTCCATCACAAATTTATCGCGCAGCTCTTCAGGAATGGATTTACTGACCGTCATCACCGTCAGATGTGCCGCTTCTTCAAAATCGGCAATGGTTTTATGCTGCTCGGCGATGTGCTGGTTTGCGCCGATCAAACGGTCAACCAGCGCCACCATCAGCTTTTTAAAAATCTTGTTGGAACCGGAGTAAGAGCGGCGGAAATCCTCCGGCGTAATTTTTACAATCGTTGAATCTTCCGTTGTACGCACATTGGCAGTACGGACGCCGCGCGTAATCAGCGCCATCTCACCAAAAATATCCTCCGGCCCGATAGGGGAAAGAGGTATCTTGCGGCCGTCAATATCGGTGGTGAAAACTTCAGCCGCACCTTTCTCCATATAATATGCGCAGGAAGCCGGCTGCCCCTCTTCAATAATAAGCGTATCTTTCGGTACAAAGCGGCGGTCAAGGATCTTGCCGCTCAATGCATCCTGTTCTTTACTCCCCTTTGTCATCTCCGGTGTTATCCTCCGATTCGCGAAACCCGATCATCTTTCATACTGCCGTAGAAATCCCAAGAAATACAGGGTTTTCAAAAACCGCTTTCGCCTATTTTCCGACCACGTACCCTCTATTATAACAGAAAAACCTCAAAAACCGGTGACGGTGGAACAAAATCGAACGTTTTCAAAGCCCGAAACCGCAAAATCTATTGACCCTGAGCATAATATATGCGGAAATAGGCCGCCTTAAATAAGGAATGAACGGCATTTCGTGTAAAAGCGGGCGTGGCGAAATTGGTAGACGCGCCAGATTTAGGTTCTGGTGTCCTAGCGACGTGGGGGTTCAAGTCCCTCCGCCCGCACCACAGACTCTTGAAAAAGACGGATTTACTGTCTTTTTCAGGTGTCTGTCACTGGATGTCTTAATGAGCCCAAACCGGCTTACAGCCGGTGCCGGGTGAGTTTAGACGTAAGTGCGGACGACAGAGTCCATTTTTTAAAAGCAACGATTTAAGAAAGATGAAAGCGATGCAAATCAAACAGACCAAAGATAACGCTCTTGAAAAAGAATTTACCGTAACAATGACTGCTGAGGAAATCGCCCAGCGCGTTGACGAAAAACTGCAGGAAATTGGCCAGACCATGAAAATCCCCGGTTTCCGTCAGGGTAAAGTGCCTTTGGCTGTTCTAAAATCCCGCTACGGTCAGTCCGTACTCGGTGAAGTGCTGGAAAGCGCTGTGAATGATAGCTCCATGAAAGCCATCAACGAAAACAAAATCAAGCCCGCCATGCAGCCGAAAATCGAAGTTGAAAGCTTTGAAGAAGGTAAAGGCCTGAAATACACAATGACTGTCGAGGTTCTGCCCGAGATTAAACTGACCGATCTAAAAAAGCTGAAGCTTGAGCGTCACACCGCCAAACCGGAAAAGAAAACCATCGACGAGGCTTTGGAGCGCATCGCAAAAGGCAATAAAGTTCTGGAAGATGTCACCGAAAAACGCGCTGCGAAAAAAGGCGACACCGTCGTTATTGATTTTGACGGCACCGTTGACGGCGAAGCCCGCCCCGGTATGAAAGGTGACGGCTACGCACTGGAACTCGGATCAGGCAGTTTTGTTGATACCTTCGAAGACCAGTTGGTCGGCTGCAAAGCCGGTGACAAAAAAACCGTTACCGTCACCTTCCCGAAAAACTACGGCAGTGAAGAGCTGGCCGGTAAAGAGGCCGAATTTGCCGTTACCGTTCAAAAGCTACAGAAAGCCGTTCTGCCGAAAACTGATGACGAATTTGCGAAAAAACTCGGTTTTGACGATCTGAAAGCTTTGAAAACAGCCGTCACGGAACAAATCCAGGCAGATTACGACCGTCTGACGCGCCTGCACACCAAACGTCAGCTGCTGGATATTCTGGATGACACCCATAAATTCGACGTGCCTGCCGGTATGCTCGATTCGGAATATGAAAGCATTCTGCATCACCTTGCGCATCAGGACGGCAGCCACCACCACGGCGAAGAATGCAACCACGAGGTTGACTTGTCCGATTCGGAGAAAAAGGAATACCGCGAGATTGCGGAACGCCGTGTAAAGCTTGGCCTCGTTCTGGCCGAAATTGGCCGTGAAAACAAGGTCGAAGTCTCGCAAGGCGAGCTGCAACAGGCAGTTATCAACGAAGCCCGCCGTTATCCGGGCCAGGAAAAGCAGGTTTTCGATTACTACCAGAATACACCGCAAGCTCTCGAAGCATTGCGTGCTCCTTTATATGAGGAAAAAATTGTTGACTTTATTCTGGAAATATGTTCTGTTATTAATACAAGCATAAGTTTTGATGAATTGCTAAAACTTGCTGAAGAGGCAGAGCAACCGATCAAAGAGAAGAAAAAGGCCTCCGCAAAAGGAAAAGCCAAATCTTCAAAAACATCGGACGCAACGAAAAAAGCCTCTACGAAAAAGAAAGATGCAGCATCAAAAACTGAAAAAAGCGGTAAAAAAGCCGATAGCAAAAAGAAATAAAAATATAAAAATTGCTGTCTAGCCGCACAAAAAGAAAAAAATGCTTGCAGATGAGGGCAAAAAGATGTCTAAATAGGCATCTTTGGAATTAAGGAAAAACTTTATATAACTTGGCGGTGTTTGTTACGTAAAGGGTTCTGTGTTGTTACGAACGCAGGCTTTGAGCGAAATGGATACCGCTGGCTAAAAAAACAAAGAAAGGCACGAGAAACCATGGAAAAGAAAAACGCAAATCTGGCCGCTGTCAAGGCATTGTTCGACAATCTGTCCCCGACGGATCAGGACAATTTCCTGAAAGAGCAAAGCTCTTCCGCACCCTCTGGCACGGTTATTCCGACTATTGAAGAGCAAGAACCGGGCGGCGTTATGAAACGCTGGGACCTGTTCTCCCGCCTTCTGAGCGACCGCATCATCCGTCTTGACGGTGAAGTCAACGGTGCAATGGCCTCTGTCGCACAGGCATCTCTGCAATATCTGAACGCAATTGATCCGAAAAAACCGATCCGCATGATGATCAACTCTCCGGGTGGGTCCGTTCTTGACGGTCTGGTCATTTACGACACGATGCGCGAAATCGACGCACCGGTTCACACGCAAGGCTACGGCATGATGGCTTCTATGGGCTCTCTGCTGCTGGTCGGTGGTGACAAACGCTCCGCTTCGCAAAATTCCAGCATCATGATCCACGCCATTGCGTCCGGTACGCAGGGTAAAATTCAGGATCAGGAAGTCGCTCTGGAAAACACGGATCGCCTGTACAAAATTTTGGCCGACATCTATGTCGCCCATACCGGTATTCCGGAAGAACAAGTTTACAAACTGCTTGAGCGCGATAACTGGCTGACCCCCGAAGAAGGCCAGAAGCTGAACATTATCGATACGATCATTCCGCACAAAAAACCCGCGCCTTTCGCGCATATGGTGAATAAAGGCGGAAAGCCGAAACGCGAGAAATTCAACGAAACCGCGAAAAAGCTGATCGACGAAATCTACCAAACGCGTACACAAGGCAACGACAACGACACCGCAAATACCGCAACGTCCAAGTCCACGACTCCGGCCAATAAAGGTCCGAATCGCTAAGCCTTGATAAGCAAAGAGATTTTAAGTTAATACAACTTTCTTTGTTATACCGCCTCCCTTACAAAAGTTAAGGGAGGCGGTTTTTTCTTGTCTTTTTCACACGCCATTTTCGTTGACCGTCCTGCCGCGTCATGGCATTCTTGAAATGCGGTTCAACCCCCTGCTATCCTATTCAGGAAAACGCCAAACAATTTATAAGCAATGAAAGAGGCAAACTATGAGCGAATTTGAATCCCCCGTCAGCACACTCGTCCCCATCGTGATCGAGCAAACCGCCCGCGGAGAACGGTCTTTCGATATTTATTCGCGCCTGTTAAAAGAGCGCATTATCTTCGTCAATGGCGAAGTTCACGACCACATGGCCACACTGATTTGTGCCCAGCTGCTGCATCTTGAATCGGAAAATCCGAAGAAAGATATTTTCATGTATATTAACTCCCCCGGCGGTGTCGTGACCTCCGGCCTTTCGATTTATGACACAATGCAGTATATCCGCCCTGACGTCGCAACCGTCTGCATGGGGCAAGCCTGCTCAATGGGGTCACTCTTGCTGACAGCTGGCGCCAAAGGAAAGCGTTATTCCCTGCCTAATTCCCGCATCATGGTTCACCAGCCCTCCGGCGGTGCCCGCGGTCAGGCAACAGATATCGAAATTCACGCCAAAGAAATTCTGGATCTGCGCAAGCGCCTGAACCAGCTTTACGTTCATCACACCGGACGCAAGATCAAAGAAATTGAGACGGCTATGGAACGTGATAACTTTATGGATCCGGAAAAAGCAAAGTCTTTCGGCCTGATTGACGAAGTTGTCGAAAAACGTCCCGAAATTAAAACCGATTCAGACGGTGATAAAAAATAACACACACTTATGAAAAGGCGAAATCAAGCCTTTCTTAAACAAAAACGGTCATAATCAAAGAAGGTCCTTTTTTAAAAGAGGGCTGACGGCTGCTGTCTCAAGACGGTATTTGAACAGTGGTAAGATTAAGGCGGTTTCAAAACAGCCCCTAACCAGCCAAGGCAAAGACGACCGGAAGGTATAAGCCCATGTCAGACGAAATTCTTGGAGACACACCCGACGCAGCCGAAAAATACGCGGTTCTGCCTCTCAGGGATATTGTTGCCTTTCCCTATATGATCGTACCGCTTTTTGTCGGGCGTGAAAAATCCGTCCGGGCACTGGAACATGTGATGAAGGAGAATAAACAAATTCTTCTCGTTACCCAGAAGAACGCCGGTAAAGACGAGCCTGATGCGCTGGATCTATATAAAATTGGTACCATAGCCTCTATCCTGCAGCTGCTAAAACTACCCGATGGCACGGTCAAAGTTCTGGTTGAGGGGAAAAAACGCGCCCGCATTTCCTCTTTCACAGAAAATAACGACTTTTTTGAGGCATATTGCGCGCCTTTGGAAGACAAAACACCTCCCGCCAGTCAGGAAGATGCCCTGCAGGGGCTTATGCGCGCCACCGTCACGGAGTTCGAGCAATACGTCAAACTGAACAAGAAAATTCCGCCGGAAGTCGTTCCCACCGTTGCACGCGTTGAAGAACCCGGGAAACTGGCTGATATGGCGGCCTCCCACCTGCTTTTAAAGATTCCCGAAAAACAGGAATTGCTGGAAGTTGTCGATGTCGCGGAAAGGCTCGAGCGTATTTTTTCCTTTATGGAAGGCGAAATCAATGTGCTGGAAATGGAGCGCAATATCCGCAACCGCGTCAAACACCAGATGGAAAAAACGCAGCGGGAATATTATTTAAGCGAACAAATGAAAGCCATCCAGCGCGAACTGCATGACTCTGAAGAGGGTATGGATGAGCTGGCGGAGCTGGAAGAAAAACTCGAAAAAACCCGCCTGACAAAAGAGGCAAAAGCCAAAGCCCAAAACGAGCTGCGCAAACTCAAACAAATGAACCCGATCTCAGCCGAAGCCACAGTCGTCCGTAATTATCTTGACTGGCTGCTTGATATTCCGTGGAGCAAGCGCTCCAAAATCAAGAAAGACCTGAAACAAGCTGAAAAAGTGCTGGATGAAGACCATTACGGGCTCAAAAAGGTCAAAACCCGGATTTTGGAGTACCTTGCCGTTCTGCAACGCGCCGGTAAGGTGAAAGGGCCCATTCTGTGTCTTGTCGGCCCTCCGGGCGTCGGTAAAACCTCTCTGGGGCATTCGATTGCGCGGGCGACCAACCGTAACTTCGTGCGCATCTCTCTGGGTGGTGTACGCGATGAGGCGGAAATTCGCGGCCATCGCCGTACCTATATCGGCGCCATGCCGGGCAAGATCATACAGGGTATGAAAAAAGCAAAATCCTCGAACCCCCTGTTCCTGCTGGATGAAATTGACAAACTCGGCAATGACTACCGCGGTGACCCTTCTTCGGCACTGCTGGAAGTGCTGGATCCGGAGCAGAACCATACATTCAACGACCACTATCTGGAAGTTGACTATGATCTATCCGACGTCATGTTTATCTGTACAGCGAACAGTTTGAACCTGCCGCGCCCGCTGCTGGATCGAATGGAGATCATCCGCCTGTCAGGCTATACGGAAGATGAAAAAGTCGAAATCGCCAAACGCCACCTGATCGAAAAACAGATCAAGGCCAACGGCCTGAAAAAAGGCGAATTCTCTATTTCTGACAATGCGCTGCGTGACTTGATCCGCTATTACACGCGGGAGGCCGGTGTTCGTAATCTGGAACGTGAAATTTCCAATCTCGCCCGTAAAAGCGTGAAGGAAATTCTGATGAAGAAACGCAAACAGGTGAATATCACCCCGCGTAACTTAAAGAACTATGCCGGTATCACGAAATATGATTACGGCAAAATCAACGAAGAAAACCGCGTCGGCCTTGTCAACGGGCTGGCCTGGACAGAAACCGGCGGCGATACGCTGTCAATCGAAGCCGTCACCCATGCCGGCAAAGGGAAATTTACCATGACCGGTAAACTGGGCGAGGTGATGAAGGAATCCATTCAGGTTGCGGAAATGATCGTGAAATCCCGCGCCCCTGCACTGGGCATCCAGCCAGAGGTCTTCGAAACCATCGGTGTGCATATCCACGTTCCCGAAGGCGCAACACCGAAAGACGGCCCCTCCGCAGGGATTGCCATGGTAACAGCAATGGTATCGAGCCTGACGGGTATTTCGGTACATCGCGATATCGCTATGACAGGTGAGGTTGACTTGCTGGGGCAAGTTCTGCCAATCGGCGGGCTAAAGGAAAAGCTGCTGGCAGCCCTGCGCGCAGGTATTACCACCGTGCTAATCCCGCAGGACAATGTCAAAGATCTCGAAGATATTCCGCAAAATGTCAAAAAAGTCATCGATATTATTCCGGTTTCAAAAGTTGAAGAAGTACTGGAACACGCGCTTTCACAGGCGCCAAAGCCCATAAAACCGGCGAATAATGAAGAATTGAAAGAGATTACCGAAAAAAACCGCAAAAAAATGACGGAAGATGTAATTCGTCATTGAGATTCCGCGGAAAACCAGCAATTATAAATGTATCGAGTGATTCGGTGTAGGAAAACCAAGGGCTGAGGGCCCTTGCCCCTATATCGACCTCAATCCCGTTTTCTAAAAATTGTCTTGATAAAAGATGTTTAGAAACGAAACTGGTTTATAAAACCAAAGGTAACTTTTGCCAAACAAAACTTTTGAAGGAGTAGTACTATGAACAAAAGTGAACTGATCGATTTTATCGCGAAAAATGCTGAACTGAAAAAAACAGAAGCTGCTAAAGCTCTGGAAGCTTTCATTTCCGGCGTTTCCGTTACACTGAAAAAAGGCGGCAAAGTACAGCTGATCGGCTTCGGTACGTTCGACGTAACCAAGCGTAAAGCAACCAAAGGCCGCAACCCGCAAACGGGTGAAGAAATCAAAATTCCGGCTTGCAACCAAGTTAAGTTCAAAGTCGGTAAAGCTCTTAAAGAAGCCGTCAACAAGTAATGATGACGGCTTTGCCGTTTTCAAAACGGTAAAGCTTTTTGATTAAAGGCAAGAGAACAGCCCGCGCGCAATGCCGGGCTGTTCTTCTTTATCCGCATCACCGTACATGCCCACTTGATTATTTTTCATAAATATGATACTTTCTGCTGTTCCTTAAAATAATGAGTCGGGTCTTTCTCCCATGCAAAATGCATCCTATTACTTGAAATCAGCACGACATCAATTCGCCCAAATCGCCCGCAAAGGCGATGGCGGCGTTGCCGTCACAATCGGTGCCGCTTTAACCGCCGCACTCAGTTTTAGTGGCGTTTGGATGTTGGCAGATGAGGCTCCCGATCATCAAACCACGCCGCAAACAGAAACCGTGATGGCGGAAATTCAAACTGATTTGGCCCAATTACAAAAAGATTTTGCCACACTGAGCAGCATTGAGACCCGCTTGGCAACAGACGACTACACCACAGCAGACTATGAAGCCCTGCAAAATTCCCGTAGCCGTGCAGCTTATGATTTTGACAACAAGGCCGAGCCTGTTTTAGACCGTATCCTGTTCACACCACATCTGTCGGAAGCACAAGCCGAAAATCTGATGACGGTTTTCGAGAACACGATCAAAGATCCGGTAGAAATTGACGACAGATATGACATTGCCGATTATGGCTTCCTGCGCGACAAGCGCGAAGAAGTCATCAAAGACTCCGGCAGCGCGTCAGTCGAGAGTATTGTCGAAACGACGGAAAGAAAAATCGACCGTCGCAACGAGGATAAATGGTTCGCCACGGGAATGTCAGGTATCCCGATCTTCATCATTGCTATGCTTTTAGGCGCTAGTCTCGGCGATAGCCGCCGCCTGAAAAACTGGGCGCGGGAAAAACCGGCAAAACACATCAAAGCAAAACACTAATTCACATCTTTTTGCCAATAAGATTCTGACTGCATCTCAATCAAACGGCTTTGCGTGCGCTGAAACTCGAAAGCGTTTTCCGTACCAGTATAAAGATTATCAATGCCTGTTTCCGCCGAAAGCGCCAGCCTAACCTTTTTCTCATACAGCGTGTCAATCAAAGTCATGAAACGCCGGGTTTCGTTACGCTTCTTATCCGTCAATTGCGGCACATCCGCCAGTAAAATCACATCAAAATACTGGCACAGCATCAGGTAATCCGCCGCACCGCGCGGCTGTTCGCACAATTCCGAAAAAGTAAACCATGCAACCCGTCCCGCACAGTCGTTCACGGCCATCTCCCGTGATTTTACTTTCACGACCCGCTTTTCCTTTGGTTTGCCATCGGTTAAAGCCGCAAACACCGCATGCATTTTTTCCTGTGCGGCAGGCGATAAGGGCACAAACCAGGTGCCTTCATGAAAAGCGCGATTTAAGCGGTAATCCCGTTCCGATGACAGATGCAACACATCCAGCTTTTCCTTCAACAAGTCAATAAAGGGCAGAAATAAACCGCGCTGCAAACCATCCTTATACAAATCCTCCGGAGGGAAATTCGAAGTAAAAACCACCGTCACCCCCTGTGCAAAGAGCGCACTGAACAAGCGTCCCAATATCATTGCGTCAGCAATATCGCGGACATACAGCTCATCAAAACAAATTAACCGGCTATTTTCCGCCAGTTCTGCCGCATAATCAGCCAAAATATCGTTTTTGTGATAGCGCATGTTTTTACGCCCGCGGCGGCGATCATGCAACGCGTCATGTGTTTTCAGCATAAAATCATGGAAGTGGCTACGGGTTTTATCCTTGATTCCCACTGTTTTGAAAAACAGATCCATTAAAAATGTTTTACCACGCCCAACACCGCCGTAAAGGTAAATACCCTGCCGCATTCTCGGTCTGTTTTGTTGGA
>SBHI01000010.1 GCA_006226225.1 Alphaproteobacteria bacterium
TGCAGCATCGGTTTGGACATTTCCACATACCAGTCGCAGAAAGTGCCCCATGCGAAGTGATACAGATGGTTTGCCGCTTCGTTGAATTTATAGGCATCCAGCGCTTCGGCGGTTTTCTGGCTCAACAAGGCAAGCTCGCTGACAATCCAGCGATTGACGGCATGCGTGACCTTTGCCGGATCAAAATCCGCCACGGGTTTACAGTCATTCATTTCGCAGTAACGGGCGACATTCCACAATTTTGTGGCAAAGTTGCGATAGCCTTCCACGCGGTTGGTCGCCAGTTTGATATCGCGTCCTTGTGCGGCGAGTGCCGTCAGGGTAAAGCGCAGTGCATCCGCGCCGTATTCGTCAATCACATCCAGCGGGTCAACGATATTGCCCTTGGTCTTCGACATTTTCTGCCCGTGCTCGTCACGGACAAGGGCGTGAATATAAACCTTGCGGAACGGCACATCCCCCATGAAATGCAGACCCATCATCATCATACGGGCGACCCAGAAGAAGATGATATCAAAACCGGTAATCAGCGTATCGGCGGGGTAGTAACGCCCCAGCTCTTTCGTCTGTTCCGGCCAGCCGAGGGTGGAGAAAGGCCACAGCGCGGAGGAGAACCACGTATCAAGCACGTCCTCATCCTGCGTCAGCGTCACATCATCCTTGCCGTAATGCTTGCGTGCTTGTGCATAGGCATCATCTTCGTCCTCGGCAACGAAAACCTGCCCGTCATCGCCATACCATGCCGGAATACGGTGTCCCCACCACAGCTGGCGGGAAATACACCAGGGCTGGATATTGCGCATCCATTCAAAATAGGTTTTTTCCCAGTTTTTCGGCACAAATTCCGTGCGCCCGTCCTCGACGGCCGCAATGGCGGGTTTTGCCAGCGTTGCGGCATCACAATACCACTGGTCGGTCAGCCAAGGTTCCAGAACCGTTTGCTTGCTTTTCTCGTCATAGGGAACGGAATGGGTGATTTCTGTAATCTCGCCCAGCAAGCCGAGGCTCTCGAATTCTTCGATGATTTTCTTGCGGGCGTCAAAGCGATCCAGCCCTTGATATTCCGTCGGCGCGTTTTCATTGATTTTCGCATCGGCATCCAGAACATTGATCAGCTCCAGATCATGGCGCTTGCCGACTTCAAAGTCATTGAAGTCATGGGCGGGGGTAATCTTCACTGCACCCGTGCCTTGTTCGGGGTCGGCATAATCATCGGCGACAATCGGAATCTCGCGTCCGACAATCGGCAGCGTCACAGTCTTGCCGATAAGGTTTTTATAGCGCTTGTCTTTGGGATGGACGGCAACGGCGGTATCGCCCAGCATGGTCTCGGGGCGGGTGGTGCCGACCTCGATAAATTTGGACGGATCATCCGTCAGCGGATATTTCAGGTTCCACATATGTCCCTTTTTCTCCAGCATGCTGACTTCCAGATCGGAAACGGCGGTGTGCAGCTTCGGGTCCCAGTTTACAAGGCGCTTGTCCTTGTAGATCAGGCCTTCTTTGTAGAGCTGGACGAAAACCTTTTTCACGGCATCGGACAGACCGTCATCCATTGTAAAGCGCTCGCGCTCCCAATCGGGGGAGGCGCCAAGGCGGCGCAGCTGTGTCGTAATGGTGCTGCCGGACTGTTCTTTCCATTCCCAGACTTTCTCAAGGAATTTCTCGCGGCCTAAATCCTGACGTTTGATGCCTTCCTTGTTCAATTCGCGCTCGACAACCATTTGCGTCGCAATACCGGCATGGTCTGTGCCGGGTTGCCACAGCGTGTCATCGCCGCGCATACGGCGGTAACGCGTCAGAATATCCTGCAAGGTCATGGTCAGCGCATGCCCCATATGCAGACTGCCGGTCACATTCGGCGGCGGCATCGGGATGGTATAGGGCGTGCGGTTGCTGTCCACATTCGCCGCAAACACACCGCTGTCTTCCCAGCGTTTGTAATGTTTGTCTTCAACGGATTTTGGTTCGAATGTTTTATCCAGCATTGTTCTTTTACGTCCCATGATTTGTGTTTTTGGCTTTGATACGATATGAAATATGCCCTATTTTCCTTGCGTAATAAAGGTTTTTTGGCAAGAATAGCGGGCAAAACCTTGAAGAAATAAATGGAGACAGCCAAGGATGGGGCAAATCATGCAAAAGAACACGGAAAACGGCAACGCAACAGTGCGGATGGAAAGCGACTCGATGGGTGAGGTCGCCGTTCCCGCAGATAAATACTGGGGCGCACAGACCCAGCGTTCGCGCGAGAATTTCGAAATCGGCGGGGAAACCATGCCCGCGCCGCTGATCCGTGCCCTTGGCATCCAGAAAAAAGCCGCTGCCCTGACCAATATGGAACTGGGTGAGCTGGACAAAACCGTTGGTGATGCCATTGTCAAAGCCGCCGATGAAGTCATCTCCGGCGAATTGAACGACCATTTTCCGCTGGTTGTCTGGCAGACGGGCTCGGGCACGCAAACCAATATGAACGCCAATGAGGTTATTGCTAACCGCGCCATCGAAATGCTGGGCGGTAAAATCGGCAGCAAAACCCCCGTTCATCCGAATGATCATTGCAACCGCGGCCAGTCCTCCAATGACACATTCCCTGCGGTGATGCATATTTCCGCAGTTGAGGAAATCCACAATAACCTGCTGCCCGCACTGGCGCATCTGCATAAGGTGCTGGACGGCAAGGCGATGGCTTTCAAAGACATCATCAAAATCGGCCGCACCCATTTGCAGGATGCCACGCCTGTGACGCTGGGGCAGGAGTTTTCCGGTTATGCCGCGCAAATCGCCTATGGCATTGAACGCGTCAAAACAACGCTGCCGCGCCTGTCGGAACTGGCACAGGGCGGGACCGCCGTCGGTACGGGGCTGAACTGCAAAATCGGTTTTGCTGAAAAATTCGCGGAAAAGGTTTCCGACATTACCGGCATTCCGTTTGTGACGGCGAAAAACAAATTCGAAGCGCTTGCCGCCCATGATGCAGTGGTCGAGGCTTCGGGCGCACTCAATACGCTGGCCTGTTCGCTGATGAAAATTGCCAATGATATCCGTTTGCTTGGCTCCGGCCCGCGTTCGGGTATCGGTGAAATTCTGCTGCCGGAAAACGAACCCGGTTCTTCCATCATGCCGGGCAAGGTCAACCCGACGCAATGCGAGGCGTTGACGATGGTCGCCGCGCAGGTGATGGGCAACCACACCACCATTACGGTTGCGGGATCAAACGGCCATTTTGAACTGAATGTCTTTAAGCCGGTGATGATCTATAACCTGCTGCAATCCATCCGCCTGCTGGCGGATTCCGCGCACAGCTTTGCCGATAAATGCGTGGTGGGCATCGAGGCCAACACCAAACGCATCGCGGAGCTGATGCAGCAAAGTCTGATGCTGGTCACGGCGCTGAACCCGCATATCGGATACGACAATGCGGCGAAAATCGCCAAAAAGGC
>SBHI01000144.1 GCA_006226225.1 Alphaproteobacteria bacterium
AGCGTAAAAATAGAACCTGCAATATTATCATGGTCTGATGACGGGCGACTTTACAGTCCGCATTTTGATGATGTGTATTTCCAGCCCGAAGACGGAGTGGCGGAATCTTCCTATGTGTTCCTGCGGCACAATCATCTGGAAGAAAGATTCAAGGCTTTGCGGGCAGGAGAAGTTTTTCGCATCGCCGAATGCGGTTTCGGCAGCGGGTTGAATTTTCTTTTAACCCTTGATCTGTGGCAGTGCACAGCGCCGAAAGAGGCACGGCTTTACTACATCTCTTTTGAAAAACATCCGATTGCACGAAAAGATATGAAGAAAATCCATGCTTATTGGCCGGATTATGCTGCGGCATCGCGTGCGCTTTTGGCGCAGTATCCCGCTGCGGTGAAAGGCTTTCACCGCCTGGATTTTGGCGCTGTCCAGCTGCAATTATGCCTCGGGGATGTGAAGGAGATGCTACCGCAAATCAAAACACAGATTGATGCTTGGTATCTGGACGGTTTTGCGCCTGCCAAAAATCCGGATATGTGGGAAGAAGAGCTGTTCGGGCATATGGCGCGTTCATCCGTGCAGGGAAGTACAGTGGCGACTTTTACGGCGGCGGGGGCGGTGAAGCGCGGATTGGAAGCGGCAGGGTTTCATGTCGAGAAAACGCGCGGTTACGGCAAAAAACGCGATATGCTGATCGGCACATATCAAGGTGCGGCTGTCAAAACACAAAAATCCGGCAGCGCCATTGTAATCGGGGCGGGTATCGCAGGCGCCTCCTGTGCCTATGCGCTGGCTGCTCGCGGGATAAATGTGACGGTTCTGGAAAGGGCGGAAGGGGCTGCATGTGCGGCATCCGGCAATCCGGTCGGGGTTGTGTATCCGCGTTTGACAGCGGCGGTTTCTGCGGCGGGGGATTTTTATACCCATGCTTTTTGCCATACAACGCGGCTTTTGTCACAATTTGAGAATGCAGAACTTTGGCGCAATACATCTGTCTTGATGCTGGACGGCGGTGATGCTGCGGAAGTCAAACGCTATGCCGGAATGTTAAAAAGCACGGCACTGTCAGCGGATATGCTGCGTCCGGTTGATTGGAAACAGGCATCGGAGATTGCAGGCGTTTCTCTTGCCAGCGGCGGTCTTTATTATCCCGGTGCGGGGCTGGTTGCTCCGGCTGTGTTTTGTACATCTCTTTTGGAGACATTTCCTGCACAGGTCACATTGCGCAGTGGCATGACGGTAGAGAAAATTATGCGGCAGGACGGGGTGTGGTGTGTTCTGGATGCGGCGGGTGTGATACTGGCGAAAGCTGAATATCTTGTGCTGGCGGCAGGGCCGTCCTTAACGGGATTTGCAGAGACGGATTTTCTGCCGTTGCGCTATGTCGGCGGTCAGATTTCTTACCTGCCGGAGAATGCGGCCTCCCGAAAATTAAAAGCCGTTGTGACGCAGGAGGGATATTTCCCGCCTGCCGTAGAAGGCGTTCATTACACGGGAGCGACCTTTGAAAAATTGCGGTCGAAAGCGGAAACGCATCCCGTCACGGAGAAGGGGCACCGGAAAAACCTGTCCATGCTGGGTGGATTTTTGCCGTCCGCATTTTTTAAGGAGGTAAAACCGGAAAATTTACAGGGGCGTGCGGGAATACGCACATCTGTTCCCGATCATTTGCCGGTTGTCGGCCAATGTCCTGTGGCGGCACAATGGCGCGAAGATTATGCGGGGCTGTCTTATGGGCAGTTGACGGAGAAGCAGATTGATTTGGAGAGTGCCGCAGTGCATGAAGGGTTGTATCTATGTGGGGCATTCGGGTCGCACGGTATGACTTCCGCGCCACTGGCAGGAGAGATGATTGCCGCACAAATTTGCGGTGATCCGTTGCCGGTGTCGGGAAAGGTCGCTGGGGCAATCCATCCGGGACGTTTTATATTACGGGCATTGAAACGTAACGAAGTTTAACCGTTCAGCGGGTCGTAGGGGACGCTTTCTTCGGCAGAGGGGAAGTCCGCATTTTCGGCTTCTTCTTCGGCAATCGTACCGTCGATATGGCGCATCAGGGCGCGCAGAACTTCTTTGACACCATCACCGCTGACGGCGGAAATCAGCATGACAGGTTGTCCGATTTTTTCTTCGGTTTCGCGGCGCTGTTCTTCCGCCAGTTCGGGGCCAAGTGCATCGGCTTTGCTAAGGGCGATGACTTCCGGCTTTTGTGCCAGCCCGCCGCCGTAGAGTTCCAGCTCCCTCCGGATGGTCTGATAGGCTGCGGCGGGGTCGTCCATTGTGCAGTCGATCAGATGCAGTAAGACGCGGTTGCGTTCGACATGGCCAAGAAAACGGTCTCCGATGCCCAGCCCCTCATGTGCGCCTTCGATCAATCCCGGAATATCGGCCATGACAAATTCGCGGCCGTCAATGCCGACAACGCCCAGATTCGGGGTCAGTGTGGTGAAAGGATAATCGGCAATTTTCGGCTTGGCGCGCGAACATGCGGCAAGGAAGGTGGATTTACCCGCATTGGGCAGCCCTAGCAGTCCCGCATCGGCAATCAGTTTCAGGCGCAACCATACGGCGAGCTCCTGCCCGGGCCAGCCGGGGGTGAATTTACGCGGTGCCTGATTGGTGGAGGATTTGTAATGCGCATTCCCGAAACCGCCGTCACCGCCGCGCAGCAGATAAACGCGCTGCCCGGGGGTGGTCATATCGACCAGAACATGTTCCTTGTCTTCCGACAGGATAACGGTTCCGACCGGAACGCGGATAATGCAGTCTTTGCCTTTTGCACCTGTACGGTTTGATCCTTCGCCGTGATGGCCGGTTTCCGCGCGAAAATGCTGCTGATAGCGAAAGTCGATCAGTGTATTGGTATTATCAACGGCTTCAAAAATGATATCGCCGCCTTTACCGCCGTTTCCGCCGTCGGGGCCGCCGAATTCAATATATTTCTCGCGGCGGAAACTCATGCAGCCTGCGCCGCCGTCACCGCTTTTTAGATAGATTTTTGCCTGATCGAGAAATTTCATTTTCTTATCGCTGTTTTATATAAAAAAGGGGAACGCAGCGTTCCCCTTGTTTTCGCACATTTCTGCGCAAATCTTTATGCTGCCTCGGGCGTTACCGTGACAAAAGTTTTGTTGCCTGCGCGTTTGATAAATTGAACGCGGCCTTCGACAAGAGCGAACAGCGTGTGGTCTTTACCCATACCGACATTTTTGTCTGCATGGTATTTCGTACCGCGCTGACGAATAATGATGTTACCGGGAATGACGTATTCGCCACCGAATTTTTTGACGCCAAGGCGACGACCGGCCGAATCGCGACCGTTTTTCGAGCTACTGCCTGCCTTTTTATGTGCCATGGTTTTTTACTCCTTGAAGAC
>SBHI01000073.1 GCA_006226225.1 Alphaproteobacteria bacterium
GGGTTAGGCTTGTTTCAGGCTTTTTTTTTGTGCCGTGTTTTCATCATTGCCGCTGTTTTCAAGGGCGGTGATAATCTCGGAGGGCAGGGGCATTTGCGCAGCGTAAAGCGTGCGTATCAATATCATATCCAGTGCTTGCGCAGGCGTTGCAGCGGCTTTCAGCTCTTCCCGCCCTTTGGCGAGGATTTGCCACAAACGCGACAAGGCCGGAACGGAAAGCGTTTCCGCCAATGCCAGTCCGCGCGTTTTTTCTGTTTCCGGCAGAAAGCCGGTTTTTAGCGTATCAGGCACAACCTTGCCCTTACTGACAAGGTGAACGGCATCCAGCAGGTCTTTTAGAATTTGGTCGGGATCGGCGCCCGAGGTAAAGAGTTTCTCGGCAATGGCAAAGCTGTTTTCCGCATCACCCGCACTGAGGGCCGTTAACAGGTCGAAAATCATATTACGATCTGATAGACCAAGCATGTCGCGCACTAACTCTGTGGTGATTTTACCGTCAGACAGGGCAATGGCGCGGTCAAGCAGGCTAAGGCCGTCACGGGCGGAGCCATCGGCGGCGCGGGCAATCAGATGCACGGCTTCGTCCTCGGCATCGATTTTTTCTTTGCCCAGCAGTTCTGCGAAATAGCTATTGAGCAGATTGCTGTCAATGCGCGGGAGGTCAAAGCGTTGGCAACGCGACAGAATCGTAACGGGAACTTTATTGATTTCGGTTGTGGCAAAGATGAATTTGACATGCGGCGGCGGCTCTTCCAGCGTTTTCAACAATGCGTTGAATGCTGATTTTGACAGCATGTGGATTTCATCAATGATAAAAATTTTGAAGCGTGCCGAGGCGGGGGCATATTGTACAGAATCAATAATATCGCGTACATCGTCAACACCGGTGCGTGATGCCGCATCCATTTCCAGCACATCGACATGGCGGCCTTCCATGATGGCCTTGCAGTGTGTGCATTCGCCGCAGGGTTCTGCCGTGATGCCGCCTTTTTCATCCTTGCCGATACAGTTCAGAGCAAGGGCGATAATCCGCGCGGTTGTGGTTTTACCGACACCGCGAACGCCTGTCAGGATAAAGGCATGGGCGATGCGGTTCATGGCAATGGCATTTTGCAGGGTACGTACCAACGCATCCTGACCGATCAGTTCGGAGAAATTACGGGGGCGGTATTTCCGCGCCAGTACCAGATAAGGCGTATCAGCTGCGCCATCGGTATTGGCGGCGCTTTCCTGTTTTACATCTGTTTTCTGAGGCTGGGACATGTTTAAAATTTTACAGCAAAAAGTAAAAAGGTGGAAGGCCGAGCAACGACCCAGCAAAACCCATATGCGGCTGCTTCCTTTCGGATCTGACCGGGTTAACGGGACAGCTGCCCATTGTCAACCTTCCACCCCGTAATATGGGGGGATTCGGCGCGAAAGGCAAGGAAAACACATGGGAAACCTGTGGAAAGTGCCGTGAAAAGCCTTAGGAATAGAAAAACCTGTCCTTATCCGCCGCTACGTGGTCCAGATGTGGTGCGGATATCGGGCCGCATGTCGGGAACGCTTTGCGTGACCTCGGGGTCAACTTTGGACAGAAAGGCGTTATAGTCCTCCGTCGGAATGGTCGGCATATACGGCGGCCTGCCGCTAGCTTGTGTCCAGCCGGAATTTTGGTCAAGTCCAAGCGTCTGCACACCCGCTTGCTGTAGCAGCGGTGTGTTGATGGTTTGGCTGGTAATTTCATCAATTTGTAATGCGCCAGCATCATCAACATAGATATGCAGAGGAATGATCGTATCGCCTTGCTGCAGATTGGCAATAATACCGGTATGGATGTCTTCGACTTGCATCAGATTTCCCATTGCGCCCTGTATGGCGGAGAATTCAGGCATAGCGGCATAATCTATCGGGCCGGTGCTGTCTGTGCTGACTTCAACTTCTGTATCCGTTGTGGTGGTCACGGTTTCCGGTTCTTGTACTACTTCGACTTCGGTGACAGTCTCTGTTGTGACCTCAGGTGTGATTTCGGGTGTGACATCAGATGCTGTAACCGTATCACTTGCCGTCACAACGGTTTCGGGAACAGTTGTGGTTAAATCGTCGCTAGCAATAACGGTTGAGGCATCCGGCGTGATATTAGGAGCATCTGTTGCGTCAAAATCAAAAGGCAGATCAATAATGCCGGTGGCAAAGGCTGCACCGACAGCCGCAAGCCCGAGCAGTGCCCATTTGTGTTTTTTGGCGGCTGCCGCAACGGAGGCGATTTTTCCCATACCGTTATTTTGTTTTTCTTTGGCTTCCTTTTGCAATGTGTTGTAAATGCCGGAAACCGCCTTGGTCATTTTATATGCACCATAGGCAACGGCCGCCAGCGGCACCAGCGGTGGTGCCACCATACCGACAGCGCCGAGAATGGCGGCGCGCTGTAATGTAGCCGTGCCCATTGCAACCAGTGTGGTACCGTGTTTGTCGGCGAAATTTTTCAAGAAATGTGTAAAGCCTTCCGACGGCAATCCGTTTAGGGTGGTGACGGTTCCCATACGTCCGGTCATATCTGTGCCGACGCTTAAGGGGCGGCTTGCCGCACCAATAAAGTCTGCCGGTGTCATGTGGCTGAGCATCGTCAATGTGGCACGATCCTGCGGATCGCGGTTGACGGCCTCGTAATAGGCTTTGTCAATCAGATAGGTGTCGCTTTTCTTGTAGCGCATATCCGTATCGACGTAATTCAGGAAGTCATCCAGCATACGCCTGTTATAGGCTTCTTCACTTTCGTTTTCCCCCTGTTCGTCAGAGGTCTCTTCCATATATTTTAGAACGGACGGCGCTTCGACGTTTTCTGCGAGCTTCCGGCGCATCTCGTCCAGCCAGTCTTCCATCAAGACACGTTGTTTTTCCACATCATATTCGTGCAGGCGGCGCATGAAATCATCCGTCATGATGGCAGCGAAGGTGGCGTTCAGGTCTTCTTCATAATCTTTGACCTGATGGGCAGCCAGTTTTTCAATATTCAAAGGGGTGGAAACAACGGCGCTGTGGGTGATGCTGTTGCCGCCACCCGCGATAATGCCGAGATTTTCCTGACGGGCAAGCCAGAAGCCGACCTCCTCCGGCACATCTTCAATTTTTCCTATTTCTTCATTGTTGCGGAAGATACGCACCGCATCTTCATTAATATCGACACGGATATTGCCGGATTCGAGCGTTTCTTCCAGCACCAGAACGGGATGCCCGAAAATGTCTGTGATAAGCCCTGCATTCTCTATGCGCATATTGCCTCCACTTAACGCATGTTCTTCTTATGCTTAGAGGACAGTCTATAGTAAAAAGGTAAAAAATATGTAAATGGGGGCGGTGGACG
>SBHI01000141.1 GCA_006226225.1 Alphaproteobacteria bacterium
TGCAAGGCGGCTGTTGCAATCAGTCGTGCGACCAGCGCCGCATCCGCCAAGGCGGAAACGGTTTCCAGTTTGCGGAAAATATCAATCGCCTGTTTTAACCCGCTTTCATGGCGGGCAACCCCGACCAGACGTGTCATCACTTCGCGCAGTTCGGTGCGGGCGCGGGTGACAATCAGGTCACATTCATTCAGCGGCACATACTGGTTTGCAATCTCGCGGCAGTAATCGGGTACGCGCAGCATGTTTGTTTCCGGTGTTTTCTCCAGAAACTGATGGATATCCGCCGCAGCGCGACCGCCCATAACAACCGCTTCCATCAAGGAATTACTGGCCAGACGGTTTGCGCCGTGCAAGCCGGTCGAGGCGACCTCGCCGCAAACCCAAAGGCCCGACAGGCTGCTGCGTCCATTGGCATCGCTGGCAATTCCGCCCATATGATAATGTGCGGCGGGATGGACGGGAACGGGAACGTCCTGCGGGTCAAGCCCTGCCACCGTGCAGGCTTCGCGCAATGCGGGGAATTCCTGCGTATTGATATTGCGGCAATCCAGAAAAACGCGCTTGCCGCGGCTCAGCTCGGCAAAAACGGCACGACTGACGATATCGCGCGGTGCCAGTTCCGCCATCGGATGCTGATCGGCCATAAAGCGGTTGCCGTCTTCGGTGATCAGCAAGGCACCTTCGCCGCGCAGGGCTTCGGTTGCCAGCGGGGCAGGGTCGCGCCCCAGTGCCAGCGCCGTCGGGTGAAACTGCACAAATTCCATATCGGCAAGAACCGCTCCCGCACGTGCTGCCATGGCAATGCCGCGTCCTGTTGCGAAAGTCGGATTGGTCGTATGCGAATACAGCGCACCGATACCGCCTGTCGCCAGAATGACGGCAGCGGCGGGGAAGAGGCGGAAATCCTCCGTTTTGCTGTCATAGGCCAGAATGCCGGAGAGTGCGCCATGGGTCTGCGTATATTCACGCACCAGCGCGACCGCACTTTGAAAAGCGACAAAACGGATATTCTTTTCCTTCGCTGCAGCCGCTGTCAAAGCGCGCATCAGTTCCTTACCGAAACCGTCACCGGCTTTGGCGCGCAAAACGCGGCGCTGGCTGTGGCAGGCCTCGTGGTTTAAGGCAAATTCGCCTGTTTCAGGGTCATGTTTGAAGTCGACGCCATAGCTTTCCAGAATTTTGATATAGTCCGGCGCATCGCGGGTCAGCGTGGCAGTGACGTTTTTATCGGATGTTCCGGCACCGGCTTTCAGCGTATCGCGGGTATGGGCGGCGGCGCTGTCCTCTTTGGAAACAGCGGCGGCAATCCCGCCCTGCGCCCAGCAGCTGGCACAAATGCCGTTCAATTCGGCTTCGCTCAAGACCGTGACTTTGCGTCCGGATTTCGCCAGTGTTAATGCGGCGAATAATCCTGCCGCACCTGCGCCGACGATGACGGTGCCTGATCTTTCTTCAATTTGTATTTTGCTGTTTCTACCCATGGCGTCCTCACCATATTTAAAGTTTAAGCCGTGACTGCCAGCATCCGCTCAACAGAGAGCTTGGCGCGTGCCGCAACGGCAGGGTCAACTGTCACCTCGCCCGACATGTTTTTCAGGCAGTCGAGGATTTTCGGCAGCGTAATCCGTTTCATATGCGGGCACATATTGCAGGGGCGGACAAATTCCACACCGGGATTGTTGACGGCGACATTGTCGGACATCGAACATTCGGTAATCATCACCACACGGCTGGGCTGTTTGTCGGTGACGTAATCGCTCATCGCTTTTGTCGATCCGGCGAAATCAC
The DNA here is from genome assembly GCA_006226225.1 of Alphaproteobacteria bacterium. GTDB lineage: Bacteria > Pseudomonadota > Alphaproteobacteria > Micavibrionales > CSBR16-224 > CSBR16-224. The sequence continues at coordinate 1,789 of SBHI01000141.1, forward strand.
ACAGCTCGACAACTTCGGGCGGGCATTCCGGATGTGCCAGAATAACCGCATCGGGCCATGCTTTGCGGAATTGGCGGATGCTGTCGGGTGTAAAGCGTTCATGCACTTCGCAGCTTCCGGCATAGGTATGGATTTTCTTTTTCGTCTGTTTCGCGATGTTCCGCGCCAGATACTGGTCGGGGATCATCAGGATTTCATCTGAGTCAAAAGATTCCACAACCGCCAAAGCATTGGAGGAGGTGCAGCAAATATCGGATGCGGCCTTCACCTCTGCCGAGGTGTTGACGTAAGTGACAATCGGCACGCCGGGATATTTCTCACGCAAAAGCTCGACATCCGCCGCCGTGATGGATGCGGCAAGCGAGCAGCCCGCTTCCATATCGGGGATCAGCACGGTTTTCTCGGGGCTCAGGATTTTCGAGGTTTCGGCCATAAAATGCACGCCGGCCTGAATGATGACCTGCGCATCGGTTTTTGCGGCCTGCTGTGCCAGTTGCAGAGAGTCGCCTGCGAAATCGGAAATACAGTGGAAAATTTCCGGCGTCATATAGTTATGCGCCAGAATAACCGCATTCTTTTCTTTTTTCAGCTTGTTGATTTCGTAGATATAGGGCGCGAAACTCGGCCATTCCGCACGGGTGATGACTTTGGCAACACGCTCATACAGCGCTTCGGTTTCACGGGCAACTTCTTCCGTATAGGCCAGCGCCGTCTCTGTTTCCGCTTTTGCGGGAATGGTGCAATTGTCTTTATTTTTCAGCGCGTCTTTGGTCGTCAGCATGGCCCTCTCCTTTATCTTTTGCAGTGCCGTGGGCGAATCACTCATTTATTCTCCATATGAGTATATTATATACTCTATTTGAGTATAATATCAAGAAATAAATTGCAAGCCTTTTTTTCACTTTTTTCTCGCTTCCTGCGGATGGCTTGATTTCTTGGCGGTTCTGAAGTAGCTTGAGCCACATTCATGTGAGATATTTTCAAGGGGCCCCCAATGATGAATACGGAGAAAGTTTTGGAAAGCGAAAAACCGCAAATGTTCTGGACACCTGATATTGATTGGAGCGCGGCCTCGCAAATGAATATCTTCCGCGTCATGATCGAAAAGACGTATAACGTCAATCTCCCTGATTACGAAACGCTGTGGCGCTGGTCGGTGAAGAATACAGGCGCTTTCTGGTCGGAAGTCTGGGATTTCTGCGAAGTGATTGCTGAAAAGAAAGGCGAGGAGGCTTTTGTTGCCGGCATGCATCTGCAGGAGTCGGCGTTCTTTCCCGATGCCCGTCTGAATTTTGCACAAAATCTGCTGCGCCGCCGCGATAACGGCACGGCGCTGATCTTCCGCGGTGAAGACCGCGTTGAAAAAAGCATCAGCTTTAAAGAACTGTATGAGGCCGTCAGCCGTACGGCACAGGCATTGAAACAGGCCGGGATCGGTGAAGGCGACCGTGTGGCGGGCTATATGCCCAATATGCCGGAAACGATTATCGCCATGCTGGCAACGGCATCGCTGGGCGCGATCTGGGTGTCGGCCTCTCCCGATTTCGGTGTGCAGGG
>SBHI01000185.1 GCA_006226225.1 Alphaproteobacteria bacterium
CCGTCATAGCCGAAATGCAGAAATTTCTCAAAATTAAGGGATTGTGTGCTTCCGCGCAGATAGCTATCGGATATTTTCTTGAAATCAGGCGCTTCGCCTTCCACCCCTTCTGCATGATAAATGAAGGGCATAATTTTGTAGGAGGTCGCATTCCCGTTAATAATCAGCATTTTCGGCAGCCCCTGCGCAGCAACGGGCGCGGCATTAAAGAGAGCGACCGCGCCAAAAACGAAAACTGCAAAGATGTAAACGATCCAAAAACGCATTGATGATTACTGAAACTTTGTGAAAAAGTGCAACCCGCCCGCGCCGACTTGCAGAGCCGGCCGGACAGACGCTTCTTACGTGAAAATAAGTGCCAAAAGAATAAGCAGCAGAACCGAACCGCCAACCGCGATGGTCATGGCTTTGGTAAAACTCACCCAGCCCTGCCAGGACTGTTGTGCCGCTTTATCCGTTTTCTTGATGTGCATTGTTTTTGCCCTTTCCCTCTTGTATAGTCCTCAGGCGACAGAGACAGGCTCTGCCGAATTAAGGTTGTGATACCTTCAAGAAACATTTTATTATTGTACAGGCAGGAATGTCACGTATTAATTCATTCCTCCGGAACTGTATCAGCAGGATGAAAGGTAAGTTTGAACGATGTTCTCTTTCCGTTATTTATTTTTTGCCGCCGTTTTTATGGCCGCCGCACTTTTTATAAATGCCTCCCCTGCCGTTGCCCGCGATACAGAGGCGGCAACCGGCGTTTTCACCGTAACCGGCGTCGCTGTTGATGAAACGGCCGAAGATGCCGCCGCCGCCCGTGCTGCCGCGCTGCGCAACGCAAGGAAGACAGCGTTTGAAATGCTCAGTGAACGACTTGTTCCCGATCAGGAGCGACGCAAGGCCGTACTGGCGGATGCGGATGAACAAACTGTCAGCACCTTAATTGAATCTTTTGAAATTAATGAAGAAGCCGTCTCGGATGTACGTTATATTGCAACGCTGACCTTCTATTTCCGTCCTGACATTACCAAAAAGTTTTTTCAGTCCCGTGTGTACGGCGAACTGGTGACCAGCATGCCTGATACGGTTTTGATTTTGCCCGTCATCCGTTACAGCGATATTACGACAGGCAGCGTTTTCTGGGGCGAGCGCAATCCCTGGCTGACCGCATGGCAGACACATGACCACAGCCGCAGTTTTGTTCCTCTGCGAATTCCTGCAGGCGACAGCACGGATATCCGTCTTGCCGCAGAATCCGATATGATCCGCCATGACCGCAATGCGGTTGACAGGCTGATGCAACGTTATCAGGCGACAGATGCGGTAATGGCAATTTTCGAAGTTGAAGACCCATCTTTCCGCTACGGATTACTGCACCTTTACGCGCTGGACGGTGATGAAATGGCACATGTCCGCACCGTCAATCTGGATAACGGTGAAAATGTGAAAGGTGCTCTGTTCACAGACGGCATTGCAAAAACCGTCTTTTATCTAGAAGATCGCTGGCAACAAACAGCAAAAAAAGCCGCCGCAAAACCCGTGCCCCCGCAAACGGGGCTGGCTGCCTTCTTCCATAGCGGAACACCTGCGGAACCCGTGCAGGAAACAAGCGGCAAGGCACCGATTGTTGCCGATATCGCTTTTACCAATATGGGCGAATGGCTGGCCATCCAGAAACGCGTCGAGGAAACTTTCAGCGTCGAGGATCTAGAAGTTCTATCGCTGGGGCGCAATTCGGCACGGACAAAAATCAGCTTCCGCGGATCAGAAGACCAGTTGCGCCGCGCTTTTGACCAACAAGGTCTGGAACTTGCTGTGCCTGTCAGCTCAGCCTACGGCCGCGCCGAAGAGCGCGTCTACGGGCTGCATGTGACGCCGCAATTCTATGCACCACCGGTACAGCCGGAAGCCGTTCCGCAGCAAATGCCGATGGAAAATACCCCGCCCCATCAACTCGTGCCTCAACAGTAATACCGGAATCGGCGTGGCGGCAATGAAACAACAACTTTTCTTTGACCTCTCCGGCCCGGAAGAAAGCGGGACTCTGCTGCCGTCCGACTGCAACCGTGCCGCGCTGGACTATCTGGCCCGCTGGCCCGATTGGGAAGCTGCAGGTGCCATTCTGTACGGCCCCGAATCCTCCGGCAAAAGTCATTTACTCAATCTATGGGCGGCGCAAACCGGTGCCGTACTGCTCACACCTGAGATTCTGCGCAAGGAGGAGATTTTAACAGCCGCACCGGACAGCGCCCGCTGTTTTGCGCTGGACAATGCCGATACAGTCTTGCAAGAGGCTGACTGCGCCAAAGCACTGTTCCATCTGTACAATATTCACAATGTTGAAAAAGGACGCTTTCTTCTGGCAGCCACAACGGATATCGCAGGGTGGGACTGCCCCCTGCCCGACCTGCTGTCACGTTTAAAAACCTTTGCAGCGGTCAATCTGCTGCCGCCGGATGATTCATTGCTGAAAACGCTGTTCGTGAAATACTTCTCTGACCGCCAGACAAAAATATCCCCCGAGGTTACGGAGTATGTGCTCAAGCGAACGGAGCGCAATTGTAGCGCTATCCAAAGCCTTGCTGCCGCGCTTGATACGGCCGCTTTGGCACAAAAACGCCCCGTTTCGATCCCGCTGGCGCGGGAAATTCTCGATGAAGGCAAAAAAACGATTGAACTTCCCCTATAAAACACTATATCTAGTATGCAGCACTGACGCATTACTCTATTTATTGATGGGAGCAAAACGTGTCGCATCCAAAACCGCGTATTGCCATCGCCGCCGACCATGGCGGTTTCAGATTAAAAACCCACCTTATCGCATTTTTGCAAAAGGACGGCTATGACGTGTCCGATCTCGGCACGCATGATGCCGAGACCTCCGTTGATTATCCGGATTTCGGTGCCAAAGCGGCGGAGGCCGTCACTGGCGGAGACGCAGATTTCAGCATCATTGTTTGCGGTACGGGAATCGGAATCAGCATTGCCGCAAACCGCAACAAAGCCGTGCGTGCCGCACTCTGCCACGATACGACAACCGCCCGCCTTGCCCGCGAACATAATAATGCGAATATTCTGGCGCTGGGTGAACGCGTCACAGGAACAATTACGGCGGAAGATATCACCCGCGTTTTTCTGAATACGGAATTTGAAGGCGGCCGCCATGCAAAGCGCGTCGAAAAAATGTCTTAAACCACGGGAATGTAAGGAGCCAGCCATATGTCCATGACAAAGCCGCAACACAGCGCAGAACAGGAGAAACACATGTTTTTTGCAAGCAAACTGGAGCAAACGGATCCTGCCGTCCATAAAGCCATCGCTCATGAGCTGCACCGCCAGCAAAACCAGATCGAACTGATTGCTTCTGAAAACATCGTCTCCCGCGCCGTGCTGGAAGCACAAGGCAGCGTCCTGACCAATAAATATGCCGAAGGCTATCCCGGAAAACGCTATTACGGCGGTTGCGAATTTGTTGATGAAACCGAAACGCTGGCCATTGAACGCATCTGCCAATTGTTTGATGCGACATTCGCCAATGTGCAGCCGCATTCCGGCGCACAGGCCAATCAGGCCGTTATGCTGGCGCTTTTGTCCCCCGGCGACACCATTTTGGGCATGTCACTGGCTTGCGGCGGGCATCTGACGCATGGCGCCGCGCCGAATATGTCGGGAAAATGGTTTAAAGCCGTCCAATACGGCGTGCGCGACGATGATCACCTGATCGACTATGACGCCCTGCATGCACAGGCGCTGGAACATCAGCCGAAAATGATTATTGCAGGTGCTTCGGCCTATCCGCGCGTTATCGATTTTAAACGTATGCGCGAAATCGCCGATGAAGTCGTCGCTTATTTGATGGTTGATATGGCGCATTACGCTGGCCTAATTGCCGCAGGGCTTTATCCGAACCCTGTGCCACATGCTCATGTCGTAACCTCGACCACGCATAAAACCCTGCGCGGCCCGCGCGGCGGAATCATCTTGTCTCAGGACGAAGCTATCGGCAAAAAGATCAATTCCGCCGTTTTCCCCGGCCTGCAAGGCGGGCCGCTGGAACATGTGATTGCCGCCAAGGCTGTTGCCTTCCATGAAGCCTTGCAGCCTGCCTTTAAGGATTACGCGAAATCCGTGCTGGACAATGCCCGCATTTTGGGGGAAACCCTGAAAAACGGCGGTCTGGACATCGTGTCCGGCGGCACTGACTGCCATATGGTTCTGGTTGACCTGCGCCCGAAAGGTCTGACAGGCCGTGATGCGGAAATCAGCCTCGAGCGCGCACATCTGACCTGCAACAAAAATGCCGTTCCCAATGACCCGCAAAAACCGATGGTCACCTCCGGCATTCGTTTGGGCAGCCCTGCTGCCACGACGCGCGGCTTCGGTACTGCCGAATTCCGCCTGGTCGGTGAAATGATTCTGGAAGTGCTGGATGGTCTTGCCGCCAATGGCATTGACGGCAATGAAGCCGTTGAGAAATCCGTTGCCGCACGTGTGACGGAACTCTGCGCACGCTTCCCGATTTATCAGGATCTGGTATAAACAACAAAGAGGATAAGCACCATGAAATGCCCCTTCTGCGGACATACAGATACACAAGTCAAAGATTCACGCCCGGCCGAGGAGAACGCCGCCATTCGCCGCCGCCGCACCTGTGGTGATTGCAATGCCCGCTTCACAACTTTTGAGCGCGTGCAGCTGCGTGAATTAACGGTTCTAAAACAGGACGGCCGCCGCGAGACTTTTGACCGCGACAAGCTGATCCGCTCCCTGCGCCTGCCGCTGCAAAAACGCCCTGTCGGCACGGTCGAAATCGAATGCGCGGTCAGCAACATCGTCCGCCGTCTGGAAGAATCCGGCGAATCCGATGTCACCAGCCTGATGATCGGTGAACAGGTCATGGCCGAACTTGCGCAGCTTGATTCCGTTGCATATGTCCGCTACGCTTCAATTTATAAAGATTTCAGAGAAGTCTCTGATTTCAACACTTTCGTTAGCAATCTTAATGAAAAACTTCAGAAAGCGACCGCTTCGTGAAACGTGACGTCAAGTTAAATGAGGGCTCGAAAAAAGCCCGCCGCTCCGCCGCACGGCTTGCTGCTGTGCAGGTTTTGTATCAGGCATTTCATCAGGAGCAGGATATCAAAGCCGTTTTAAGCGAATACAATACCCACCGTCTCGGTTACAAGATGGATGAGGATCTGCTCGTCCCCGCCGATCAGGAACTGCTGGAATCCATCGTGACGGGTTATGCAGGCCGCCGCGAAGATATTGACAATATGGTTGCAGGCGCATTGGACGGCAAAACACCGGAAAAACTCGACAAGCTGCTGCTCCACATCCTTTGCGCAGGCACGTACGAAATACTGGCGCATCATGATATTGACGTCGGCATCATCATCGCCGATTACCTGAATGTCACCGAGGCCTTTTTCGACAAAAGTGAAAAGAAACTTGTAAATGCGGTTCTTGACCGCCTTGCCAAAACGCTTCGCTAATCTCTGGGCACCCCTTCCACACAATAAATTAGATGGGCATTATTCCTTGACATAATGCCCATGATTGTGTATAAACGCATCATCAAAGCAAAAGCGGTGTAGGCAGAAGCTGCCGCAGAAAAAAGAGAGAGAACTTAATGCAGAAAATTTTTCCGGTTAAAAGCAATAAAAAACAATCGCTTCACAAGACCCTCAAAATTTCCCAAGCCATGATTGCAGAATATCCCGCCACAGGCTGGCGTTGCAGCATGTACCGCTATGGCGGTTTCGGCACAGGAAAGAACGCCTCCGGCATGCTGATCCAGATTCAGCACTAATTCTTCTTTTTCATCACTTTTTTTGGATTGCGGACAAAAAAGTCCCAGATTTCCTTTGTGCCGTCAATATCGCGGTTAACCTTGCCGATCAGGAATTGCGGCAGATACTGCTTTCCGCCCGGCCATGTATGCCCACCGCCTTCGACCGTATAAAGCATGACTTCCTGCCCGTCCTTGCCGGTAAAGCTTTGCTTGAACACCCGTGACTTGTCTTTCTCATCCACATCCGGCATTGCTTCGGGGCGCATCAGCGGTGCGGCTTCTTTGTATCCCGCCTGTTTCAGCCAGAAATGAAAACTGTCCAGCGCCGACAGCATTTTGCCGCGCGGCCGTCTTTTACTGCCGACCGTACCGCCGTTAAAGGGGCATAACGGGTCTTCCGTGCCGTCCATAATCAAGACGGCCACCGGCGCTTCCGGCTCGCACAGCGGTGCCAGATTAACAGGCATTCCTGCCGTCACAATCCCGACCGCCGCCACTTTGCCGGACAATTCGCAGGCAACGCGGTTTGACATGAAGCCACCATTGGATATTCCCGTTGCATAGACGCGCAATGGATCGGCATCACGTTTGGCAATCATCAAATCAATCAGAGCCGATAACAACCCGACATCATCCATTTGCAGCTTTTGCGCAGGGATATGGTCGACGGCGCGCCCATCATTCCATTGGCGCTCATAGCCTTGCGGATAGACAATCAGAACGTCCTCACGGTCGGCAAGCTCCCGCATCGAGGTCGCATCACCAAAGGCACTGTCAAATTTCTCCGCACGCCCACCGCCGCCGTGCAGCGCTAGGATCAACGGACGTTTCCCCGTTCCCGCACCGTCTTTCCCGCTGCGCGGGTCATAAATCCAGTATGTACGCTGATAACCGTCATGCTCGATCACAGCCTGTTCCAGTGCGTCTTTCTCCTTATCACCCAAAGCCGAAGCCGTTTGCAGAAAAAAAACCGTGATTAAAACAGCGCAAAGCAGAAAATATCTCAAAACCGTTATCCTTATTGTCAAATTACGGTTGCAGTTTACCGCGCAGAATAAAAAAGAAACAAGAGCACAGAAAAAAAAAGGTGTCAGTTTCCTGACACCTTTTCCAGAGTTTTGGAGTACTAAACCACTACTTCAATAGCCATGTTTCGTAGCAGGTTTGCCTTAAAAAACTTTCCTTGCCGTTTACGAGCGTTTTCTGGCTTTAAAGTCTGCGTAAACGATATTTTCTGTGCCGTTGTTGTACATTTCCGGATCGGCTTTCGGCAGTGCCGTCAGATCGCCCATCAGGTAACGAACCCGCGCCGAGATATCCTTCAGGTGGAAGGGTGCCGTGGTAACCGGCTGCGGCGAGTAATCCGGCGAGTTATATGTATCCATTGCAACAGCTGCAAATCCCGTGATGAAGATAACATGCAGGTAAGGATTGGCTTGCAGCGCTTTTTGCGCCAGCACAAAGCCGTCCATGCCCGGCATAACGATATCGACAATCAGCACGTCAAATTCGAATTGGCCTGATGTTCTCCATGCGTCCAGCGAGTTGTCCGTCAGGATGACGTTGTGTCCGCCGTCCTTCAAAGATGATGCCAGGTAAGCTGCGATTTCTTCATTGTGTTCTGCGACCAAGATGCGTGCCATTGTTTTGTTCCCCTATTACTTGAATTTACTCCAAACTCTGTTTTGTAACTTTTTGTTAAACTTGGTTAACGATTTGTTACATATCCCTTAATATTCAGTTAACCATTTTCCGTAATAATTGTCAAATAAAAATATGTAAAATGTTTCCATAATAGGATATTCTCTATAATTATCAAATAAATAGGCGTGATTTTTTCTGGGACATAATTTTTCCTGCAAGGACGAAAATTATAAAAACCGCTCCCAAATGCAGATGTTCTTTGTTATGCTTGTTTCCAAGGTAAATCCTTAAAAAGGCTTGTAAATTATGGTAAACGACCATGCGCGGCATGATACGAATCGTCCGCCCCTGCCCGCAGGTAATTCCGGCGCGGCACCGGCAGATCCGAATGTGCCGCAGCGCGCCGCATCCGACCCTGGCGCAACCGTCTGGGTCGGCGCCTCTGCCGGAACAGGCAAGACCAAAATCCTCACAGATCGCGTCTTGCGCCTGATGCTGCCCGGCACAGGTGAAAACCCCGCCGCCCCGACTCCGCCCGAGAAAATCCTGTGCATCACCTTCACCAAGGCCGCCGCCGCGGAAATGGCGCTGCGTATCCATGAGGTATTGTCTAAATGGGCCGTCATGGAAGAGCCTTTGCTGAAAACAAAACTGACGGAATTAACGGGCGATGCCCCCACGCCGGAAATGGTGCGCGTGGCACGCCGCCTGTTCGCCCGCGTCGTTGATACGGCAGGCGGCATGAAAATCATGACCATCCACTCTTTCTGCCAGTCGGTTTTAAGCCGTTTCCCGATTGAGGCCGAACTTTCTCCGCATTTTGAAGTGATGGATGAAAGAAAGGCACAGGATTACCTCGCCAAATGCCAATCCGCTATGATCCGCAGTGTTCGGCAGCAACCCGACAGTCCGCTTGCCGTGTCTTTCACACATTTGACACGGCTTCTCAATGCCGAACAGATGGAAAGCCTGCTGACGGAACTGACAGGCAACCGCAGCCGTCTGACCTATTTGCTGAGTCATGAAGGCGGCTATGACGGTGTGATCGGCAAAATCTATGCCGCACTGGGCCTAACGCCCGGTGAAACGGAAAAAACCGTGCTGGCTGATTTTGCACAAGCGCAGGCCGTTCATCTCGCCGATCTGCGCGCCGCCTGTGACGCACTGTCCCATGGCGGCAAATCCGATGTCGAGATGGCGGAAAAAATGCAGGACTGGCTTGCCGCCAATGAAACGCAGCCCGCCAGACGCGCCTTTAATATATATAAGAGCGCATTTTTGACCGGCAAACATGAAATTCGCAAACGCATGGGAACGCAGGCGGCCCAGACACATATGGACAATATCGGCGATGTCATGCTGCGTGAGGCTGAAAAAGTGCTGGAGACGCATCACCGCCTGCAAGCCATCGGTCTGGTGCGTGCAACGGCAGATGTTTTGCGCATCGGTGCACATATTCTGGCACTCTATCAGCAAACAAAAGACGAGCTGGCGCTGCTGGACTATGATGACCTGATTTACCGCACCCGCGACCTGCTCAGCGAAAAATCCGATGCCGCATGGGTGTTGTTTAAACTGGATGGCGGGATCGACCATATCCTGATTGACGAGGCGCAGGACACCAACCCCGAACAATGGCAGGTTATTACCGCACTGACCGAAGAGTTTTTTGCTGGGCAAGGCCGTGATGCCGAAACCGAGCGCATGCGCACCCTGTTTGTCGTCGGCGATGAAAAACAGTCGATTTTCAGCTTTCAGCGCGCCGACCCTGCAGAATTCGCACGGATGCGCGACTATTTCCGCGACCGTACCAAAGATTCCGAGAAAGATTGGCGGCTGATTGACCTGCAAGTCTCCTTCCGCTCTACGCCCGAGGTACTGCATTTCGTCGATACGCTTTTCGCCCTGCCGGAAAACCGCAGCGGCCTTGTGACGCAGGCAGGGGCGGAAATTCGTCATATTCCGCACCGCGCGGCGCATCCGGGCCTTGTTGAGATGTGGCCGGTCATCACCTCCGCTGATGAAGATGCCGCTGCGCCGGAAAGCGGATGGCTGTTGCCGCTTACCATCCGTCAAACCGAAGATGCGGGTATGCGGCTTGCCGAAAAAATCGCCGACACGCTGCGCGACTGGCTTGATAACCGTGAAATTCTGGCAGCACGCGGCCGTCCGATTACGCCCGGTGATGTGATGATTCTTGTCCGCACACGAAATGTTTTTGTCGACCAGTGCGTTCGCGCACTGAAATCACGCAATATTCCCGTGGCAGGGGTTGACCGCATGGTCTTAAATGAACAGCTTGCAGTCACAGACTTGATTGCCGCCGCCGCTTTCGGACTGATGCCCGAAGATGACCTGACATTGGCGACTTTTTTGAAAACGCCGTTGGTCGGGCTGGATGATGATGATCTTTATACATTATGCCGTGGTCGTGACGGCTCGCTTTACGAGGCCGTTAAAACCCATCCCGCCTATGAGAACGTCGCGCATTATCTGGAGCACTGCATCGACAAGGCGCAGACATTGCCGCCTTACGGCTTTTTTGCCGGGTTATTGAATGCACCCTGCCCTGCCAGCACCGTCAGCGGGCGACATGCGGTGCTCGGACGGTTGGGGCATGATGCGCTGGATCCCATGGAGGAGTTACTGAATGCCTGCTTCCAATATGCGCAGCAGCGCATTGTCTCTTTGCAGGATTTTCTGAACTGGTTCTCGAAAGGCAAAACGGAAATCAAACGCCAGCAGGAACAGGATGAAAATGCCGATCAGGTGCGGATTATGACGGTACACGGCTCAAAAGGGCTGCAAGCACCGATCATCTTCCTGCCGGATACCTTGTCACATCCTAAAGACAATACTCAAAACCGTGACCGCTTGCTATGGCACGCCCCGGCACATAAAACGGCACTGCCGCTTTGGGCACCGCGTCAGGAAATGGAAGATCCCGTCTATACGACCCGCGTCAGCGAGCTTCGCCGCAAAGAGGAAGAAGAATACCGCCGCCTGCTTTATGTTGCCCTGACCCGCGCCGAAGACAGACTGTATATTTGCGGCTATAAAAAGAAGCCGTCGAGCAAATTGCCGGAGGATTGCTGGTACAGCTCCCTTTACCGTTCTCTGCAGCCCGTTGCGCAGGAAATTTCTTTTGACGTCAAAGGCGCTGCAGTGCAAGAGACACCGGACGGCCTACCCTCGCCCGCCTTGCGGCTGCAACACCGTGATGTGAATGCCGTTATCACGGACACCGCTCCGCCGCCGGAAAAAACACGGATTGCCAAAATAACATCCGTGCCGGACTGGTGCCGGACAAAACCGAATAACGATCCTGTGCCGTCAAAACCGCTGGCACCGTCGAGGATATTGGACAATGAACCCGCCGCACGCTCGCCGCTGCTGGGAAAAGAGGATAAAAGCCGCTTCCGTCGCGGTTTGATTATCCACAAATTGCTGGAAATGCTGCCCGCTTTGCCGCAGGACGGTGATGCACGTGAAAAAGCCGCCCGCAGTTACCTTTCGCGCCGCATGCATGATCTGGATGAAGCAGAACAGGATGCCATCCGCCGCGAAGTCATGGCAGTCCTGCAGCATGAAGAATTCGCACCGATTTTCGGTCAGGGCTCGGAGGCAGAGGTGCCCTTCCACGGACGCGTGCGCCGCAATGACCAGCAAGGCGAATTTTTCGCGGTTTCAGGGGTGATTGACAGGCTGTTTGTGACGGAGACGGATGTCTATGCCATTGATTACAAAACCAACCGCCCGCCGCCGCAAGCGGAAAAACATGTGCCCGATATCTATCTGCGCCAGATGGCCATGTATTACACAACGCTGCAGCATATTTATCCGGGCAAAACGGTACGCTGCGCCTTATTATGGACGGACGGCCCCTTCCTGATGCCGCTATCGCCGGATCTTTTGCAAGGTTATATCGCCGCCTGATTTCTGTTTTCCGCTGCAACATCACGTCATAATACTTGACAAATTATGGAAATATCTGTATATGTTAATAACTAGTTAACACACCGATTCTGCAAAAGGGTGAGTCATATTGCGGAAGAGGTGCCGAAATCCGTTGATTTAAGCGGGCTGATGGAATACAAAGGCGTGTAATCTTATTTTGAATGAGGGAGTATAAACTCATGGCACTGGAGAAAAAAGAATATCCGAGCTTTATGTGGGAGCTGGAGCAACGCGTGAAAGTTGCATGGAAAAACCGCAAAAATCCGATTGTGAAAGATGCGGTCACGGACGGTGCAAAAATGGGCGGTCTGGCAACAGCCATCGGCTTTGGTACATCCCTTCTGATGAAAGCCCCCTTTATGGTCGGCACCGCCATTACACAAATTTTTACAGGATTTTTTGCCTTGGCACTGTTCGCACCGACGGCAATCCCGGCGTTTTTTGCCTTCCGGCATTTCAAACGCGCCCTTTACAATGAAAAAATGGACAAGGTTATGGAGCGCAAAATCGAAGAATGGCGCAAGAACCCTGATCGTCGCTCCTTCGTTGGAAAAGTTATTGGAACCGGCCTGCGCTGGGGGCTGAACGGTCTTGCCATTGCAGGCGGCGTTGCCGCTGCTGCGGGTGTGACGGTTGCCGCCGCTGCCGGTATCGCAGCCTTTGGCGGTGCGGCTCTGGCCGGTACAGCCGTTCTGGGCGTTGCCACACAAATCGTCGGCGTAACCGCTGCAGCAATCGGTGTTGTCAATCCGATCGCCCTGATGGTTGCCGGTGTTGCCTCCGCCGTTGCAGGTACAGGCGTTGCCTGGAAAGGAAAAGCAACAGTCCGCAAATGGGGCGAAAAGCTGAAAAACTCTCTGCAGCTCAGCGAAAGCGGCAAAGAAGAAACCTCAGGTTTCATTCACAATGTCATGGATAAAGGCCGCCGCATGTTTGTCGGTCTGGCTGCGGACGTATTCAACACGGCTGCACAAAAACAGGTTAAAAAAGCTGCGGACGACATTCAAAACCGCGCCAAAGCAGCAAAAACACAAAGTTACTCAAAATAAGACGGCAAGATACACTGCCTAAAATTGGAGAGAAATCAGAAGGCCTGTTTTAAAAACAGGCCTTCTCTTTTTGCTCCGCCGCAATTAGTATCATCCCGTTATGATGCGTATCGGTTTTTTTGATTCCGGGCTTGGCGGCCTGATGATTTTGAAAGCAGCGCGGCAAACCCTGCCGCGTCACGATTTCGTTTATTTCGGCGATACGCTGCATCTGCCCTATGGCGGGCGCTCGAATGACGCCATCTATGCCTATACCGAACGCGCGATTGACCATCTGCTACGCAAGGAAGACTGCAATCTGGTGATTGTGGCCTGCAATACCGCCAGCGCGGCCGCTTTGCGGCGGTTGCAACAGGGTTATCTGGCGGAAAACTTCCCCGACCGCCGCGTTCTAGGCGTTGTAATTCCGACATTGGAAGCCACGCTGGAATACGGTTGCAAAAAAATCGGCCTGCTCGCGACCGAGCGGCTGGTGCAATCACAGATCTACCAGATGGAATTGCGGAAACTTGACCCTGAAATAGAAATTTTTGCTGCCGCCGCGCCGCTGTTGGTGCCGCTGATCGAAAATAACGGCCAGAAATGGCTTCCACCCATCTTGGCGGATTATATCGCCCCTCTGCTAGAACAGGGCATAGAAGCGCTTATTCTGGGCTGTACACACTATCCTTTCCTGCGCCCCTACCTAAAAGAGCTGCTGCCGCCACATGTGCAAATCATCTCGCAGGATGAGATTATCCCGGCAAAACTGGCGGATTATCTTCAGCGCCATCCGGAAATCGACTCCGCTATCGGTCGGGAGGGTATGACGAAATTCCTTGTCACGGACGTTACAAACAACTATATCAGAACCGCAACGGAAATATACGGCACTGCGCCAAAGCTTGAAAAAACAGTTTTGTAGCGCGGCATGTTGTGCAAGAATAGACGCTGCAATAAATAAGGATTCTCGGGTAAGGATAATGGCAAAATTTTCTGTTTTCAGCGTATTGTCGAATATACAGATTTTATTCTTCACGCTTCGCCGCGGAAAACGTGTCGGTGAAGACCAGCATGGTAATGTTTATTACCGCGGCAAACCGCGGCGCGGCACCAAGCGTGAACGCCGCTGGGTCATTTACAACGGCGCACCAGAAGCCAGCAGCATTCCGCCCGAATGGCACGGCTGGATGCATCATCAAACTGATGAAATTCCGCCCGCGCCGCGCAAAAAAACACCCTACCGCCAAAAATGGCAGCAGAAACACCACGAAAACCAGACAGGCACAGATAACGCCTATCTGCCGCCGGGTGAAGCCACAGGCAGCAAGCGCGCCGCCGCCACAGGGGATTACACGGCATGGACGCCGCCGAAATAATTTTAAAGATTTTAAAGAGCAGAAGAGAAAGCAATGCATAATAACAACCTTGTTGAAACCGTTTTGGGCGCAATCGTTCTGGCTGTCACAGCGGCCTTCCTGACCTTTGCCTATAAGGTTATTGATCTTGCGCCGGTTGAAGGCTATGAGGTGGAAGCCCGTTTTTCACGGATTGACGGCTTGAATGTTGGCAATCTTGTCAAAATCAGCGGTGTCAAAGTCGGCCGCGTTGCCGGTTTTTATCTGGACAATGACAGTTATGAAGCAATTGTCCAGATGGACATTGATAACGGTATTAAACTACCGCTGGATACCTCTGCCACATTATCCAGCGAAGGACTGATGGGCGGAAAATATGTCGCGCTGGAAATCGGTGCCGATGAGGAATATCTGGAAACGGGTGACCGCATCGAATTCACGCAATCACCACCGGGTCTGGAGCAGATGCTTGGGCAGGTTATTTTCAGCATGACAAAAACAAAGGACGATTCAGAAGATGACGCGCCGGAATAAGCTCCGCAAAGCATCATGGCTTGCCCTTGCGTGTCTGACCGCCCTCTGTCTGACAGCCGTCCCCGCCCTTGCGCAACAGCAGGATCAAATCGCGCCGCCGCCGCAAATACAGCCCGCACAGCCGCAGCCCGTTGAAATGACCGATATGGATGTCGCCGTGCTGCGCAGTCTGGACAAAACCTATGCCCGTACCTCGACCTTTGAGGTGCCTGTCGGCCAGACAGTCAAATTCGGGGAAACATTGTTTATCCGTCCGCAGGCCTGCCGCAAGACTCCGCCGACAAAACAGCCGGAAAGCGCCGCCTTCCTGCAAATCTGGGAACATGTTCTACCTGATGTGGCGCAAAAGAAGAAAAAAGACGGTGATGACAAGAAAGATACGCGCTGGGTTTTCAGCGGTTGGATGTTCGCCTCAAGCCCTGCCCTGTCGGCAATGGATCATCCGGTATTTGACGTCTGGGTGATTGACTGCAAAAAATCCGACACCAAGGCCAGCTCCGCAGGCGCGGTTGTTGTCTCGGGCGACGGGTCATCGGGCGATTCCGCCAGTGATGAAGAGCCGCCCGCACCGTCAGACGCTAAATCCGAATAAAACACGCAAGGCTTTTTCAGCGCTTCGGCGAGCTTCGCCTTATATTCCGCGCGCGGCAATTCGTAAACGCCGAATTGTTCCAGATGTTCATTCACAAATTGCGTATCAAATATCTGATAACCCTGCCGCCACAGCCTTGCCGTCAGATGCACCAGAGCAACTTTGCTGGCATCTGTCGCGCTGTGGAACATGCTTTCCCCGAAAAACGCGCCGCCAAGCGCCACGCCGTAAACACCGCCGACCAGTTTGCCCGTGTCTCTGTCCCATGCCTCGACGGAATGGGCAAAGCCCATCTCGTGCAACTGCGTATAAAGATCGATAATGGCTTTATTGATCCAGCTTTCCGGGCGGTAGCTGGCCGAAACGCCGCAGGCCTTGATGACAGCGGCAAAATCCGTATTGATGCGAATATCATAAGGGTAATGGCGGATGGTTTTTTGCAGCCGTTTCGGCACATGCAGGCCGGTGATGGACAGCTGGCCGCGCAGTTCGGGATCAAACCAGTAGATTTTCTTGCTCTCTGCCGATTCCGCCATCGGAAACAAGCCTTCCGTATAGGCGTAAAGCAGCAGTTCCGGTGTGATATCGTCTAAATTATGCGCCATGTCATCATTTGTCGTTCTTATCCAGCGAGTAATCCTCCGGCGGCAATTCATGCAGCACCCAGATCAGCGAGCCCAGCAATAAGACCGCCACAGCCTGATGCAGAACGGCAGCCGGCAACAGCAATTGCGTCAACAGCGTGATCACGCCAAGCGTGAATTGCACAATCACTAGAGCCCCTGCCAGACCGAAAGCATATGACACGCGGCGGCTTTTTTGAAAATTCATGCTGCGCCCAACCAGAAACAGCACCGAAAGCGCCGTCAGCGTTGCCAGCACACGGTGGATAAACTGGACGGTAGCGTGATTTTCAAAGAGATTGATCCAGAGCGGCGCCATATCCAGCCCCTCCGTCGGCCACGGATATTTGCCCATCAGCGGGAAGGTATTATAGATCAATCCAGCCTTTGAGCCCGCCACAAGCGCACCCCAGACAATCGTCACCGCCAGCAGCATGATGACGCGGCGCGCGATTTTATAAAGCGGAAACAGTAAGGCGCGGTCTTTCGATGGCGGCACCGACAGCTTGAGCGCCATATTCAACAGCAGTGAAAACAGAATCAGCGCCAGCGATAAATGCGCCGCCAGACGGTAATGGCTGACGGCAGGCATATCAATCAACCCGCTTTTCACCATATACCAGCCCAGCACGCCCTGCGCACCGCCCAGCAGGAAAAATCCGGCAAAGCTGGGAAGGTAAATACGGGGAATGCGTTTCATGGCAAGGAATATCAGGAGCGGCAGCAGATACACCGCGCCGACGGCACGCCCCAGCAGGCGGTGAAACCATTCCCAGAAAAAGATGGATTTGAAATCCTCCAGTGACATGCCTTCATTGATTTTCTGATATTGCGGCGTTTCCTTGTAAAGATCGAAGACCTTGTTCCACGACTCGGCATCATGCGGCGGCAGCACGCCCGTGACCGGCTGCCATTCCACGATGGACAGGCCCGAGCCCGTCAGCCGCGTAATCGCCCCCACCACCGCGATGCAGAACACAAGAAAGGCGCAGCTATACAGCCAGAGCGCAACGGGTTTGGTTTTTTGATAATCAATGACATCCATGGTCTTTATTCCTTTTGCCTTACAGATATACACCGCTGCTGCTGTGTTCTCAAACGCAAAATACGGCACAAAAGAAATGCCCGGCACACGGGCCGGGCAAAAGACTACGAGGAGGCACAGATGAAACGAGATTTAAAA